>JAZSGK010000006.1:0-3276 GCA_045532695.1 Acutalibacteraceae bacterium
AACGCCTGTGCATACACATGAATAAAGAATTGTGCCAAGACCGACTGTTACAACAGCCATAACTAAATACTTTTTCTTCTGAACTGAAAGCGGGTCGGGAGTAACCTCCTGAGCCTTAACCCAGGCAGCCATAATAAGACCTACAACAAGGAAAAGCACCTCAGGAACAGCGGAGCCGATGCTATTGAAAATTTTGCTGATAGAAATTACTGAGCTTCTTTCTTCTGAATCGGGTGTAATAACATTTGGAAGACCCCAGAATGATACGTCACCTACCGTGTAAAGCATACCCCAGGCAACATAAACGATTGCAGAGTAAACCATAAGCTCGGTTTTATCAAGATTCGGACTTAAATACATAAGGATTGTAACAACTGCTACAGGAATAAGAGCAAAACGGATAAAAGGAATCATCTTTCCGCTTTTAAGGTTACTTCTGTCAACAATCATACCCATAAGAGGGTCATTGATAGCATCCCAGACACGGGCAAGAAGCATAAGCAGAAGTACAAACATAGGTGTCAGCTGAAGGACGTTAAGATAATAGTCACTGATATAGCTCGACATAAGGGCATATATCATACCCTGACCCATACCGGCAACACAAAAGGCTGTCAGTTCTTTTTTTGGTACGTATTTTTTCTCTTGCATACTTTTTAACCTCCGTGAAACATAATATGCATAATTTTACACTATATTTTAACATAATCTGACATAATTTTCTATCATCTGCAATAAATATTAAGTTTCCTTAACTGTAGAAAATTGAGGCTTCAATTTGTGCCTTTTGACGAAAGTATGGGATATAACTTGAATTAGCAGATGAAATAAGATATTATGTATATATCTATATTGAAAGGTAAGAAAAATTATGAAGCCAATCTGCAAATACTTCAAAGACACTTTCTCATGGAACACAGACAGTGCGACACCCTCGGATTACACCGTCATCAAAAACCGTGTCAGACTCTCTGTCATCACAGACAGACTCCTAAGAGTTGAAATCGATAAGCACGGCAACTATACCGATGAGCCTACTCAGAGTGTAATCTGCCGTAATTTCGCTAAACCCGAATACAAGGTAGTAAATGACGGTGATACTGTTATCATCATTACATCAAAAACTATCTTCAAATACGACTGCAAAAACGAGAAGATGCTGGGTATATCACTTCGCGGCGGCAAAAACTTAACCGAATACAAGACAGGTAACCTGAAAGGTACATACCGCACTCTTGATATGACAACAGGTCCCATTGAACTTGGTGACGGTATTATGTCAAGAAACGGTGTTGCTGTCTATGATGACACAAAGAGCCTTATCTTAAAGTCCGACGGTACTATCGGCGAAAGAGCCAAGACAATAAAAGACGAATACTACTTTGCATATGCCAACGATTACAGAGGCTGTCTCAAGGACTTCTTCAGTCTTGCAGGTCAGGTACCTCTCGTACCGAGATATTCCCTTGGTAACTGGTGGAGCCGTTATAAGGCATACACTCAGCAGGAATATATGGATCTTATGGATAAGTTCGTTGAGAGAGATATTCCCATTACCGTTGCAACTATAGATATGGACTGGCACTGGGTTGATGTCAAAGAGCGCTTCGGCAACAGCGGCGGCAAATTCTCCCTTCTGCCCAACACAACAGATTTCTTCCTTCAGGGCGACGGCTGGACAGGTTACAGCTGGAATACTGAGCTTTTCCCCGACTATAAGGGCTTCCTCAAGTGGCTCCATGATAAGAATTTCAAGGTTACAGTAAACCTTCACCCTGCTCAGGGCGTACGCTTCTTTGAGGATATGTATGATGAGTTCGCAACCCGTATGGGCGTTGACCCCAAGAGTAAGAAGAGAATTCACTTCGATATAACAGATCCCGACTATGTTGACGCTTACTTCAATATTCTCCATAAGCCTTACGAGGATCAGGGCGTTGACTTCTGGTGGATTGACTGGCAGCAGGGCAAAAACACCAAGGTTAAAAATCTTGACCCTCTTTGGGCACTCAACCACTACCATACCCTTGCCAATGACAAAGGCAGCAACAGACCTCTGGTCCTTTCGCGTTTTGCTGAAATAGGCTCACACAGATACCCCTTAGGTTTCTCAGGCGACACAAAAATCTGTTGGGAAGCTCTCGACTTCCAGCCCTACTTCACTTCAACTGCAACCAACGTAGGCTACACCTGGTGGAGCCATGACATCGGCGGACATATGATGGGCTCAAAGGACGATGAGCTATATACAAGATGGGTACAGTACGGTCTTTACTCCCCCATTATGAGACTTCACTCAACAAGCAACGAGTTTATGGGTAAAGAGCCCTGGAAGCACTGCTATGAGGCTGAAACTATTGCAACAGATGTCCTTCGTCAGCGCCACGCCATGATACCCTATATCTATTCAATGAACTACCGTACACATAAGCATTCACTTGCTCTCTGCGAGCCTATGTACTATCCCTATCCCGACTGCAATGAGGCTTATGAGGTACCCAACCAGTATTTCTTCGGTTCAGAGCTTATGGTTGCTCCCATAACAAAGCCCAAGTCAATTTACACAAACCTCGCCGGAGTTGAGGTATGGCTCCCGAAAGGCAGATGGACTGACATCTATACAGGTGCAATCTATGAAGGCGACAAGAAGGTTACAATGTACCGCGGTATCGAAAGCATACCCGTACTCGCAAAAGAGGGTGCAATCATTCCTCTTTCAGACAACAACAGAACCAACGACTGGAAGAATCCCAAGGATATGACCCTTCGCATTTTCAGAGGCACAAACACCTTTGAGCTTTATGAGGACGACGGTGAAAGCAACGAATACAAAAACGGCAACTTCGCTATCACTAAGTTCAAGGTTCGTGAGGCAGTACGTGACGTATTCTTCGAAATCAAGCCCTCTGAGGGTAACTGTACAACACTTCCTGCAAGAAGAAATTACACTCTCGTATTCGAAGATATTACATCAGCTGAAGAAATCAGCGTAATGTCAAGGGGCAAGGAAGTAAAGTTCGATATCGCTTATAAGGCAGGTAAGACCCTCATCACTCTCAAAGGCATCACACCCAAGCAGGGCGTTGAGATTGTTCTCAAGGAAATCACTGCAAGAGCAAACAAGGACAAGAAGGAGCAGATTATCGACCTTGTTACCAAGTATCAGATGAATGTAAATATCAAGCAGCTTAAGTTTGGTTCATTCATCAAGGATATTTACGGCAAGTCACTCCCCGACTGCGAAGACTGCTACAAGGGACCCATTAAGGAAGTTCT
>JAZSGK010000072.1:0-6311 GCA_045532695.1 Acutalibacteraceae bacterium
ACCGCAGGAATTTCCTATGTTAAAATAATTTATCACAAGGAGATGTCAAAAATGACAGCAAGTATCGCAATTCAGGTTTTACCCAAAACTGACAGTGAAGAGGAGCTTATCCGCATAGTTGATGAGGTTATAGCATATATAGCTTCATCAGGCTTAAATTATTATGTAGGCCCCTTCGAAACAACAATCGAAGGTGAAAGCTATGACCAGCTTATGGAAATAGCAACCAACTGTCAGAAAGTAGCCATTGAAGCAGGCTGCGAAAGTGTTTCAGCCTATATCAAGGTTGTTTACAGACCCGAAGGTGAGGTTTTAACCATTGACAAAAAAGTATCAAAGCATCACAGGTAAATTAGCACCCGTTGTCTCACTGCTTGTGCTGGCAGGAGTGTGGCTCTTTGTCAGTGAGGGTGAAATTATACCCTCATATATGCTGCCGTCACCCGTCGATGTGGTACGCGCTTTTATAAGCGACTTTAATATACTTATGTCCCACGCGGCTATCACCTTGCAGGAGGCACTTTACGGTCTGCTTATAGGCACAGCACTTGCCTTTGTTATCGCAGTCTTAATGGACCGCTTCGACTTTTTATATAAGGCGGTGTACCCTATACTTGTTATCACTCAGACTATACCAACCATTGCAATAGCCCCTCTGTTGGTTTTATGGATGGGCTTTTCAATGGCACCCAAAATTACTCTTGTGGTGCTGACTACCTTTTTCCCTATAACCATATCCCTCCTTGACGGCTTTAAAAGTGCCGACCCCGACAGCATTAACCTTATAAGGAGTATGGGCGGAGGTAATTTTAAGATTTTCCGCCATATCAAGCTTCCGGGCGCTACCGAGCAATTTTTCTCGGGCCTTAAGGTTTCTGCATCCTACAGCGTTGTAGGCGCAGTTATCTCCGAATGGCTGGGCGGTTTTGAAGGCCTCGGCGTATATATGACAAGAGTAAAAAAGGCCTATGCTTTTGACAAAATGTTTGCGGTAATTATCCTTGTGTCTTTAGTCAGTCTCGCTCTTATGGGCGCAGTAGCCTTGCTTAAAAATCTTGCTATGCCCTATAAGAGAAAGAAGTAAAAGAAAGGATTTTATACTATGAAAAAACTTACAGCAATTCTGCTTTCACTTGTTTTTCTTTTCACCCTTGCCGCCTGCTCGGACTCTGCCGATGAGGGCAGCGACCTTAAGAAAATAACCATTTGTCTTGACTGGACACCTAATACTAACCATACGGGCTTGTACGTTGCCCTTGAAAAGGGTTACTATGCCGATGCAGGTCTTGATGTGACAATCGTACAGCCACCCGAGGGCGGTGCTGAAATGATGACATCTGCAGGTCAGTCACAGTTCGGTATTACAGCTCAGGACAGCCTTGCAGCAAACTTTGCAAGTAAAGAGCCTCTCAATATCACAACAGTTGCGACTATCTTACAGCACAATACTTCGGGCATTATTTCTCTTGACTGTCCTTCTCCCAAGGATCTTGAGGGCAAACGCTACAGCACCTGGGACAGCCCCACAGAAAAAGCAATAATCAGGCATGTTATGGAAAAGGACGGCGGTGATTTCGATAAGGTTGAGCTTATTCCCAATGTTATCACCAACGAAGCCGAAGCTCTTGAGCACGGTGACACCGACGCAGTATGGATTTATTACGCCTGGTCAGGTATCAATGCAGAGCTGACAGGTCTCGACTTCGAATATTTCGACTTCGGTGAGCTTGATGAGGTTTTCGACTTCTACACTCCTGTTATTATTGCCAATAAGGATTTCCTCGAGAGTGACCCCGAAGCTGCAAAGGCTTTCCTTTCCGCAACGGCAAAAGGCTACGAATATGCAATTGCCAATCCCGAAGAGGCTGCATCTATTCTTATTGCAGGTGACACTACAGGCTCACTTATCGGCTCTGAAGAGCTTGTCCTCGCAAGTCAGAAATGGATTAATGAGCAGTACATTGCCGATGCTGAGAGCTGGGGCGTAATAGATGCAGAGCGCTGGAATAACTTCTATAAGTGGCTCAGCGACGAGGGCCTCGTAGAAAATCCCATTCCTGCAGGTACAGGCTTCACAAACGATTATCTTTCATAAAAAGTTGGTTTGATTATGGAAAAACTGAAAGCGTGTAATGTCACCGTTTCATATGACGGTGAAAATGTAATTGAAGATATAAACATACACCTGAACGAGGGCGAGATTGTCTCTCTTGTAGGTGTCAGCGGCAGCGGTAAAACGACTCTGTTTAATGTGCTGTCGGGACTTAGTGTACCTGACAGCGGCAGGGTACTTTCAGACGGTGAGGATATAACAGGCAAGACCGGCAGAATGAGCTATATGCTCCAGAAGGATCTGCTCCTACCTCACTATACTGTCCTTGACAATGTGGCTTTGCCTCTTATTATGAAAGGCGAAAAGAAAAAGCTTGCAAGAGAAAAGGCTCAGGAGCATTTTAAGTTTTTCGGACTTGACGGCACTGAGAAAAAATATCCTCATCAGCTTTCGGGCGGTATGAGGCAAAGGGCAGCTTTTCTTCGCACATATCTTGCCTCAGAGGGTGTTGCGCTTTTAGATGAACCCTTCAGTGCACTTGATACAATTACAAAAACGGCTGTTCATCAGTGGTATCTTGACATTATGAAAGAGATCAGGCTTTCTTCACTCATTGTCACTCACGATATTGACGAGGCGATTTTACTTTCGGACAGAATTTACATTCTTTCGGGCAAGCCGGGTAAGATAAGTGATGAGATAATTGTCACATTGCCGAAGCCCAGGGACAATTCACTTGTTATGAGTGAGGAGTTTTTAGTGATAAAGCGAAAGCTTATTGAAAAAATTGCATTTTAAGGAATAAGCAAAGTTCTTTTCTTACAAGAAAAGTAACGCCCATCCGACGAAAACAACAAATAAAACATCAGCAGCGGTACAGAAACAAAATCTGTACCGCTTTTTTAACATTTGAATATATTTAATCATTTGAGCAAAACTAATAAGGGGTGATATCAATGAGCGATAAAAAAGAAAGCAGCTTTAAAGAAGACAATCCTTACCGTTTTGACCTTACAGCTGAGTTTCTGAGAGAGCGATATGACAAAATATCTTCCAATAAAAGCAGAATAGAAACCGAGCAGAAAATACGCAAGGAAAACAGCAAATAATTAAAGGCGACTTTTCATAGCCGCCTTTTAGTTTTAGTATTCAATTACATATTCACTTTCAAAGGTCATTGCAAAAACGCCTTTTCTTTCAGTAAGAGCCTGAGTTGTGATATTTAGAATCATGGGCTGTGTGTATCTGGCATAGATCATATTTCCGCTGTCTTTTTCAATAGTGCAATTAATCTCGCAGTCATAATATTCTACACTGCAGTTTTTAACAACGTCTGCATATTCCTGTATTATTTCAAGAGTAACTGCATCCATTACAGAGCAGACACCTTTGTTTTCTTCGGGGTCTTTGCAGTAAAGAAGCTTCAGCTGAATTTCATATCTATCTTTCTTTTCCACACAATTTGCTTCGGCTATATCTTCTGCCGTAAGCTTGCTGACCCAGTCCCTGCCCTTGACGGGATAGTTTGCCCTTATGATATCCTCATCGGTATATTCAACGGGAATATCATTGTCTATGAGATATGAGTTTATAAGAGGTGTTGCAACTATGTTGAGCACTCTCGGATAATTGCTCAGCTTTTCGTTATGTTGCTTATTGTCATAATTGCGGGTAATCTTTGTCGCTTTCTTCTTGATGTTATTGGCGCTTTTATTAAACAGCGCAACCAGCTCTTCTTTAGTGTCGGGGGTTACATCTTCTGTTGTAGCAGGCAGAGTGGTAGTTGTTGTCACTTTTTCAGTGGTTTCGGTTGTGGTTTCTGTAGTCTGCTCAGCCTGAGTGGTTGTTTCAGCCGTTGTTGACTCAGTTGCGGACAGCTCAGCAGAAGCGGTGGTGGTTGTATTATAGTGTGTCTGAAAATTATCCACTCTTCTTATATTTGTAAGTGAGCCTATGACATTACCGAGGACAAAGAGTCCTATTATAAGAGCGATGCATTTAACTGCAGTGGAAAAGGCACTTTTCTGCTCCTGCCTTTCAGGCGCACTTTCAGCTGTCACCTCTTCTATACTTCGGTTTTCCATATTATCCATTTATATCAATCCTTCAGCTTTCGTTTTTTCTATTATAGTACACTGCCGAGGATTTAACAAGGGATAAAATATTAAAAGTTGAGTTTTGTGTTTTGGGTTGATTTTTCGGTGACATTTGTGTATACTAATTGTGCGACGTAAAATTGAATATTGACATGTTTCTGAGGAAATACTTGGTAAAAGTGTGTTCCTTTATTTTTGATATACTCGGAAATGTAGATATTCAATAATTTTGCGTCGCGGCAAAAGGAATGCGTTTTTCAGTGCGTTCCGTTTGCCGGGACGCGCTTTTTTATTATCTCCGCTGAAAGTCGGGGATTATTGAGCATAAAATTTTGTGCGTTACGGCTTACGGACAGTGTGAAAACACTATCCTTTTGCTGTGGCGCATTTTTTATTGAAGGGAGGTTATAGTATTCTGATTAAGTCGCTTAAAACAAATATATTACGGAGGTCAATCATTATGAAAAAAATAAGCAGATTATTATTGTTACTCGCTCTTGTCGGTACCCTTTTAGTGTGGGGTATGATGTCAGCGAGTGCGGAAGAATTGAAATATACCGATGGGTATTACACTTACACTTTAACAGATGATAAAGCAACCATTGTAGGTGTATCCACTGACATCAGCGGTGACATAACTATACCCGAAACCTTGGGTGGATATGAGGTTGTCGCCCTTTCCACCTCGTTCTTTCAAGGATGTCGCGATATAAACAGTATTACAATTAAAAGTAATATCACACATATAGATTTTGTGGCATTTAGCGATTGCACAGTTACAAAATTTATAGTTGAAAATGATAATGAATATTTTTCTACTGATGAGAATGGCGTTCTGTTTAACAAGGATAAAACTAAGTTATTATCTCACCCTTGTGGAAGAGCAGAGGCATACACTATTCCGGATAGTGTAGTTACTATTTCCGCTTTTGCTTTTAACGATTACAATTATGAAAGTTTGGTTATACCTGAAAATGTTACAAGTATTGGCAACTTTGCTTTCAGTGGATCAACTGTTAAAAGTTTGACAATTGGAAAAAATGTAGAAACAATCGGTTTTGATGCTTTCCAAAGTTGCAAAGTCACAGATTTTACGGTTGATGCTGATAATAAACACTTTTCTTCAGATAGTGTAGGTGTATTGTACAATAAGGATAAAACAGTATTGATTGATTATTTCAGCAAAGAAACTTCATACAATATTCCTTATGGGGTTACAACTATACGAGGATTCGGTTACGCAGGCATTGAGAATGTAACTATACCTGACAGTGTTGAAACTATCAGTAACGGAGCGTTTGAACATTCTAGAATTTCAAAGATTGAAATACCTGATAGCGTTACAAGCATTGGTATCTCTGCCTTTTGGGGTTGCATTCATTTGGAAGATATTTCCCTTCCTGATAATGGTATCTTGATAGATTACTCTGCTTTCGGAAACACTCCGGTTTATAAAGATGAAAACAATTGGGTAGACGGAGCGCTCTATATTGATAACTATCTTGTAGATACCAAAGAAAGTCTTTCAGGCACATATACCGTTAAAGACGGTGCAGTTGCAATTGCCGGACAAGCTTTTAAAAGTGACACACTTACCGACATAACGCTCCCGGATAGTGTTAAGGTTATTCATGCGGACGCTTTTAGATGCACAAATCTGAAATCTGTCAACATACCCAATATTACATATGATATTGCTCTCTTAGAGCTCCCTTACGGTCTTGAAACTTTATATTTAGGGGACGGTGTAAAGGAAATTTCAGATTCAGCCTTCTATCATCGTGAAAATCTTAAAAATGTTTATATCGGTAACGGAACAACCAAAATAGGCGAAAGGGCTTTTTATAACTGTTTTAATTTGACAACAGTTGTAATAGGAAATGGCGTTACCACAATAGAACCTTGGGCTTTTGGAAACTGTTATGAACTTACGAATCTTACCATCGGAAACAGTGTTAAAAGTATGGGAAGTAATTGTTTCGAGGGTTGTAAAAAACTTACAGACATCGTTATTCCTGAAAGTGTCAAATATATAGGTATTTTTGCTTTTTCCAATACAGGATTGACATCGTTTAATGTTCCTGATACCGTAGAAACAATTAATGGTGGTGCGTTCGTAGGGTGTCCAAACCTTACAAGTTTAACAATACCTGACAGTGTTA
>JAZSGK010000120.1:0-37238 GCA_045532695.1 Acutalibacteraceae bacterium
GTGCGGGAACACCTTCTCCCCTGCTGCGATTTTAGCTTGCTCTGTTGCGCCGTATTCGAAAGGTGCAAGGTTAGCATATGACGCATCAACGGGCTTACCCGGTGTAATACCGAGCTGAGTATCATATGAATAGGGCCAGAACATAGGCAGAAGAATCGAAGAAAGGGTTACAAGTACAATTATAATAAGTGACACCAAAGCAACCTTGTTCTTTATAAGACGCTTTACACCGTCTTTAAAGAAGGTTGAAGACGGCCTCATCTGTACCATATATTCCTTGTCTTTGTCTGTTGCGGGAATGAAGGAGTCAACGTTAACGTGTAAGCTTAAAGGCATTTTTTTCATTTCAGTTTCCTCCTTATTCTAAAGTAATTCTCGGGTCAACGATCTTATAGACAAAGTCAGTTATTAGATTCATTATAACAATCAGTGCTGCGAGAACGATAGTTGTACCCATAATCAGTGTATAATCACGGTTGATGATGCTGTTAACGAAGGCTCTGCCGATACCGGATACGGCAAAAATCTGCTCAACAACAAGTGAACCTGTTACGATATAGGCAAGCATAGGTCCGAAGTAGGTTACAACGGGAATAAGTGAATTCTTAAGTGCGTGCTTGAATATAACATTTTTGGGTGATACGCCCTTAGCTCTGGCTGTACGGATATAGTCCTGACCGAGAACATCGAGCATCGATGAACGAGTGAGACGTGTGATATATGCCATAGGATAAAGCGAAAGAGTGATAACAGGAAGTATCAGGCCTTCGGTTGTAGTGCCGTTTGCCGGGAAAATCCTGAAAGTTATGGCAAAGAGTATGAGCAAAAGTGTACCCATAATAAACGAGGGCATAGAAACAAAGGCTGTAGTGACAACCATAATAATTTTGTCAATTATCTTATTTCGTCTCAGAGCAGCAAGTGAGCCGAGGCAAACACCTGTCACAAGCGCAATAAGAGCAGCAACAACACCGAGCTTTGCAGACACCTTAAGACCGTCAGAAATAATGTCGATTACGTCTCGGCCTCTCTGCTTAAGTGAAGGACCGAAATCGAATTCTGTAACGATGTCCTTAAGGTAAGTAAAATACTGAGTCATAAGAGGCTTGTCAAGACCGTACTTTGCCTCAAGTGCTGCCTGAGCAGCGGGAG
Source organism: Acutalibacteraceae bacterium (assembly GCA_045532695.1). Lineage (GTDB taxonomy): Bacteria > Bacillota > Clostridia > Oscillospirales > Acutalibacteraceae > UBA6857. Next base: position 1,153 of record JAZSGK010000120.1, read on the forward strand.
TTGTAGCTTTTTCGCCAACGAAGGGTCCGCCCGGTACAGCACGCATAACAAAGAAGGTTACAGTTATAACAATCCAAATTGATAACAGCGCCAGAGCCACTCTTTTTAAAACATATAAAATCGTCTTGGAGTTCAAATAAATACCACCTTATTTTTTATTCTTGATATTTTCAACAATTACAGAGCTATAATGTTAAATTATAAATATTATTATACTAAAAAATCAACGAAAACACAATAGATATATTTGATTTGGTTAATTTTTTGTTTGCTGATTTACTCATTTATAAGCTCGTCACAGGCTAAAACATAGTGAATAAGCACTCTTAATGCCATAAAAAAGCCTTCAATGTCAATCATTTCGTCGCACTGATGCGGTCCGCCATGACCGTCAGGCATCCTGAGAGCACCTTCTCTTGGTATAAAAGTACCGATTGAAAATGCATTTTTCAGCTTTCTTGCATAGGTACCGCCTGACATAAGCACGCTTCTAAGCCTTTCACCTGTGATTTCGGCATAAATATCTTCAAGAGCAAGAGGAATTTTGCTGTTTTTGTCTATGGAGAATCCCGGACTGTTGTCTTTATAGGTAACATCAAAACCGAATTTATTCAGTGCAGCTTCACTGTTCTTTTCAAGAGCATCGCCACTGTATGTGTCACCGTATCTGCAGTCGAAGCTAAGACAAATTCTGCCGTTTTCAGTTTTTACAATACCGTTTACCGTTGTTGTCTTGCCGAAATTAACATCACTGTGGAAAACTCCGAGAGAATCTCCGTATGATGAAGAAAGGATTTCTTTTATCTTCAGCATCATTGCTTTGTCATTAGCGCTGAGATTATCGCATTCACTCAGAAGCTCAGCTGTGATATATACTGCATTTACTGAGCCTTCAGGAATACTCGCATGCTTGGCAACGCCTTTAGCTTCAAGGCATATTGTATTGTCTTCAGCAGTAATATTGAATTCTGCTCTATTATTAATCTTCGAGGTAAGCTCATTATAAAGAGCCTCTGAATATTTAATCTTTGTATGCACCTTGTCAAGGACTATATTGAATGCCTCGCCGCCCTGAATTGAAACTATCTCACTGAGACTGTCTCTTGACTGACACCAGAAGTGATAAATACCCTTTTCACCTGTACTGCACGGAAAATCTGCATCGGGTACAATTGAAACATCGGGCATTTTCTGCTCATTAAGATAGTTTTTCATATCATCCATACCGCATTCTTCGTCTGAACCGATGAATGTCTGAAGTTTGCTTTTCAGATTTATTCCATTGTCTCTTAAAAATTCGGTTACGCAGAGTGAAGCAATTATTCCTGATTTATTATCCTCTGCTCCCCTGCCGATAAGTGCTCCGTCTTTGACAATGGGGCTGAATGGCTCAGTGTAAAGCCAGTCATCGCCGACAGGTACAACGTCACTGTGAGAGAAAAGGCCGATGGTTTTATCGCCTTTTCCATAGGTTGCGAGAGCATATCCGCTGTCTTTATATACTTTTGAGGTGATATCTTTGCTATCAAAAAGCGAAGCGGCATATTCAAGTGCTTTAGCGCAGTTTTCACCGAAAGGAGCACCTTCTGTTGCGTCGCTTTTTATTGAAGGTATTTTGCAAAGCTCAATCCAGTTTTCGAGTATTCTCTCTTTATTGACGTCTATCCATTCAGCTATTTTTGAGTCATATTCTTTATTGATCATCTGTTTACCCCTTTCGTTTGTTGGGTTATTTGATTTAATAAGCTAAAGTAAAAAAAGCTCAAAAAAAGAGCTATATTGAACTATAGCTCTTATGTAGAACAAGTTTTGTGACATTATATCATAAACTGATAAATTTAGCAAGCTGAATTTGTTGCCAACTATTGTTACGGTGTAAAAATTTCGTTAATTATCTTCAGATAAGCCACTTTTTTCTTATCTTTTTCTTAGCTACCGAAAAGCATATAAGGTGTGCAATCAGTGTAACAGTCCAGCTGATCGGATAAGTATAGTATATGATCTCAATCTTATGAAATTCAGGAAGCTGAAAAACCGTAGCTATCCATATAAGTCTGAGGGCGCATACGCCAATGAGAGAAACAATCATAGGCATAATTGAATATCCGAGGCCTCTGAGAGAACCGACAACTACATCCATCATACCGCAGATAGCATATGAGCAGGCAATGATTATCAGTCTTCTGACACCTGCTTCAACTACTGCGCTGCTGTCTGTATAGAAGCCTATAAGGCTTTTTCCGAAAACAACATATATTCCGCAGAAAATCAGACCTACAACGAGAACATAACCTAACGCTGTATAAAGAATCCTGTTTATACGCTCATATTTTCTTGCCCCGGCATTCTGTCCCGTAAAAGATACTGCTGACTGGTGAAATGCGTTCATTGAAGTGAATGCGAAGCCTTCAATATTCTGCGATGCAGAGTTGCCGGCAACAACAGTTGTGCCGAATGAATTAACCGAAGATTGAATAACAATATTCGCAAGAGAAAAAAGCATACCCTGAATGCCTGCAGGAAGACCGATTTTAACTATTCTCATAAGCTTATGACTGTCAATACCTAAATTCCTGACGCTGAGTCTTATTGCACTTTGTTCCCTCATCAGGCAGATAACGATTAATACAGCTGAAATTATCTGAGAAATTACAGTCGCAAGTCCTACGCCGAATACACCCATATTGAACCTGATTACAAAAAACAGATTCAAACAAACATTGACAACACCGGCAACGGTGAGATAGTATAACGGTCTTCTTGTGTCGCCGACAGCACGCAGTACGGCGCTGCCGAAGTTATAGACCATAACTGCCGTCATACCGCAGAAATAAGTGCGAAGATATATTACCGCAAGACTCAGAACATCATCGGGTGTCTGCATCAATGTCAGAATATACGGTGCAAAAACAATGCCGATTACTGTGAGAGCAATACCGCCGATTACGCTCAGAGTCATTGCAGTGTGTACTGTCTTTTTAAGTTCATTCTCCTGCCCTGCGGCAAAATAGTTTGCTGTAAGAACATTGGCACCGACAGACAGACCTATAAACAGGTTAGTGGTAAGATTAATAAGTGAGCTTGTTGAACCAACGGCGGCAAGAGAAGCATCACCTGCAAATTTACCTACAACAATCACATCAGCCGCATTGAAGAGGAGCTGTAATATACCTGAAAGCATAAGCGGCAAGGCAAATATAATCATTTTCTTGGCGATTGAACCTGTGCACATATCAATTGTATGGCTGCTTCTTAGTTTCATTCTTTGTTCCATTTTTAAATGTTAATCTGTCCTTTACAGTGAATTTACCGCTATATTTTATCACAATCTATAAAAAACGGCAACACTTATTGACAAGAAAATTCATTGGTTATATAATTTATTAAGTAAATACTATAGGAGTGTATCAGTTATGAAAATAGGTTTTATCGGTCTTGGAATTATGGGTGAGTCAATGTGCGAAAATATTGTGAAAAAGCATAATGATACTGTATATGCCAACGATCACAAGCAAAGTCAGATAGATAAACTCGTTGCCCTCGGCGCCGAAGGCTGCGGTACGAATATCGAAGTAGCTCAGAAGGCAGATGTTATCATTACGATGATTCCTACATCGAAGCATGTCAGTGACTGCTATTCAGAGCTACTCCCCTATCTTTCCGAAGGCAAAATCTGTATCGATATGAGTACAATTGATCCCGATGTTTCGGTAAAAGTCAGCGAAATAGTAAAAAGCAAGGGTGCTCAGTTTGCAGACTGCCCCGTTGTACGCTCAAAGGCTGATGCAATTGCAGGTACCCTCGGTGTGCTTGCAGGCTGCGACGAGGATTTGTTCCCCGTTATTGAGCCTATTCTTTCTTATATGGGACAGAAGGTAATCTATATGGGTAAAAACGGAATGGGCCTCACAGCTAAAATATGCCACAATACCCTTGTTGCAGAGATTCAGAACGCAGTTAACGAAACTCTTCTTTTAGCTCAGAAATACGGCGTTTCAATTGATAATTTTGCTGATGCTGTTGCTGCAGGCGGTGCACAGAACTTCTATATGCAGGCACAGAGAGAAAAACTCAAGAACGAAGACTGGACAACAGCCTTTTCCCTGGAAAATGTATGCAAGGATATCAACATCTGCGCTAAAATGAGCGAAGAAATAGGCTTCGATATGCCCGGTATGAGAGTTGCAAAAGCCGCTATTGAAAAAGGTGTTGAAAGAGGCTGGGGCAAAGAGGACTTCAGACAGACGTACAGAATCGTCAGAGGCGACTGAAAAAGGAGTGACAAAAATGAATAAGACGTTAAAAACAGTATTAGTGGTCATATTGGTAATTGCAATTTGCTCAGCAGGATTATTTACTTTTATGTTCTTTAACGGACTCTCCGGTATCAGAATCAACCCGCCCTATAAAGAAGGTCAGATAAAAATTGCCCTCGTCGGTGACAGTGTAACATACGGTCACAGCATTAAAAACTGGCCGAAATACAACTATCCGGCTCTTCTTTCTCAGATGCTTGATGCCGGTTATTGTGTGAAATCCTACGGCGTCAGCGGAAGCACAGTTCAGCCCGACGGCGATCAGCCTTATAACGTTACAAAGGCGTATATCTGGTCACATGAATTTGATACGGATGTGCTTGTATTTATGCTGGGCAGCAATGACTCGAAGCCCGAAAACTGGAAGGGCGCTGAGAAATTCAGAAAGGAATATATAAGTTTGCTTGAAACTTATACACAAGTTGATTATCCTCCTAAAGTACTTCTCTGTACTCCTCCTACAGCATATTTCCCCGATGGTGTAACCGAGGGACTTTCCAATTATGATGTTCAGCCCCTAATTATTGAGGAAATTGCTGATATTGTCAGAGACGTTGCCGAAGAAAAAGGTTATATGCTTATCGATATAAATGACCTCACTGAAAACAGAAGAGACTTATTTGGTAAAGATAATGTACACCCCAACAATGAGGGCGCTAAAGAAATCGCCTCTGCAGTTTATGAGTTTATAATCAAATTATAAAGGTGAGTAAAATGAAGAAAATTGAAACAAAAACTTTACTTAAAATCGCAGGTATCGGCTTTGCTCTTTACCTTTGCATTCACTATTGGCCAAGTGCCGCACTTATATTAAAGACGGCATTTGCCGCAGTACTGCCCCTTTTAATCGGCGCAGCAGTATCCTATCCCCTTGACATTCTTACAAGTTTCTTTGAAAGACATCTTCTCTCAAAGTCGGAGAATAAGATTATTGTGAGAACAAGAAGAGGACTTGCAGTTGCTCTGGCACTACTCTCATTAGTTTCTATAATAACATTGATTGTTGCTTTGGTTGTACCTCAGCTTACAAGATGTATCAAAATGCTTATTGACGAAATACCCGATGCGCTGAATTTTGTAGTTGCTCAGCTTGACAAATTTGAATTTGTACCTGATGACATAATCGGCTTCCTTTCAGGTATTGACTGGCAGTCAAAGATATCAAGTATAATTTCGACTGTTACCTCAGGTGTCGGCAGTGTTATGAATGTAGTCGTATCTACTGTTTCATCTGTTGTTTCCGGTGTTACTACAACAGTACTTGCCGTAATCTTTGCTATCTATGTTCTACTGAGCAAAGATAAGCTTTTATCTCAGCTCAGAACCCTGGTCAAGCACTATCTTCCCGAAAAGATTTCAGAAAAGATTTACTATGTTTCATCAGTAGCAAATGATTCTTTCCATAAGTTCATTGTTGCACAGTGCACTGAAGCTGTAATTCTCGGTGCTCTCTGTACTCTCGGTATGTTTATTCTGAGACTTCCCTATGCTGCAATGATTGGTGCAGTAACTGTTGTAACTGCCTTTATTCCTGTTGTAGGTGCCCTTTTAGGCGGTGCAATTGGCGCTTTCCTTATCTTTATGGAGTCTCCTGTAAAAGCTCTTATTTTCATCGTTTTCATCGTGCTTCTTCAGCAGATTGAAGGTGACCTTATTTATCCCAAGGTTGTCGGTAACTCTATGGGTCTTCCCAGCATATGGGTACTCGCAGCCGTAACAGTCGGTGCGGGTATGTTCGGTGTGCTCGGTATGCTTCTGAGTGTTCCCGCAGCATCGACAGTATACAGACTTGTTAAAAATGATGTTGCTAAAAAAGACGAGCTCTCCCGTCTCATGGCTCAGTCTGAAACTGAAGCGTCTGAACCACAGAATGAATAAGGTGTTGCTATGAAACTTGTTCTATTAACAGCCTTAGGTGTCGGCGGTGCAACCTGTCTCGGCTCGCTAATCGGCTTTATATTCAAAAACATATCCCGTCGCTTTTCTGATATTGTTTTATCTTTTGCAGCGGGTGTAATGCTGGCGGCTGCGGTGCTTGGTCTTGTGTTACCGTCTCTTGAATACGGCGGAAAGTTTGCACTGCTTATTACTATAGCCGGAATTTTTGCAGGTGCCTTGTGTCTAAATCTTATTGATAAGCTCGTACCTCATCTCCACAGATTGGTCGGCTCCGATGTTGAGCCTCACCACAACGAGGGTCTCAGCAAGGTACTGCTGTTTGTCACAGCAATTGCAATTCATAACCTCCCCGAGGGTATTGCCGCAGGAGACGGATTCGGATCGGGTGATACTTCTCAGGCTCTCATTATTGCAGGCGGTATTGCTCTTCAGAATATTCCAGAGGGTATGGTTATCATCGGTCCTATGCTTTCAGCAGGAGTTTCACCGAAGAAGACCTTCATCAGCGCGATGATTACAGGACTTGTTGAGGTTATCGGTACGCTCATCGGTTACTTTGCCGTAAGTATCGCTTCAGCCGTACTCCCATTTGCGCTTGCATTTGCAGGCGGTACAATGCTTTATGTAATCAGTGACGAAATGATACCCGAAACACACTCACACGGTAACGAGCGCGGAGCAACTTATGCATTGCTTGTCGGATTTTGTGTAATGCTTGTTACGGACTTTTTGCTCGGATAATAAATTAAGCTCCCTGAAAGAGGGAGCTTTTAGTTTGTTCGCTTTTATACTTTTTATAATTAGGATGTTTTCTCTTCTATTATCTCGCTTCTTTCTGAATATGTAACAAACAGTGTAATTAGAATATAAACCAGCGTACAGCCACCTAAAATAATAAACATTTCCAAATCCTTGTTTAATATCGACCACACAATAACAGCAATAGTAATCATAATATTGATACCAAGAATAAATTTTGCTTGTTTTTTTCAATATACAGAAGTAGCGATCTTAGTTTCCATTTCACTTCTCCTTGACTGGTTAATTTAAATATCATAACTCAATAATATCACTCTTAAAAATTCTTGTCAATATTATAATCAAGAACGAAATATTCCGTTTACCCGAAGGGCAACTTTGTTGTGCCGTCAGGCACACTTCATTGGCGTTGCCACTTCATTTACCGTCTGGTAACTTCATTCGTTTATGTCCGCTTTTCGGACAATGAAGTTGACAGCAAGCTGTCAAATGAAGTACTCGCTTCGCTCGTAATGAAGTTATCTCCTGCGGACATAAATGAAAAAACGACTTGTCGAAACAAGTCGTTTTTTTGGCGGAGAGTTAGGGATTCGAACCCTAGGTGAGTTTCCCCACACAGCATTTCGAGTGCTGCACCTTCGACCACTCGGACAACTCTCCATGTTTTAAGCTGTCGTCTTTCAGACAGCTTAGTTATTTTATCAAAAAGATATGCTTTTGTCAATACAAACCGGCTTATAAACTGTATTTTTTCCTGCCGTTACTTGTAAGATAAAATGCTTCGCTGAATCCGCAGGCTTTACAGTAGTCAATCATCTTATCAAAAGCAAAATCTATAGACTCACAGCAATGGGAATCGCTTGTAATTGTAATGAGTCCTCCCCTTTTATTTATGTGCTTCATCATAAACTCAGCAGGATACGGCTTGGGATTTCCTTTGCGGTACATTGCACCTGTATTGACCTCAAAAAGTATATCGGGCTTGTTGTCAAGTATCTTGTCAAGAGCTTTGATAGCTGATACTTTGTAAAACTCGTTATCTTCGTTAAATAGGGGCGTTTTGCCGTTGAATTTAGTGATAAGATCAAAGTGTCCTACAACATCAAAGTCACCTGAAATGACGAATTCAGCAAGATTATTAAAGTAAGTCTCTGCCATCTTGTACCAGTCTCCGTCAAAAACTTTGTCAACACACTCTGAAAGCTCATCAGGTGAAAGATCAACAGAATATATATGATCCTCGCCGTGAAGCTGATGTACACTTGCAATAGTATAATCAAAGTCATTGAGATTAACATCTGCATAGTCGCTGTCAAGCTCGATTCCGCAGAGTATGTCAATCTTATCGGCATAAAGAGCCTTTACTCTTCTTACATCTTTCATGTACTTGCTTAGATTTTCTTTTGTCATTGTCCAGTCAGCTTCATAATACATAGGACTGTGACCTGAAAAACCAAGAGAAACAAAGCCTGCATCAATAGCGGCCTTTGTCATTTCCTCGGCAGAGTTCTTGCCGTCACAGAAGGTTGTATGAGTATGGCAGTTAGATTTAATCACGATTTTTCACCTTACTTAAAACTATCCCCACTTAAAAGCAGGGATAGTTGTTTTTTTGATTTATGACTTGTTGGGTGTCTTCTTCCACTTTTTCTTCATCTTTCTGTGATGTCTCTTTTCCTTTGCGGACATCTTGTAGTCAAAGACTCTGTCTGACACTCTGTCATAGAGAGCTGACTGAAGATTTGTAGTTGTTTCTTCCTGAGTCTGGGTAGCAGCAAGAATAATAAGTCCGTTATCATCGGGAAGAGTAATCACACCTGTTTCACCAACGGGAATTTCATACATGAAGAAGAAGAGCTGTGCAGCAACATTGTCGCCGTTTGCACTGTGAGTGTGAGTACATTCCCAGGCAAGCTTATCTGTCTTGATATTTGCAGTTTCAGCAAGATCATAAAGATCCCATTTACCGATTCTTTCATTGATTGACTGTACCTTAACAGGATAAAGCTTACCGTCAACCTTGAAGTTATATTTCTTATCACCGTAAAGGCTTGCACCGATAAAGTAGAATTTTTTGCCGGAAACATTGATCTGCTGGCCTGCGCAGATAAGAGCGTTGTTGCCTTCGCCCCAGATATCGCCTGTTCTGAATTCCACACCGTTACACTCAATTTCTCTCGGGAAGATTTCGCCGGGAACTGAAACATTTATGGTGGGAATTACAGCACTGTCTCTGTTGTGGTTAAATGTTACGATGTCAATATTATAGGGAAGCTCAACTGATGTCTGAGGAGCCTTATATGAAACCTTACTGTCAGCGAGCTTAACGGCAAATGACTTGACCTCGTAGGGATCGAGATCGAATACAAGTGAGCCGTTTTCAATAGTAGCTACGCCGATTTCGTCTTCAACTGCATTTACTTCGCAGGCTTCAACGATACCTTCACCGAGCTTAATTTTAACGTTTCTTACATTTCTGTCAGCGCCTTCGTTTACACGTACAATAATGTAATCGCTGTTTTCAGCTTTTTTGATTGCTCTGATAATTACATCGGGATGGCTAATGGTACCGAAAGAGTATTCACTGCCAAGCTTGCCCTCGTGCTTATCTGTAATGAAGGCTGCTGCAGGCTGGTTGAACATACGTGCACCAAGCTGAGTACCGCTAGTATAATCGCCGCTATGTGAATAAATAGCATAGCCGTATCTGTTGAGACCGAATTCAAGCATACCCTGAACGCTGTCGTCTCTGTAATAGTTCTTGGGTGAATGGAGGATTGTGAGTCTGAGGCTCTTTTCATCCTTCATCATCCAGCCATATTTTGAATCACTGAAGATTGATACGCCGTAATAGTTTGACTTATCAGTAAGGTCTGCCCATCTCTGTGCAGGTACCGAGTAAAGCTTCTTGTTAGCCTTTTCTCTCTTGATAGCACCGAGGCCGAGGTCGAAGGTTGATGTGTTGTTTTTAACATTGAAATAGAAGCCGTTATGAAGAGCACGCATAAACTCTCTCCATTCAACTTCGTTATATACGCTCACCCAGGGACAGCCTGCCATAAGTGAAACATAATATGTAAATGTTGATTTTGAAGCCTTCTGAGTAACTTTGATAGTTACTCTCACAGGACCTGCTTCAACAATGCTCTGCTCGCCCTTCTCTGCAAATTCCCAGGGATACTTGTCAAGCTCGTTGTATGTAAGCTCCCATGCAACATATTCTTTGGTGCCTTTATATTTGTTAATTTCAAATCTGATGGGCTTTCTGAGTATCTCGGTATCGTTGAGTGTCTTATCGATAATTGAAGCGATATCGCCGTTCTTGTCTATTGAAACAATATACTTGAAGTTTTCAAGTACACCCTTACTTACACGAAGACCTGTATTGATGTTACAGGGCTGTTCGCTATAAAGTACGTCAACAACCTTATAACCGAGTGCAGGTACAAAGGCGCCGATAGTAATGTTCATCTTATCGCCTTCGATGCTGTTAACCTGAGCAGGTACTTCGTTACCGTTCTTTTCAAATACTCTTACATACTTATATCCGTAGTAAGGCACCTGAACATCAACTACTGCCATTCTGGGCTGCTCAATTGAGTTGTTGATTACAACAGCCGTGCCTTTTGTCCATGAAGAGTCAAGATTCTTGATGACTTCTCTTGCGGAGCCTTCATATGCGTTTGTAAGCTGATTGGCACTGAGCACATAGTCATTCCATGAGCGCTGATATACACGCTGTACTGATGTACCTGTAATATCATCATGGAAGGTGTGAGCAATTGTTCTCTTCCAGCCCTTTTCGATTTCGTCCTGAGGATAAGGTGCGCCTGTAAGAGCCATAGCTGTAACTGAAGCTCTTTCAGCCATATCGGCAATTTCTTCGTTTCTTCTGTTCATTCTCTTACCGAATGCTCGTGAAACATAGGAACCAACGCCGTGACAGGTCATTACAAGCTCGTTATTGTATGTAGGAAGCTTGTCTTTGACTGCATCGGACATATTGTCAAGATCCTCAAAGAAATCTGTGGGTGAAGATGAAAGAACTTTGATATCGTGCGAATCATTGGAAGCAATTTCGTTTGATACAGCAATAACTGAAGGCTCTTTAGGAGCGCCGCCGACGTCACCTACACCGTGGTAGCCGAAGGTCATAGGAAGATCGTATTTTTTGACATTCTTGTCAAGCTTATCGGTGAGGTCCTTCTTTGTTCTGATTTTCTTATATGTAGTACAATAGGATTTTGCATCAAGCGAAGCATAGATTGACTTGCCGTTTACGCCGTACCAACGGCCGATATCAAAGGGAACACCGTATGCACTGCCCCATGTAAGCTTCTGAGTTGAGAAGCCCTTAAGACCGGCATGCTCAGCGATTGAAGGTAACGCCCAACCAAAACCGAAGCAGTCAGGAAGGAAAATGTCATTGCTTCTCTTGCCGAACTTTCTTTCAAAATAGAGATTGCCGTATATAACGTTTCTGAACATACTTTCAGGTGAAGGAATATTAACGTCACCGTTTTCATAACAGCTTCCGGTTACATTCCATTTACCTTCGTCAATATATTTTTTGAGTTGTTCAAACTTTTCAGGATAATATTCTTCAAAGAGCTCATATCTGTATGCACCCTCGAAGTTAAAGCGGTATTCAGGATACTGTTCAAAATACTTGAAATTCTGCTCAAGGGTATCCCTCAGACAAACATTGATTACGTGTTCGAAATCCCAGTTCCAGACCGTATCAAGGTGAGCCGTTGCGATAGTATAAATTTTTTTGTCCATAATGCACCTCTGAAAGTATATTTTACGGCTTGCGCCAATTATTTATTAGTTGCTGTTGCGGGTATTGACAGAGCACTGAAGAGAACCTGAAGCACAGTGAAAACACCGACAATATACTGTAAGCTATCATACACTGTTCCGTCATAGGGTGCAACAAACCCTAAGTCAAACTGCATAATAAGATATGAAGTATAAACTGCAAAATTGAATACCATCATTGCACCGAGAACGAAGGCTGCACCGGTAACAATATTTTTAGAAAAAGCTTCACACCATATCTTTTTATCCTTAAGAAAAGCATAAAGGAAATTTATCGCACCTGCAAGAGAAAATACCGGAGCAAGGACGAGAACCCAGAGGGCATCCTTACCTGAATACTGAATTCCGTTTGCGAGCTCTGATTCGGGTAAAATTATGAAAATCAGTAATGCTGCAACTGATAACGCTGCGCCTGCAAAAGCGAGAGTTATAGTCTTGTTTCTTATAGATTTAGACATTTGAATTTCTCCTTTGCGTCTTCATATTTAATCTATTATATGATAACACAATATATTGCGTATTTCAACAAAATAATCATATCTTTTAAAAAAATTAAAATATAAATATTAAATACCGGACATTTTAGCGTCCGGTATTTGTAATAGCTTATTCTGTAACGAATTTAACGAAAATTTTCTTGCCTTTTTTAACGATTACATGTCCTTTTTCGAAAGCTGAAAGTGCAACAGTATCTGCGAAGCTCTTAGCTTTTTCGTCGTCAACAGTTACACCGCCCTGCTCGATAAGGCGTCTGCCTTCACCGCGTGACTTAATGATTTCAGCTTTGAGCATCATATCGATAAGTGATACCGCACCGTCGGTGAAATCGTCAGCAGTAAGAACAGTAGTAGGCATATTATCTGTGTTGGCTCCTCCGCCGAAGAGAGCTTTTGCAGCTTCATCAGCCTTCTTTGCTTCCTCTTCACCGTGAACAAGCTTGGTAAGCTCGTAAGCGAGAATTTCCTTAGCTGTGTTGAGTTGGCTGCCTTCCCAGTCATTCATCTTATCAATTTCTTCGATAGGAAGGAATGTAAGCATTCTGATGCACTTGAGCACGTCAGCGTCAGCAACGTTTCTCCAATACTGATAGAACTCATAGGGGCTTGTCTTCTTGGGGTCAAGCCATACTGCACCGCTCTGAGTTTTACCCATCTTCTTGCCCTCTGAGTTAAGGAGAAGAGTGATGGTCATAGCAGCAGCATCTTCGCCGAGCTTTCTTCTTATAAGCTCAGTACCGCCAAGCATATTGCTCCACTGGTCATCACCGCCGAACTGTAAGTTACAGCCGTACTTCTGGAAAAGCTGATAGAAGTCATAGCTCTGCATAATCATATAGTTGAACTCAAGGAATGAAAGACCCTTTTCCATTCTCTGCTTGTAGCACTCAGCTGAAAGCATACGGTTAACTGAGAAGCATGCACCAACCTCGCGGAGAACCTCAATATAGTTAAGGTCAAGAAGCCAGTCTGCGTTGTTTACCATAATAGCTTTGCCTTCTGAGAAGTCAATGAACTTGCTCATCTGCTCTTTAAAACAATCGCAGTTGTGCTGAATGGTTTCAGTTGTCATCACCTGACGCATATCACTTCTGCCTGAGGGGCCGCCGACCATAGCAGTTCCGCCGCCGATAAGTGCGATGGGTTTGTTGCCGGCCATCTGAAGTCTCTTCATAAGGCAAAGTGCCATAAAGTGACCTACGTGGAGTGAGTCAGCTGTGGGGTCAAAACCAATATAGAAAACAGCCTTGCCGTTATTTACAAGGTCTCTGATTCTTTCTTCATCTGTAACCTGTGCAATAAGTCCTCTTGCAACAAGTTCTTCATAAATTTTCATTTTTATCCTTCTTTCTGATTTTTATACTTTGTCTATTCTACAGATTTAACCCTTTAAAGTCAAGAGGTTAAAAGGAGTTTGTGTCATCTTTTGCAAATTCAATCATTTCTTCGGCGGATTTAAGCGTAGTCTCGGTAATAATATCGCCGCCGATTATCCTTGCAATTTCACGGACGCGCTCATTATAGCTGAGCTCAGTAACTTTAGTGTATGTCCTGCCCTCTTCCACAGTCTTTTCAATGTATAGGTGATTGTCGGCATATGCGGCAATCTGTGCAAGATGCGTCACACATAAAACCTGCTTGCTTTTTGAAAGCTCGTGAAGCTTATATGCAATTTTAAGTGCCGCTCTTCCGCTGACGCCCGTATCAATTTCGTCAAAGACCATAGAAGAAATCTCATCACTGTCTGAAAGTACACATCTTATTGCGAGCATTACTCTGGAAAGCTCACCGCCAGATGCAATTTTTGCGAGTGGCTTCGGCTCCTGTCCGGGGTTAGCAGTGAAAAGAAATTCTACATCGTCAATACCGGTCTGAGTTGCAGGCGCATCTCTGAACTCTGCCGAAAAAGCGGCTCCCGGCATATCGAGATAATGTAAATCATCAGTAACCTTTTCCTCAAATACTGAAGCAGCCTGTTTTCTGCAATCTGAAAGGACACATCCTTTATTGAATAAATCTTCACTGAGGTCATCGTATTTTTCCTGAAGGAGCTGCGCTCTTTCATCGCCGAGAGTTATATCTTCGTGCTCTTTTGTTATTTTATCCAGGTAAGAAAGCATTTCTTTTTCAGTTTCACCGTACTTCTTCGAAAGTCGGTAAAGAATATCAAGCCTTTCCTCGACTGCATTGATATCTATATCATTATCCTCTGTGTCACTGAGACAGTCATTCACATCTTCACTGCAATCATTAAGAGCGTACCTGAGTTCGGCAATAGCTTCAGCTGAGGCAGAAAAGCGGCTGTCAAACTGTAAGAGCTCCTTGAGTGAAGCGGTAAGAGCATCAATATCCGAAAGAATACCTGATATTTCGCCGTCACCGTTTAAAATACTGCGGCAAAGATTGAGTGAAGCAAGAATTCTTTCCTTATTCTGATACTTCTTCTTTTCTTCGGTAAGTGTTTCTTTTTCACCGACCTTGATATTTGCGTTGTTCAGCTCATTGATCTGAAACTCAAGATACTCAAGCTTTCTCTCTTTGTCCGATTCATCACTTAAAAGACTTTTTAACTGTTTTCTTACGGCTTTAATCTCACTGAAAACCTCACAGTAGCTGTCATAATACTCCTGACAATCGGCTATACTGTCGATATATCCCAGGTGTTTTTCTTTGACAAGAAGATGCTGGCTGTCATGCTGACCGCAGATAGTTATAAGATCTCTGCCGATATTCTTGAGCATTGTAACCGTAACGGAATGACCGTTGATTTTACAGCTGTTTCTGCCGTCAAGTGTAATAATCCTTGAAACGAGCAGCGAATCGTCACCGTCGCAGTCAATATCATATTCCTTAAGCTTTTCAAGCACGGCCGAAGGCACATCTTCGAAAAAAGCTGTAACTTTAGCCTTATCTGCACCGTCTCTTATGAGCTCACGTGATGTTCTTTCACCTAATATTGCATTGATTGAGTCTATGACAATTGATTTACCTGCGCCGGTTTCGCCTGTCAGTATATTTAGTCCGCGACCGAAAAGAATTTCCGCTTTTTCAATCACAGCTACATTTTCAATTTTTAAACTTGATAACATAAAGCGTTATTCCTTTCGGAGGGTGTGTTTACTGAATTCCTGTAATTTTTTCTATACGCTTTTTAAGCTCTGAAGCAGCACTTTCATCTTTGCAGAGAACAAAAATTGTGTCATCACCTGCGAGGGTACCGACAATTTTGTCTGTAACGATATTATCAACTGCTGTGCATGCGGCCTGAGCCATACCCGTATAGCACTTTACTACTGCCATATTGCCTGCATAGTTAACACTGACAACAGAGTGTGAAAGGATAGAGTAATACTTCTGTGTGTAATCCTCTGAATCCTTCTGTACATAGACATACTTATACTCACCGTCACCTGTTGGTGTTTTGATAAGTCTGAGAGCCTTGATGTCTCTTGAGATTGTAGCCTGTGTAACAGAGAATCCCTCTTCGATAAGTCTTTCAAGAAGAGATTCCTGGGTACCGATATTCTCCTTTTCGATAAGTGAAAGTATCACTTCATGTCTTGCTTTTTTCATAATGTTTCCTCCTTGACATCGGAATATCTTTCTATTAGCTTCTGTGAAAAGATATCCGCGAAACTGTCGGATTTAATTTTTATAAGCTTGGTTACTCTTTGTGCTTTACTTATTTCAAGATAATCGTTTTCTTCAAGATTAACGCCCGGATTACCGTCACAGCTGAAAACGGGCAAAGATATCTCATTGTTGGTAACTTTTAATTTAATAACCGAGTCGGATTCAAATATCATTGAGCGTGTAAATAGTGAATGAGTACAAACAGGAGTAAGTATCAGACTTTCAATTGCAGTATCAACAACGGGGCCGCCTGCCGACAAGGAATAGGCAGTTGAGCCGGTGGGCGTGGCGACTATTATGCCGTCAGCAATGAAGTTGTTGATTCTCCCTTTATTGTAGCTGGCAGATATTTCGCAAAGCCTCAGCGATGTACCTCTTGCAATAACGCAGTCATTAAGGCAGATGTACTCCCCTCTTAAGCCGTCAGGTGAATAGTGTGAAACCTTCAGCATCATTCTTTTATCCGTTGTGTAGTTCCCACTGAAAAGATTGCTCAGTAGGTGGAGTTCCTGCTTTTCAAGACCTGCAAGAAAACCGAGACGGCCGGCATTGATACCCAATATAGGCTTATCGTGTTCTGCCGCAAAATGAGCCGCATGAATTATTGTGCCGTCACCGCCTATTGCAATTATGATGTCACATAAAGCGACGGCAGTGTCCTCGTCGAGAAACTTGACTTTAAAGTCGGGAAAATACTCTTTTAGCTCCAGCGACATAGAAATTTCAGCACCCAGTGAAGTAAGCTCATTATAAACGTTATTAGTTACCTCATAAGCGTGTTTTCTTGTCATATTGGTGTGAATATGTATTGTCATATTTATTCACCTCCGCTGAGGACTTCGTGGGACTGTATAACAATTTCTTCGGGAGTTCTTCCAAGAAGAGATTCAGATTCGTCACTTCTTTCAATATAAATAAGATACTCGATGTTTCCCTGAGGACCCTTGATAGGTGAATAATCAAGATTAAGTACTCTGAATCCCTGTTCAAGAACAAAATTATAAATGTTGGTAACAACTTCTGTGTGTGTGTCGATATCACGGACAACGCCCTTTTTACCGACCTTTTCCTTACCGACTTCAAACTGAGGCTTTATGAGGCAAACAGCTCTGCCGCCATTTTTAAGCAGTGCTCTCATAGGCGGAATGATGTGTTTAAGGGAAATGAATGATACATCGACACTTGCAAAATCAATTTCCTCAGGAATTTCCTCGTGAGTCACATATCTGAAGTTAGTGCGCTCCATATTGACAACCCGGCTGTCGCTTCTCAATTTCCATGCAAGCTGGCCGTAGCCGACATCGATAGAATAAACCTTGACAGCGCCGTTAATAAGCATACAGTCAGTAAAACCGCCTGTAGAAGCACCTATATCCATACAAGTGCAACCGCTGAGATCAAGATTGAATTCCTTGACTGCCTTTTCAAGCTTATATCCGCCGCGGCTGACATAGGGCATTTTTTCGCCTCTGAGCTCAATACAGTCCTCAGCTTTTATGCTTGTGCCTGCTTTTGTTTCTTTTTGTCCGTTGACGTAAACGAGCCCTGCCATAATAAGAGCTTTACCCTTTTCACGGCTGTCAACAAACCCTCTTTCGAGCATCGCTACATCAAGTCTGACTTTTTCAATCATATTTTTTCTCCGTAATTTTATTTATAATTGACTGAGTATCAAGTTTATAGGTGGTAATCAGATCACCGACACTTGCCTGCTCAACAAATTTATTTTCAACAGCTGTAACGCTGTATCTGCAGAATATTCCTTTTTCTAAAAGTACACTGCCGAGCTTTTCGCCTACACCGCCGCTTTTAATTCCTTCTTCAAAGAAGAATATCTCTTTTTTATCCGAAAGAAGCTCAAACACCTGTTCAGGTATAGGTTTAATCTGATTAAGTGCAAGCAAAAATACACTAGTGCCTTTTTCTTTTAACTTATCAACTGCATCAATAGCTTCGCTCGTTATTCTGCCGTAGGTTACAATAGCTGTTTCAGATGCTTTATCGCCGTACTGTGAATATTCAATAGAAGGATATTCGAGCTTTTTTACATTCTCTTTTTGTGAGCCTCTGGGATATCTGATAGCAACCGAAAGCTCATCTGCATAAAGCGCATTGTTGATATCTGCATCAAGACTTCTGAAGCAGCAAGGCGAATAAATCTTTATGTCGGGTATTGTATTAAGAAAAGCAACATCAAATAGTCCGTGATGGGTTTCACCGTCTTCACCGACAAAGCCCGCTCTGTCTATAGCAAATATAATTTTCTGCTTCTGTAAAGACACATCGTGAACTATCTGATCATAACACCTCTGAAGAAATGTTGAATATACTGCATAAACGGGCTTGAAACCGTTTTTCGCAAGACCCGAAGCAAAGGTAACTGCATGCTCTTCAGCTATGCCTACATCGAAAAATCTTTCGGGGAAGCGTTTACTGAAGGTGTTCAGTCCTGTGCCGATGCCCATCGCAGCAGTTATTGCGCAGATAGAGCCGTCTTTTTCGGCCAGTTCACAGAGTTTATCTCCGATTACACCTGAAAAGCTCTCACCGGAAAGCTTATATTCACCTGTATCAACATCAAACTTTGATATACCGTGGAAAACACTGGGATCTTTTTCGGCGTGACCGTATCCCTTTCCCTTTGTGGTTATTACATGCAGGAGAACCGGTCCGTTTACTGATTTTGCAGATTCGAAAGCATCGCAGAGATTTTCAATGTTATGACCGTCAATAGGACCCATATATCTGTAGCCCAGATCTTCAAAGAATGTGCTTTGTGTGTAAAGTTTGTTCTTAATGTCGGTTTTGATATCATAAATCTTAGCTGCGATTTTTTCACCGAAGGGAAGCTTTGTAATGACGCTTTCTGTCCTCGCTTTAAAGCTGTAGTATTCGGGGCGTGAGCGTATTACGGCAAGGTACTTTGCGAATGCACCGACATTTTCGGAGATTGACATCTTGTTGTCATTGAGAACAATTATGTGCTTTGCACCGCTCCGGCCACCGTTATTGAGTGCCTCATAAACCATTCCGCCCGTAAATGAGCCATCACCGATTACACTGATTACATATCCCTTTTCATTTTTCAGTGACTTAGCTTCAGCGAGGCCGAGTCCCGCAGAGACTGAGGTGCCGCTGTGACCGCTGTAAAAGATATCGTGCTCACTTTCACCGGGGCGGCAGAAACCGGAAATGCCGTCTTTTGTTCTTATTGTATCAAACTGATAATATCTGCCTGTTAAAAGCTTATGAGTATAGCATTGGTGACCTACGTCAAAAACAATCTGATCTTCAGGTGAAGAAAACACCTTGTGCATTGCAACTGATAATTCAACAACACCTAAATTCGAGGCAAGATGACCGCCGTTTTTAGATACGGTTGTTATAAGCTTGTCTCTTATTTCGTCACATAGCAACTCAAGGCCCTGAAAATTCAAAGCCTTTATATCAGACGGACTATTAATTTTTGATAGGATCTTATAGTTCATTTTAACCGTCTCTTTTCAGTTTTTACGATTTATAAGGCTCGTTGCAAGATCTCTGAGGAATTCTCCGTCAGAAGCGAACATATCTAACGATTTAATTGCCTTATCTGTAAGCTCATCAGCATATTTTTTTGATTCATCAATGCCTAAGATTGAAACATAGGTTGACTTGTTACTCTGAGCATCACTGCCGATCGGCTTCCCGAGCTCCTTTTCGTCACCTATTACATCGAGTATATCATCTACAATCTGGAAAGCATGTCCGATGTTTTCGGCATACTCTACAGCTACGTTCATCATTTCATCAGTACCCTTTGCTGCAATTACACCGAGTACCGCAGCGCATTTTATAAGGGCACCTGTTTTAAGTGAATCCATTGTTCTGAGCACTTCTAAAGAGCAGGGCTTGTCCTCGTTTCTCAGATCAACAACCTGACCGCCTATCATACCGTTTGCACCGGCAAGGCTTGAAAGCTCTGAAACAGCTTTTATTGCGGATTCGGGTGACTTTTTAGCTATATCTGACTCGGCGATAATACCGAAAGCTCTTGTAAGAAGTCCGTCACCGGCAAGAAGTGCATATTCTTCACCGAATTTCTTGTGGCATGAGGGCATACCGCGTCTCATATCGTCATCGTCCATACAAGGCAGATCATCATGTATGAGTGAATATGTGTGTATCATTTCAATAGCTGCAGCAAAGGGAAGAGCATCATTAATATCACCGCCGCAAAGTCTGCAGAATTCGAGTACCAACACAGGTCGGATTCTTTTCCCGCCAATACTAAGAGAGTATTTCATAGCCTCGTGAACGATGTCCTCACCGAAGTTGCACTCTCCCACTGCAGAATCAAGATATTCATTTATAATTCCGATATATTCATTAAGCGAATGTTTTTTATTCATCTGAATCATCCTCAGCTGTCAATTGTGATAATTCTGTAATTTTTTGTTTTGCACCATTAAGGGTTTTATTGCAAAAAGCAACAAGACCAACGCCCTCTTCATAAAGCTTAAGGGACATTTCAAGGTCATATTCACCGCTTTCAAGACTTTCCGAAATTTCTTTGAGTCTCAGAAGTGCGGTATCAAGTGTATACATTTCCATAGGTTATATCCTTTCAGATCAATAAGCGACATCATCAACCGTACATCTGATTTCGCCGTCATGAAGTTTAATTTTTATCTTATCTCCTGCGTCTGTATTTTTGCAGGATTTAATCGGTATTCCGTTATCGTCTTCAACTATACCGTAGCCTCTTAAAAGCACCTTTAAAGGGCTTATAGCTTCAAGTCTTGAAGCATAGTGTCCGATGGCGTTGGAATATGAATCAATTTTGCTTTTGATTGTGAAACTGATTTTTTCTTCGCAGGCCGAAAGAAGCTGACTGTATAAGTTTACAGTACTCTGAGGGCTGTGAAGTTCTAAAATGCTCTTATATTCAAAGAGCTTCATCTGATACTTGTCCAGTACCTTTGCCATGCCTGTTTCCAGTGAGTCAAGGCACTTATCTACAGTGAAAAGCACCTCCCTGTAATCAGGCACACAAAGCTCTGCTGCCGCAGACGGTGTAGGTGCTCTGAGGTCACTGACAAAATCGGCGATTGTAAAATCCGTTTCGTGTCCTACTGCTGAAATAACAGGAATTTTTGAATTATAAATAGCCATAGCAACTATTTCTTCATTGAAAGCCCATAAATCTTCGATTGAGCCGCCACCACGGCCGACAATCAGAACATCGGCAGCACTGTATTCATTGAATTTATCAATAGCAGCCGCAATCTGAGGAGCCGCCGACTCACCTTGTACCTGCACACCCTCGAAAACAATCTCAGCCAAAGGATATCTTCTTTCAAGGACTGTGAGTATATCCTGAATAGCAGCACCTGTAGGCGAAGTGATTACACCTATCCGTGACGGCGCCTGTGGAACGGGCTTCTTATGCTCCTGCCTGAAAAGTCCCATATCTTCAAGCTTAGCCTTAAGCTGCTCAAAAGCAAGGGTGAGCTCACCGAGACCGTCAGGTATCATATCATCGCAGTACAGCTGATATACACCGTCTCTCTCATAAAGACTGACACTGCATCTGATAAGCACCTTCATTCCGTTTTCGGGGGTGAATTTAAGTCTCGATGCAGCACCGCGGAACATTACTGCCTTGATACAGCAGTTTTCATCTTTGAGAGTGAAATAGAGATGACCGCTTCTGTAGTGGTTTGTAAAATTCGATATTTCGCCTTCGACATAGATGTTTCTCAGGTTGATATCTTGTTCTATTATTGACTTGATATATGTATTAATCTGACTTACCGTTAAAATGGTTGACATTAATATTATTTCTCCTGAAACGCGGCAAATCTGCACTACCATGAGGTACTGCAAACGCCACACTTGTTATTTATAATTTAGTTTCTTACTTTTTTAGCAACTGCACCGAGTACGCCATTTACATATGACGCGTCATCTTCGCTTGCATATTTCTTTGTTATTTCTACTGCTTCGTTTATTGCAACACCGACAGGTACATCTGTGAACATAAGCTCGCACACTGCAATACGGAGAATTGCACGGGATACCCTGGAAATTCTTTTTGCAGACCAACGTACAAGATTTTCGTTGATAACATTATCAATAGCCTCAATGTTATCGTATACCTTTCTTGCAAGGTTTTCGGCAAAAGCGTTTTCAGGGAAAAGTTCAAGCTCCAGAGCATTCTCAATAAGCTCGATAACAGTCATATCCTCCTGAAATCCCTTTTCAAATACAAGAATAAAAGCTAATTCTCTTGATTCGTGTCTTGTCATATTTTTTACCCTTCCTTATCGGCAAGAAATAATCGCCGATTTGTTTATATAATCTGTAACATTATACCACTAAATTTCAATTCCTACAACTATTTTGCCTCAATTATTGTTAAATTTTCTGAAGAAATTTCTGTATTTTTTTCGATTATTTCTGTTATTTGCAGTATAAGAAGGTCATTTAATGTATTTTCTTCCAAAATCACCTGGCAAGAGCCGTCATTTATTATTACAAGACAATCCCCTGCAATTTTGGCTCTTATAAGATTTTCCGTATCAGTTTCAGCTTTTACATCGGTCTGAAAATCACTGAGCATAAGAGTTATATTCTTTTTTGTATCACTGTCGAGGTTGTCACTGTCAGCTAAATCTTTTATATTATCAATGATCTCGTCGTGAGCCTGTTTTCTTTTAAGCTTTGCATCAGCGAAATAATCCTGTGAATTATCAGTGTTGCTCTTTTCTGAGATGCTTTCTTCACTTGTTTCATCGCCTGCAGCGGCAGTTGTGCCGCCAACATAAAGAGAGTCGCCGAGATTTCCGCTTACTGCCTGGGTTGTAGCTTCCCTGTCTTCAGACAAAGCAGGATTATTAGTGTAGTACCAATTAACTGCAACCGCCGCTCCCAGTGCTACAATTAATGTTGCTGTTAAAATCTGTTTACTCTTTAATACCATATGAGACACTCCTCCTATTTTGCCATTACGGCAACGCTGATTTTGTTTGAACTTATATTAAAAAGAGCTGATATCGCAGAAATAATCTGCTCTTTAATTACTGAATTACCTCCGCCCTGACATACAACGGCAACACCTTTAATTTCAGGAAGAATTATTTTCACCTTCATCCCCTCTTCTTTATCACCGGTGTCAAGGATGATATATTCACTTGTGATTTCATTTCTTCCGCTCGTGTCTGAACTCTCATCACTGTTGTGTGCATAAACTGTTTCTTCATAGCTTTTGTATGTAATCATAACCTTCGCTTTACCGGCACCGTCAATTGCTTCGACAAGCTTTTCTACCTGAACCGCCAGTTCAGACTCGCTCAATATATTATTGCTGACAATATTATGTTCTTCTCCTGAATTCTTTTCAGTACCGCCGTCAGAAACAAGCACTAAAAACATACCTACAAAACCTATTAAAAATACAACCAATGTTTTTTTATCTGTCTTTAGCTTTTTGATGAGATTCATAATTTCATCGGGTTTCATTTTATTCTCCTTCAAACACTACAATTGATTTATCAAATCCGAATTCCTCAGTCCATGCTTCAACAAGCCTTCTTTCTTCGCTGTTATCTGTGGGACATACTTTTATCTTTTCAACAGTGATTTCATTGTTCGTTATGTTACATTCACAATCAAAATTTATATTCAGACCGTTTTCTTCAGCTTTATCAGAATAAAGATTTTCAATTGCTTTTTCTGCTGAGCTGATTATTGAATTCACAGCATATTTATCAAGATCTTCGCTGACCTGATAGTTGTCCTTCAGATAATCATTGGCATTAAAACCGTAACCGTAAGAGCCTGTTAAAGGCTGAACTATAGTATAAATGAGAATAATACTTGTAACTACTTTGAAATAACTTTTATTCATTTTTTCGGGAAGCAGAGAAAGAAGAACTCCGCTTATCACCGACACAGCTGAAACGGTCAATGTCCACTGCCTTATTTTGTCCATTGAGCTTATCCTCCGTTTTTCACAGATAGCAGTATACCTGTTGAAATAATAAGTACAAACATTTCAAATACACAGAATAAAAGGAGTATTCGCACGCCGCAGGATATACATCTGAATACATCTCCTACTCCCGAGGCGTTTACTGAATCTGAGACAAAGCTCAGCATACTGAAAGATATATAAAATGATAGTGTTTCGAATATTACAGGCACATTTATTATTACAATCACAAGTATACCGATTACGGCTACTGATCCTTTAATAAGATTTATACTGCCGATTAGCGACGAATATGCCTCACTGATTGAAGAGCCGACTATAGGTATAAGAGAGCCTATCAGAAATCGGATTCCTTTTACCGATACACTGTCAACTGAAGCAGATAATATATTTTTTATACTGAGAAAGCCTGTAAATACCGAAGCCGTCAGACCGAGTACTGTACTGACTGCCCTGTTTACAGCTGAAATGAATCTACCTGTGTTTACGCTGCTGTTAAGAGAAAATGAAATACTAAGACAAAAAAACATTCCAAGCAAATCTGTAAAACCGGAAGTTATGAAGGCCGACATAAATTCTGCAAAACCTATAACAAATGTATTATATGTAAGCGCAGAAGCAGCATTACCGCTTAAAGATATTATCAGAGTATAAATCGGTACGAAGGAAAGCATAAACTTGCCGCTGAGCTGTAAGACGCTGACCGTCGCTGAAAGTGTTGACGAAATTCCGCTGACTGAAAGCAATATTATGATAATGACGCTCAAAAAGTTAATAAAGTTTTCTTCTGATCTGCTTCTGAACAGTGAAGCAACAGCCCCAGAGATTAAAACCACACTCAGAAGTTCAAAAAACAACTTAAAGGAACTCTTTATTTTTTCTTTCAATGTTTCTGAGAAAAATTCAGAAATATTTTTAAAGGATAAATTATATACATCGGCAAAATCGAAATTATTCAGTCCGAAGTCACCGAGTATATCAAGGGTATCGTCATCAATTATAGATTTAAGCTCATCTTTTATGTCGGTTTCGATATCTTCGATATTCATATATTCTGAGGCACTTGCGGTGACTGTAGAAAAAAGTGATAAGACAAGCGTAATTAACAGAAATATAATTGTCTTTTTCATTCGGCAAAGGATGAAGCGGCCTTAATAACACTTTCAATAAATGGTAGAGAAATAACCATAAGCATTATCCTACCTCCTAATTCAATCATATCCGAAATTACTGTATTCCCGCTTTCTTTACATATGTCAGAAGCCAATTCGGTGATGATGCTTATCAGTACCGCCTTGTAAAGGCTTTTGATTATCACGGAGCCCGAAGCAGAATTTTTCAGTAAGCTGTTTAGACTTCTCAGGGGTTCGGCTGCATTTTCAAATAAAAGAAGTGCAATAAGAATTACGAATGCTATATTAATAATTATAACAAAAGTACCTTGATACTGTCTCAGAAAGAAATTTATAATACAGATACATATACCGAGCAAAACAATTTTAATAATCATATCAGAAATCCGCTATTTCTCTTACCCTGGAAAACAGCTCTTCAATTTCAGGTATAATCATTATTACTACGATCACAATACCGGCAAGAGTAATAAGCATAGCATACTCACCCTTATCAGATTTAGCGAGCACCTGATTCATAACTGCAGCTATTATACCAATGGCCGCAATTTTAAATATCAAATCAACCTCCATATTTTTCCTCCGTCAATTATATTATCATAATGAAAATCATACATCCTGTCAGAACGCCGAGAGCAACTGATAGGCTACCGTGCTTTTGTTTCTGAAGCTTTGCTTTATCAAGACTGTTTCTGAAATGCAGAATATGAACATTCAATAAATTAATCTGATTCTCTCTGTCACTTCTGCCTAAATTGGCGCCCAGGTGCAACAATTTATCCTTTTCCTCTCTCTTATAGTAAAGGTCACTGTTTTCAACTGACTGCGTCCACGCATAAGGAAAGTCTGAGCCCTCAACGATCATTTCGTGACATACTTTTAAAAAAGTGAGTTCGTAAAGGTATTTCTTTGAACCGACAACTCTTATAAGCTCATACACAGGCAAATTAAGAAATTCCATCTGCACTTTGATTTCTTCAAGCATCATTACTGTTTTTTCAAGAATAACAATATGCTTATTCAGCTTAATAGAATAAGCTGCACCCGCATATATCAGACTTGTCCATATTAAACCTGCGCCTATAAATTTCATCACGTAGCTCCTTTGTGTCATAAACCGCTTTTACAGAGCCTATGTATTCACCTGAGTTCAGAAGTATCAGCTTATCAAAGGAATATGTATTCAGAAGTGCCTCAATCTGAGGCCTGAATACCAATTCTTCGTAATCACAGGCATGAACTGTCACTATAAATTTAACGCCGGAGTTTACTCCAAGTCTTATTGCTTCAATTTCAGCGTCTTCAGCAACTTCATCAACAGCGACAATATCCGGTGACATTGTTTTGATAGCTGTCATAATGGCCTGTTTTTTCGGATAACAGCTGAGGACATCGCTGTTAAGACCTATATCATTCTGCGCTATACCTGCATTCATACAGGCGATTTCCTGCCTTTCATCAATAACACTCACTTTATATGATTTACCATATACGTTAGTCGATAATCTGCGTATCATATCTCGTAATACTGTTGTTTTACCGCTTGACGGAGGTCCTGCTATTATGCAGCTGACTGCATGATTACTGAAAAGATTTTCGATTATTGTATCTGAGCAGCCTATGACTTCTCTTGATACTCTTATGTTAATGCCGCTTATATCCCTTAAAGATGTTATGTTTCCCTCACTGTCAGTAACAGCCGTACCGACAATACCTGCTCTGTGTCCTCCCTGAATCGTTATATAGCCGTTCACTATCGAGTTCAGATGACTGTGTACCGAATAACAGCATAGTCTGTTGAATGTATCAGTGATTGTTTCAACGGAAGCACTGTAGGTCTCATGAATACTCACGCCAGTGTTACCCGTATTCAACAGGTAGTAGCTTCCATATTTGCCGTAAAGGATTACGGGTCTTGCACTTCTCAGTCTGATTTCATAGGTCTGAGTTTTGATATACGTCGGCAAATCGAGTAAAAGACGCTTAAGCTCACCGCCAATAATACTCACAGCGCTGTCAAATCTTTTTTCATCGGATACTTTGTCCATTTTTTCACCTTCACTTTTTAAATATATTAAAGCTTATGTAACACGGCAATAATATAGAACAAAATAATCATAAATTAATAAAATCTACTTGAAGTTGATATGTTTTTAATGTATCATTAGTGTGAATACGAATAACCTCAGAAAGAAGGCAGACAATGGTTAAGAAAATAAACAAAACTTGGGACGAAAACAGATATATAATTTATTCGTTCCTTGCAACTGCAGGAACGATGTTGATAATTTACTTCTGTAATTCGATGGTTCCCTTCGGAGATAAGACAATCCTCAGAATGGATCTTTATCATCAGTACGGTCCCCTTTTCGCTGAACTTTACGAAAGAATAATGAACGGTGCTTCACTTACATATTCGTGGGTGTCCGGTCTCGGAAGCTGTTTCCTCGGAAACTACTTCAACTATCTTTCGAGTCCCATCGGCGCAATAATTATGTTCTTCGGTCATAAAAATATGCCTGAGGCCATAGCGGCAATGATTCTTATAAAGGCGGCTCTCTCAGCTTCAACCTTCACATATTATCTTAAGCGTTCACTCAAAAGTCAGTCTTTTGCTTCGACTGCCTTTGGTATTATGTATGCTTTCTGCGCCTATATGCTGGCTTATTACTGGAATGTAATGTGGATTGATGCTATGGTTCTTCTTCCCATAGTGCTTTTAGGCATTGAAAGAATCATAAACCACGGGAAGCCCGCAACCTATATAATCGGTCTTTCACTTACTATGTTTTCAAACTACTATATGTCATATATGCTCTGTGTTTTTTCAGTTATATATTTCATTTACTATTTCTGCATTAACAACAATATGACTTCCTTTGTTAATAAAAGAGCTGTAACAAATACTATTTTACAAAAGCTTGCAAACAATAAATTCCTTCGTACAGGTACAATTTTTGCTCTGTCTTCCTTTGCGGCTGCAGGTCTTATGGCTTGTGTACTTCTGCCCGTATACAGTGTGCTCAGATCAAGCTCAGCCACTTCCGGTACCTTCCCGGAGGATTTTTCAACTTATTTCAATTTTTATGATTTCTTTGCAAATCATTTTGCAGGGCTTACAACAACAATCCGCAGCAGCGGTGATGATGTTCTTCCCAATGTCTATTGCGGCATCCTTACAATTATCCTTGCGCCGATGTATTTCTTTACAAAGAGCATTTCCAAGAAAGAGAAAACGGCTACTCTCGTTCTGCTCGGTACATTATATCTGAGCTTCAATGTCAATATGTTCAACTACATCTGGCACGGCTTCCATTTTCCGAATGACCTCCCTTACAGACAGTCATTTATTTATTCATTTATTCTTCTTGTAATCGCTTATAAGACCTTCATTCGCATCAGGGAATTTAAGTCGAGACATTTTGCTGCTGTAGGAACGGCACTTTTCGCTTTCGTAATTCTTACTCAGGAACTCACATCTAAAAACGTAACTGACAGTACAGTTGTTTTCACAATGATTCTTATTGTGCTTTATGTACTTATTCTTGCGATTTTTAAAGACAAAAAATATCAGGCGGCATCTGTTGCAGCTCTTCTGATTGTCTGTGTTTGCAGTGAAGCTGTTATGTGCGACACAACGGCTATGAGTATTTCTGTCGATAAAACTCCCTATGTATCTGATTTTGAAGATTTCGAAGACATTAAAGATACTCTCGACACAATTGAAGACGGCAGCTTTTACAGAATGGAGCTGACAGACCTGAGAACAAGAATGGATCCCTCATGGTACTACTACAACGGCGTATCAGTATTCTCTTCAATGGCAACGGAGATTGTTTCTAATTTGCAGGATGATCTCGGTATGATGAGTAACAGAATTAACAGCTATACCTACAATCCGCAAACTCCTGTCTATAATATGATGTTCTCTCTGAAGTATCTTGTCAATAATGAGACTCCAAACGTTTTAGCGGCACCTTACTATACGAGTGTTGCACAGAATGATGAATTTGAAGCCTTCAGAAATGAATACTATCTGCCTATTGCTTATTGTGTAAATGAAGACGTTGCACAATGGGCCACCGAGGATTATATTTCTGATTGGAAACTCGAGACTGCAGGTGATCCGTTCCAGCTTCAGGGCGAATTTTTCAATCTTGCTACAGGTCTCGGCAATCCTTTTGAAAGACTTGAGCTTTCATATATCACCTACAGTAATGTCAAGCCTTTTACCGAAGATATTTCTTCGACATCTTTCTATTTTGAAAAAGATAACAGCAGTGCTGATGCGAGCACAACCTTCTACATCAACACAGAAAAATCAGGTAACGTATATATTGGCTTTGATGTAACGGGCTCGAATAACAAAGACATAGTTGTTAACTCCTCTCTCGGTGTTATTACACACTCGGCAGACCAGGAATGTGTACTTGACCTCGGAAGATATGCCGAAAATGAATCCATTTCAATTACAATCCCCTATGAAGAAACAAGCGGCACAGTGAAGCTCTTTGCTTACACAATGAACGATAAGGTCTTCAGTAAGGGCTATAACAAGCTCAGCGACGGACAGATTATCACAGAGGTTTTTGAAGATAACTACATCAAGGGTACTGTTGTAACTAAGTCTGACGGTATTCTTTATACATCAATCCCCTATGACAAGGGCTGGAGTGTAATCATCGACGGCGCAAATGTTTCTGAAGATGATGTTCATCAGATCGGGCAGGCTATGCTCGGTGTGAATATCGACAGAGGCTCACATGTTGTTGAATTCAGATATGAGGCACCGGGCCTTAAAACCGGCGTGGCAGTTTCAGCTGTAACATTGCTTATTCTCGTTTTACTTTTACTTATAAATAAATTAAGACGCAGTAAAGCTAAGAAACCGATATTCCCTGCCTTCCCGAAAATGGGATACAGATATTCAGATAAAGTTTTCTTGCCGGAAAAGATCAGGATTAACATTCCGCAGGTTACAGCAGTTGAAAATATTAATCTGACAGATGTGTTCTCGGATAACGCCTGTCTGCCGAAACGAGAAATCATAACTCCTGATATTCCGGTTAAACGCGAAATAATTACCCCTGAAAATTCCTTAAATACCGAACAGTAAACTCAAATAACAGAAATTAAGCCTCCTGCTTATGCGGGAGGCTTTGAATTTATGAAAGTTTATTTCATATTTCTTTCGTAAGACTCGATCATTTTCTTAACCATCTGACCGCCTACTGAACCTGCTTCACGAGATGTGAGGTCGCCGTTGTAACCCTGCTTGAGGTTTACACCTACTTCTGAAGCTGCTTCCATCTTGAACTTGTTAAGTGCTTCTCTTGCTTCGGGCACTACACTCTTATTTGAGCTTTTAGCCATTTTCAATTACACTCCTTTATGAAATATTTTTCTTGCGTTTGCAGTATTATTGTGTGTTCTGCAGCAAAATATATTTGTGTAAGTTTTTTCCTGATAAAACAACAAATATATTTTCATAAATCATGGAATATTTTTCAAATATCCTTGCATAATATGCAAAAATGCTGTATAATTATCAGAAAAGTTACGGGAGGTAAAGAAATGCACAATACACGTCTTATAGATATGCATACACATTCTGACAATTCACCTGACGGTATTCACTCCCCTATGTATATGTGTGAGCACGCAGTTACTAACGGTCTTCGTGCTCTTGCCATAACTGATCACTGTGAAATTGATAAGTTTATAGAGCAAAAATATGCAAGCACAGTCTTTCATTCATACTTTGAATGTGCCAAAGCCCGAAATTCTTTCGAAGGACAGCTGCTTGTACTGATCGGTATAGAAGTCGGTCAGCCCCTTTCGAATACAGAGCTCAGCAATAAACTTCTTGAAAAATATCCTTATGATTATGTTCTCGGCAGTGTACACACACCAAGAGGTTTTACTCAGGATATCAAAGAAATTGAATATGACAAGCTCGATGTTTACGGGTTTATGAATAACTATTTTGATGAACTCACTGAAATTGCAAAGTGGGGAGGCTGTGACGCATTAGCGCATATAACCTGCCCCATGAGAAGAATTCAGGGCAGATATAAAATTGATTTTGATTACGGCAGAGTACAAGACAGTCTTGATAGATTGCTTCTTACAATAATTGAAAACGGTAAAGCTCTGGAGATTAATACCTCCGGACTGCGCCAGGATATCGGGCTTATGATGCCCGAGGAAAAAATCGTAAAAAGATACCGCGAGCTTGGTGGCGAATATATAACCATCGGTTCAGATTCCCATACAGCATATGATGTGGGTGCCGGTATAGAAGAAGCTATGAAAATGGCGAAGAGATGCGGTTTTGATAAGATTACATTCTATGTCAGCCGTCAGGCTATGCAGATAGATATATAAAAGTGAGGAATTGTTAAATGCAGAATATTGACTTGAATTTAGGTATTAAAATTGAAAAAAAGACTCTGATAAGCATTACATCGATAATTATCGGTATTATGCTTTTTGCCGGTGTGCTTACTCAGATTGTGCCGACAGGCCTTTATGATGTTGATGCCAACGGTGCAATAATTAACGGCACCTATCACGAAATACCGCGTGAAGAGGTGGGATACAGCTTCTGGAGAGTCTTTGTTGCTCCTGTCGAAGCATTCATATATGCAACGGGCGATGCAATGACCGGCGTACTTATAATATTTGTTATTGTTCTTATCGGCGGCACCTTCCTCATTCTCGACAAGAGCGGTGTACTCAAATATCTGATGACCGTAATTACCAACAAGTTTTCGAAGAAAAAATATGCTCTTCTTGCAGTAATGATTCTCGCCTGTATGGCTCTCAGCTCCTTTGCAGGTATTCTTGAAGAATCTGTTACCCTTGTTCCGCTTGCAGTTGCAATTTCACTGTCGCTCGGTTGGGACTCACTTGTAGGTCTCGGTATCAGCCTTTTATCAATTGCATTCGGTTATTCTGCTGCTACATTCAATCCCTTCAATGTCGGCATAGTTCAGTCTATGGCTAATATACCGATGTTCTCAGGTGTACTTTTCAGACTTCTTGTTTTTGCAATTGTCTATGCCGTACTTACAGGCTTCTTTATCACTTACGCAAAAAAAATTGAAAAGAATCCCGAGAAATCCCTCTGCTACGAAAGCGATCTTAAGCTCAGAGACAGATTTCTCAATGAAGAAGCAACAAAGAAAGCTTTGGAAAATCCTAATCTGCCTAAAGCCTCAAAAGCTTTTGCTTATGCTCTTCTCACTGTACTTATAATTACCGTGTGCTGTCTTATTGCCAATATATTTATTGATAATTCTACTATCTCAGATATAATCGGCTATATGCCTCTTGCTTCAATGGCAATTCTCTTTACTGTCGGCGGTCTCAGAGCCGGTTACATTTCCGGTATAAGAGGCAAGGAGCTACTCAGCGGATTTATTACCGGTGCCAAAACAATTCTTCCCGTCGCACCTGTAATTATCTTTATCATCAGTGTGACATACATACTTAAATCAGGTAAGATTATCGATACCCTTTTATACTGGGTTTATAATGCAATTCAGGATATCAACCCTTATGTTTCAATCATAATAATCTTCCTGGTTATATGTGTATTCGAATTTTTCATCGGCAGCGGCTCTGCTAAAGCATTCCTTCTTATGCCAATTCTCCTTCCTCTTGTTGATATGGTCGGTATCGGCAGACAGAACCTCATAGTTGCCTTCTGCATAAGTGACGGCTTCTGTAATGTACTTTTCCCCACAAACGGCCTTCTGATGATTGCTCTCGGTATGATCAACATATCATATATCAAGTATATCAGAGCAACCTGGAAGCTGTTTGCCCTTGAATTTATTGCTGCTATCGGAATTATGCTTTTGGGCACAGCAATCGGATATTAATTCAACTCAAACTAAAAGAGATATCTCACTTAATCAGTAAGATATCTCTAATTTTTTATTTGATCAGGTATACTCTCGTTTCATACGGTCTTGTCATAAAACCGTTTTTGATGACTTTATTGTTATCATAGTTGCTCAGTACAAGTTCAGCATCGGATAAAGAGAAGTCTTCGGGAGCTCTGAATGCCATCTCGTTTTCAGAGAACGAGCAAATAACAAGCATCTTCTGACCTTCAAATTTTCTGATGTATGCAAACAGCTTACTGTTTGTTCTGAGCATTTCAAAATCACCGTATTTAACTATATCGTTTTCCTTGCGGAATCGGAGAAGCTTTTTGTAATAATTCAGAATAGAATCAGGATTGTTAGCTTCAGCCTCTGCATTGATTTCAGTGTAATTCGGGTTGATTTCGAACCAAGGGGTATCAGCCTCTGTAAATCCTGCGTTTTTACCGCTCGTCCACTGCATAGGTGTTCTTGCATTATCTCTCGAAGCATACATACAGAACTTCATTGTAATGCTTTCGGGAATATGCAGTTTCTTGAACATAGCATAGTTGTTAAATGATGAAACGTCCTTATATCGGTCAATAGTAGGAATTTTCGGGTTTGTCATACCGATTTCCTGACCCTGATAAATGAAAGGTGTACCGCTTTGGCAGATATACATAGTTGCAAGCATTTTACCGCTTTCTGTGCGATATTTTTCACTGCCGTAACGGGAAATTATTCTCGGCTGGTCGTGGTTTTCTATATAGTTCGCATTCCACGCAATGCCGTACAGTGACTTCTGCCAGTTATTATATACCTTTTTAAGTCTGCCCGACCTGAAGGGAGTTACAATCCAGTTGGTGATCACATTGTCGCAGCCCATATGCTCAAAATGGAACATCATATTAAGAAGCTGTCCGTCGCCCTCTCTGATAAATTCAAGAGCTTTTTTAGGTGTCATCATTGGTGCTTCACCGACTGTAAAGCAATCATATTCATCATAAACATCTTTGAATTCTCTGAGATATGTTTTAAGGTTGGGGCCGTTCATATAGTGCTCAATACCTGTTGCCGTGGGCATTGGAAAACCGTTAGGAAGACCGGGCTTCTTTGAGATAAAAGTAATTACATCTTCTCTGAAGCCGTCAACACCCATATCAAGCCAGAAGCGTATAATATCCTTTACTTCCTGTCTCACCTTCGGGTTGTCCATATTAAGGTCAGGCTGACCTTTTGCAAAAACATGAAGATAATATTTGTCTATCTCCTTACAGTATTCCCACGCCTTGCCTTGAAATGTTGAAAGCCAGTTATTGGGCTCCTTGCCGGGTTTTCTTCCTTTTCTCCAGATATAGTAATCGTGATAGGGGTTATCCTCCCCTTTTTTACTCTCTTTGAACCATTCGTGCTCATCGGAAGTGTGATTGACTACAAGGTCCATAATGACCTTTAAACCGCGTTTGTGCGCTTCGTCGAGTAAAGTCTTGAATTCTTCGAGAGTGCCGTAATCTGAAGAAATATCGCGATAATTAGCGATATCATAGCCGTAGTCTGCGTTGGGTGAAGGATATAAGGGTGAAAACCATAT
The DNA here is from genome assembly GCA_045532695.1 of Acutalibacteraceae bacterium. Lineage (GTDB taxonomy): Bacteria > Bacillota > Clostridia > Oscillospirales > Acutalibacteraceae > UBA6857. Next base: position 35,654 of record JAZSGK010000120.1, read on the forward strand.
CGCATCAACCCCCAAATCCTTGATATAGTCGAGCTTCGACAGGATACCCTTGATGTCACCTATGCCGTCGCCATTGCCGTCACAGAAGCTTCTTGGCCATATCTGATAGACAGACATTTCTTTATACCGTTTTCTTTCCATACTTTCCTCCTAAAAAATAAGGCTGTTCAAAGAGGAACAGCCTTATTATAATTTCAATGATTATTTTGTTTTAGCAGCCTTTCTTGCTTCAATTTCAGCAACAAGTTCTCTCTGACGCTTTTCTGTAAGAGTATAGAAGAACATAGGTACTGCACAAGCAAACATACTGATAACACCTGAAAGAATAAGTACGTTCCAGAGAGCATCGGGTGACTTAACAAAGCCTGTTTCAGCGTCGATACCTGCAATGCTCATTGACATAACGCCGATGAATGCGCCGACAGCCATACCGATTTTGTTAATAAGAGTCTGCATTGCAAAGCAGATACCTTCGCCACGTTCGCCTGTTTTCCATTCAAGGTAGTCAACTGTGTCACCGATCATAGCATAGCTCATGATGTTGTTTACACCCTGGGGAATACCAAGGAGTACCAGACCGATTGCAGCAACTATAAGCTTCCACGGAGCATCGTAGCCTACGAAGTACATAACAGCCATAACAACGCCGCCGAAAAGGTGAACAAGGATATATGTGTACTTCTTTGTAAACTTCTTGGTAAGCCAAGGAACAAGAAGCGAAGCTGCAAGACCGCCGGGTATAACAAGAAGAGTTATGACACCGTATAAGCCTTCGTTTTTGAGAATATACTTTGCGAAATAAAGGCCGCCGGTGTAAGTATAAACCATTCTTGCGCCGCCGAGAACACCTGAAAGAACGATGAGAAGGAGCTCTTTGTTCTTGAAGAGAAGCTTAAGGTTATGACCGAATGTCGGTACATTATCATAGTTAGCAGTAATATGCTCTTTTGTGTTTTTGAATCCGTAGAAGAACATAGGCATTGCAGCCACAACAAATACGACAGCACATATAAAGTAGACCCATTTAAGTGTGTCAGCGTTTGCCTGCACACTGTCATTCATAACTGTTCCGATAAATGAACGTGCAGCATCCTCAACCGTTTTGCCCTGATTTGCAACAATACCTTCAATCTGAGCAGCTTTATCAATGAGTATCTGATCAAGATGCGCCTCTGTGTACTTGAATTTTGCAGTAACTGCATCTGTAATAATAGGCACACCTACTGTTACAATACCGGCACCGACTGTGCAAATAAGACGGACAACTGTGAGAATATTTCCTCTGACTGTTGTATCATTTGTAAGGCAGGTTGCAAGACCCCAATAAGGAACGTCAGCAACTGTATAAAGAACAGACCAGATAACATAGAGAACAGCAATTGTCACGAATGTCCATGTAGCTTTTGCTTCAAAAACTGGAAGGAAGCAAAGAATTGTGCTAATAGCGATGGGAATAGCCATCCACTTGAGGAAAGGACGGCATTTACCCCATTTAGTTCTTGTCTTGTCAACGATTGAACCCATAATGGGGTCATTGAAAGCGAAGTCGGATCGTAGCCATGTCGTTCTGTGAGCCAAGGGGTTG
>JAZSGK010000085.1:0-6196 GCA_045532695.1 Acutalibacteraceae bacterium
AACGCCGAAGCACACTGACACGCTTGACACTATCATCATGATAGCGAGCAAGGTACTGAGTAGTTTTTTTCCAACTTTCATAAAATTTTCCTCCTTAAATGAAAGAATAGAATATATTTTAAAATAGGATTTCCCTATATATTCCCGAGTTTTACCCGAAAATGGGTGCAATATGCCCATAGAGACACCTATAACTATAAGTAGTATATCATTCAAGAGCAAGTTTTTCAAGATTTTTTCCGATTTTTTTTGAATTCTACATTTTGCATAGATGTTATGGGGGTATTTTGGTGAGTTTTACAGTTAATTTAAGGTTTATTTTCTTACCGTCTTTTTCTGTAATCCACATTTTGGGTACCTTCGAAAATCCGATACTAAATGTAGATTTTATCTTCAGACCATCTTTTGCCTATACTATTATATATATAACACTGCGGCTTCGGAAAAAATATCGGACAGAATTGCCGTAGAGCAATTCTGTCCGATAATTCAGTTTTTACCGTAGTTTGTCGGTTTATTTTGCCAGAGCACCGATTTCGAGCATAAATCCGCCAATCTGTGCACCGAATTCAGGACCGCCATCCATAATAAGACGACCTGCTTTAGTTGCCTCGAGCATATCATCTGTTCCCAGAAGAGTGCCGAGAGCACTGTCAAGTGAGTTGAAACGAAGAGTAAAGAAAGGCATTGCTCTCTTGTATTCGCCTCTGCCTGCACGTGACTTGCCTGCTTTGATTCTCAGATAAGCAGCTACCTGGGGATAACCGTCAACTGCGAAAGCATAAACACGGTCGGGGCTCTTCGATGTCCAATCTCTGATTTCAGTGTGACCCATCTTATTGAGCTGGCTGATACCGCTGGAAAGAAGATAGAAATAACACTTAACTAAAAGTTCCTTTGTTTCTTCATCCTTGGGAGCTTCAGTTGCGCCTAAAAGGTCAGCCATCTTGAGAAGTACCATTACGAATGAAAGTAATGTGCCTGCTTTCTTGAGACCCTTGATTTTGGGAATGCCTGCAGGTGTGATGTTGCCCTTGAAGAAATCATTGAGATTTTCAATACTCTTGAACTGAAGTTCGATATCAGGATCCTCTGTAAGACAAGGATGTACAAGCCATTCGCCGTTGTTGATGATGAAGTGCATACCGTGTTTGCCTGCTTCGCACTCGGGATCAAGACAACTTACCTGAATAACAGCCTGAACATTCTCAAACTTTTTCTTAAGAGATGGGATATCGTTTGCAATAACCTTTACAAGCGGCAAAGCTGCATTGAGGAATATTTTATTTGAATATAAGGCTTCTTTTGTATGAGCCATAATCTTTGCCTCCTTGTATTAATTAAAATTCGTCGTCCCAGTTGTCGTCTTCTTCAAAGTCTGCATTCATTGTTTCACGAATTGCAGCGATGATACCGTTAGAGTCAATGCCGGCATCAGACATAATGTCTTCCTGAAGACCGATCATAGCAAAGCTCTTGTGACCGAGCATCTTGAATGCACAACCCTTGCCGTACTGAGCCATAACTTCAGCAACTGCTGAACCTAAGCCGCCGGTAACGAGGTGATCTTCAACTGTGATGATTCTTCTTGTGTCAGAAATTGCTTTCTGGATAGCCTCAACGTCGATGGGGCTGATTGTGTGCATATTAAGAACACGAACAGAAAGTCCGTCTGAATTCTTAAGGAATTTAGCAGCTTCACGAGCCTGGAATACACAGGAACCGCAAGCGATAACTGTGATGTCTGTACCCTCGTGAACTTCTACAGCCTTACCAACTTCAAAACCGTAGTCCTGATTGTCATAAAGAACACGGTCAAAACCACGATTGATACGGATGTAGTAGGGGCCAAAGTTATCATAAGCTGCGTTAACAGCGTTTGCTGTTTCAAAACCGTCAGCGGGAACGATAACTGTAAGGTTGGGCATTGCTCTTGTGATAGCAAGGTCAGTGATAGCATGGTGAGTTGAACCTGCCTGACCGAAGGATGTACCTGAATGAGTAGCAATAATCTTTGCATTTACATTCTGATAGCAGATGTCTGTATGAAGCTGATCGCAAGCACGCATTGATGTGAAAGCTGAGAAGCCTGAAAGGAAAGGAATCATACCTGCTCTTGCCATACCGGCAGCAACACCGAACATATCCTGTTCTGCGATACCTACGTTGATAACTCTTTCGGGGCAAACCTTGAGAACGTCACCGAGCTTTGTTGATTTTGCAAGGTCAGCTGTGATTGCAACAACCTTGGGGTCTTTTAAAATAATTTCAGAAAGAGCCTTACCGTAAATTTCAGCTGTTGAAATTGAAGTCTGGTCAATTGCGTTATAAACAAATCCGCCTGCCATAATTATTTGCCCTCCTTTTCTGCACGTGCGCAGCGTGCCTTGTAATCTTCTTCAAGTTCTTTGTTGAACTTTTCGAAAAGAGCGTCGTCAATAGCACCGTAATGCCATGTGTAGTCGCCTTCAATTGTCTTTACGCCGGCACCTTTCTTTGTGTCCATAAGGATACAGGTGGGAGCACACTTTTCCTTTGAGCGTTCGATAGCTGCATCAATAGCATCGCAAAGCTCGCCGATGTTGTTGCCGTCAACAACGATGGTGTTGAAGCCGAATGCTGTCATTTTATCAGCAAGAGGTTCAAGCTTCTTGATATCTTCTGTGTTACCGTCAATCATATTGTGGTTTCTGTCGATAAATACGATGCAGTTGGAAAGCTCATAGTGGTTCATTGTCATAAAGCCTTCCCAGCATGAGCCTTCACCGAGTTCACCGTCACCGGTAACTACGTATGTAAGATAATCCTTACCGAGAAGTCTTGCTGCAAGTGCAGTACCTGCTGCGATAGAGGGGCCGTGACCGAGAGAGCCTGTTGAAGCGTCAACGCCTACAACCTTGTTTGAGTCAAGGTGCATACCCATCTTTGAACCTGAAAGGTTAAATGACTTGAGCATTTCGGGATCGTTGAAGCCCTTGTCGCAAAGTACGGGAGCATAAGCAATTGCTGCGTGACCCTTTGAAAGGATGAAGCGGTCTCTGTCTTCCCACTTGGGATCGTCAACCTTGATGTTAAGGTACTTGTGATAAAGGACGGTAAGAAGGTCGAGAACACTCAAACCGCCGCCGAGATGGCCGCTGCCTGCCCATACTGTTGTCTGAATAGTAAGCTTACGAAGTTCGAGAGCCTTCTTTTCAAGGGCAAGCCATTCATTTTTTGAGAGTGGCATAATGATTTCCTCCATATATTTTCATTATTTCACGCCCTATATATAATAGTATAGTATATATAGGGCATAAGTTCCGTTAATTAAGGCCCGGATCAACCGAAGATTTCAGGATTATTCTTAGCAACAATAGCGAATGCTTCTTCTGCAACTTCGATAGTGTGCTTGATATCCTTATTTGAAAGAGAAGCGTTGATGAAGTGGTTGTGGTGGCTTGTGAAGAAGATACCTCTTGAAACCATTTCAGCAACCCACTGCTGATGAAGAAGAAGGCTGTCGTCGTTAGCGATTCTTAAATAGAAGAGTGCGGGAGCACCTGATACTACGAGATCGAAGCCGTGTTCTTTACCTGCAGCAACAAGACCCTGAGTGAGCTTTTCACCCTTCTCCTTGAACATCTTAGGTGTATCAAGTTCCTTCATCTTGTTGATGTTAGCGATACAAGCTGCAAAGGGTACAGCTGAAAGCCAGTATGAACCTGTGTATGAAAGCGCACTCATTGAGCCCTTGAGGAATTCCTTGCCGCAGATAGCTGACATATTGTAGCCGTTTGCGAGAGCCTTACAGAAGCAGATCATATCAGCTTCAAAGCCGAAGAAGTGGTCTGAACCTGCAAGGTCAAGACGGAAGCCTGCACGAACGTCGTCGATGATAAGTACGATATCGTTGTCTGTGCAGATCTTTCTTACCTGCTGCCAGAAGCCCTTTTCGGGGAATGCGTTATCGTGGAAGTTACCGTGGTCATAGGGCTGAGCTATGATGCAGGCAATTTCGTTCTTATTTTCTGCGATTGTCTTCTCAAGAAGAGGAATGTCATTCCAGGGAAGCATAATGTTGTTAGCTACATCTTCGGGAAGTACGCCCGGATAGTCAATCTTCTGACACCAGGGTGAAACACCGTGGTAGTAGCCCTTGAACATAATAACCTTCTTGCGGTGTGTGTATGCTCTTGCGCACATGATAGCGCCCTGAGTAGCATCGTTACCGTTCTTTGCGAAGAAAGCCCAGTCAGCACTTGCAACAGTGTCAACAAGGAGTTCAGCACATTCAACCATAACCTTACCGGGCTGTGTTGTGCAGTTACCCAGAGCAATCTGCTTAGCTGCAGCAGCGTCAACGTCGGGATCGCAATAGCCGAGTACGTTGGGGCCGTATGCGCACATATAGTCGAGGAACTTATTGCCGTCTACGTCCCAGATATATGTACCCTTAGCCTTTTCAGCGAAGAAGGGCCACTTTGTTACGGGAATAAACTGACCTTCTGCGGGGCCGAGATGACCGTAGATACCTGAAGGAATAACCTTGGTTGCTCTGTTAAAGAGCTCAGTGCTCTTGTCGTAATTATAAACGGGAAAACTCATGATTATACCTCCTTATGCAAGATACAGTGCTACTCTGTCGAGTATTCTGTTAATGTTGTCAACCATGCTGATAAGACCGATGATGCTTACCTTGCCTTCGCCCATAGCAGCGATAGCATTTACCTTACCGTCGAAGAGATCTCTTGCAAGGCGGATATTGTCAAATTCCATCTTAGCGCGGAACTTAGCGGGTTTTTCTTTGATTGTAACCATATGGTTGTTCTTTACTACGATACCTGCACTTACGCAGTCCTTGATAGCAACTTCAACTACACCGTCTTCGATGAAGCTTGCACTGAACTTACCGATTTCATCGTTGTTACCGATCTGTGAAAGAGCAACAGTGATAACATAGAACATAAGCTTAGTGCTGATTTCAAAGAACTTGTCATCCTTGAGATCTTCTTCGCTGGGTCTGAGGTAAGCTGAAAGCTTATCTGTAAGCGGAGTGAACTTATTAAGCAGGAAGCCTATCTTCGAGAAGCCCTTTGCAGGGATAGGTGTAACGGTACCGTCAATAAGGCCGTTGAACTTTTCGCATGATGAGAAGGGGAGAAGAACGTCACAATTGTTGATACCCTGTTCCATTCTGCATCTGCCGTTTTTGAATGTAATTGTTGCGCTGGGGCCGTCTGTAACTGCAAGAGCAATTGAAACGGGTTTTTTGGTCATAACCAACGCGCTGGCTTCACTGTCAAGCTCACAAAGGTTTTCGAGTGTGCCGAGTATAGCATACATATTGATATATGCTAAGGTTTTTGCATCTGTCATGTATATCCTCCTTTTTTGTAAGTATCTGCCACAAGGCGTGGTAATACCTATAGTTATACGTGTCTATTTTAACAAAAATCGCCATTTATGTCAATGCTTATATACATTAATAACAAAAAAATATCATGATTTTAATATTTTTTATTCTCTTTTGCACGCGGGCAAAAATGCAGAAACAAGTAAGGCATAATCCCGCCCGCCAGAAAATTGCAAATGAAGAATAATGAGCAATAAAATGTCGGTAAAAAGAGTAAGAGGACAGCTCACTGAACTGTCCTCTGTAAAATCATTATTTGAATATCTTCCGGAAAAGCTCCTTAATCCAATTGAAGAAGGTTATGAGCCATGAGAACCAGCGCTTGGGGCTGTCCTTGCCCTCTTCCACTTCTTTGTCAGCTTCCCACTGCTCTGTGTGGCAGTTTTCCGTTGTCATCTTTGCCATTGTATCTGTGTCATAGTCATATACCATAAACTGTGACCAGGGGAAATCAGCAACTGTAAGCTGAGTGTCTGCTGTTGATACATCATAGAGAAGCTTCTTTTCATATGCTGTATATTCTGAGTGGCTCGAATTCTTTACAAACCATGTGTAGTCGGGATACAAACATGTCGAAGCGTCGATCTGCTTGTCAGGTGAGATATACTTCCCGAGACCGAGAGCAACCTTATCTGCAATATAGTCTTCGCTGAGTGTATCGTAAATTGTTGATGTTGTTGCACCGAATGAAGCGTGGTTTACGGAATCAAACTGGTCAGCAACAGCATCATATGATTCGCATATAGGTAAAATTTGGAAGCCGTACTTGGCAATAGCAGCAAAGTTTGCGCCACCCTCACC
>JAZSGK010000123.1:0-3185 GCA_045532695.1 Acutalibacteraceae bacterium
TCTTCAGCAGCGTCAGCAACGATAACGAGGTTGCCTTCTTCGTCTTCAGCCCACTTAGCAATACCTGAGAAAAGATGTGCAACCATTGTAGCACCGTCAACTGATGAGTTGAGTGCAGGGTCAATTGTGAGGGGTTCTGAAGCAAGACATACTGCAAGTGAGTTTGTATCAGCTTCTTTACCACCACAAGCGGCTAATGTAAATAACATTACAACAGCCAGGATTAAAGCAAGAAATTTTTTCATTTTCTTTCTTTCCTTTCTGAATTTTTTATATACAATGTGCCGTACCGGAATACGGCACATCAATATACATTAGTTAATTTCTTCTGTTCTGTGACAAGCTACAAAGTGTCCCTTTGAAACCTCTTTGAATTCGGGCATCGACTCTGCGCACATATCTGTCGCGTGAGGACAGCGGGTGCGGAAGGGACAGCCTGAAGGTGCATTGAGAGGACTCGGGATATCTCCCGAGAGAACGATTCTTTTATTAGCTCTTGCAATCTTCGGGTCGGGAATTGGTACCGATGAAAGAAGTGATTTCGAATAAGGATGAAGAGGATTGTCATATATCTCCCCTGCATCTGCGAGCTCGACAAGTCTGCCTAAATACATTACGCCGATTCTGTCGCTGATATGACGAACAACAAGAAGATCATGGGCGATGAAGAGATAAGTCAGACCAAGCTGCTGCTGAAGCTCACCGAACATATTTATAACCTGAGCCTGAATTGAAACGTCAAGAGCCGATACGGGCTCATCACAGACGATGAAGTCAGGGTTAACAGCAAGGCTTCTCGCAATACCGATTCTCTGCCGCTGACCGCCAGAAAATTCGTGAGCGTATCTTGAAGCATGCTCTGAGTTAAGTCCCACGTGGTCCATAAGTTCGAGAATTCGCTCTTCACGTTCTTTCTTGCTTTTATAAAGCTTGTGAACATCGAGGGGTTCACCGATAATATCAGAAACTGTCATTCGGGGGTTAAGTGATGAATAGGGATCCTGGAAAACCATTGTGGCTTTCTTGCGGAATTCCTTGATATCAGCTTTTGACTTGATAAGCTTTCCGTCGTACCAGATTTCACCTGCAGTAGGCTTATAAAGGTTGAGGATAGTTCTGCCGACAGTTGTCTTGCCGCATCCCGATTCACCAACAAGGCCTAAGGTTTCACCCTTATTGATTGAAAGAGAAACATCATCAACAGCCTTAAGAGGCTTTGTCTTGAACATTCCGACATTGATATCAAAGTACTTTTTTAGACCCTTTACTTCAATTAAAGTCTTGTTTTCACTCATTGGGTGTCACCGCCTTCCGCCTTATTTTCGAGGGAAATTTCACCCTTATCCATTAAGTTTTTAATGCACATCCAGCAAGATGCGGCGTGGTTTTCATTGACCACTACCCTATCCGCCTTTTCAGTAATGCAGATTTTCATAGCATTGTCGCATCTTGGAGCAAAGGGACAGCCTTTAGGCATATTGAGCAGGTCGATAGGCGTACCTGTAATAGGCTGAAGCTTCGTACCGGCTGAGGTTGCCGAAGGAATTGAGCGAAGAAGTCCTTTTGTATATTCGTGCTGTGGATTGTAGAAAATCTCATCAGCTGTACCCTGCTCACAGATTGAGCCTGCGTACATAACAATAACTTCGTCGCACATCTGAGCTACAACACCAAGGTCATGGGTAATCATAATAATTGCCATACCGAGCTCTTCCTGAAGATCCTTCATAAGATCGAGAATCTGAGCCTGAATAGTAACGTCAAGAGCTGTTGTAGGCTCGTCAGCTATAAGAATGTCGGGCTCACAGGCAAGTGCCATAGCGATCATAACTCTCTGTCTCATACCGCCGGAAAGCTCAAAGGGATACTGCTTCATACGCTTTTCCGGCTCGTTTACATTAACAAGTCGGAGCATTTCAAGTGCTCTTTCATTTGCCTGCTTCTTATCACGGTCAGTGTGAAGGAGAATGGCCTCCATAAGCTGATTGCCGATTGTATATGTGGGGTTAAGTGATGTCATAGGATCCTGGAAGATAATTGATACTTTGTTACCTCTGACGTCCTTCATAACCTTTTCGTCAGCGCCTACAAGCTCCTGACCGTCGAGCTTGATTGAACCGCCGACAATCTTACCTGCAGAAGCAAGAATCTGCATAATTGAATACGCTGTAACGGATTTACCCGAGCCTGATTCGCCGACTATACCGAGAACCTTGCCCTTTTCAAGATTAAATGAAACACCGTTGACAGCTTTAACCTCACCTGCATCTGTAAAGAAGGAGGTACGGAGGTCTTTCACTTCTAATAAAGCCATTATATACTCTCCTTTCTTAGCTGTTGAGCTTGGGGTCGAATGCGTCACGAAGACCGTCACCAAGTAGATTAAGGGATAAAACGATAAGTGAAATTACAATTGCGGGAATTACCAGTCTGTAGGGGTAGGAGTTGATACCGTTGAGAGCCTCGGAAGCAAGCGAACCCAGTGACGGCATAGGTGCATTAACACCGAGACCGAGGAAGGAAAGGTAACTCTCTGTAAAAATAGCGTTGGGAATCTGCAGAGCTGTTGAAATGATGACAACACTTATACAGTTTGGAATAAGATGCTTTCTGATTATCCAGCTACCCTTAGCGCCTGTTGCTTTAGCAGCAAGTACATATTCCTGCTCACGAAGAGAAAGAATCTGACCACGGATTAGTCTTGACATAGATACCCAATAAAGCACAGCGAAAACAATAAACAGGCTTATGATGTTGGTACCGATTTTAGATAGCGAGGTACCGTCAATAATCGGTTTCAGCGAAACATTAAGTACCGATGAAAGAAGAATAACCATAAGCATATCGGGAAGCGAATAGATAATATCTACTATTCTCATTATTACAAGGTCAACCTTACCTCCGAAGAAGCCTGCAATTGAACCGATTGTAAGACCGATAATAAGCACGATAATACTTGCAAAGAAGCCAACTGCAAGCGAGATTCTTGTGCCGTATACAACACGGATAAAATAGTCGCGTCCCTGCTGGTCTGTACCGAAAACGTGCGGGAACACCTTCTCCCCTGCTGCGATTTTAGCTTGCTCTGTTGCGCCGTATTCGAAAGGTGCAAGGTTAGCATATGACGCATCAACGGGCTTACCCGGTGTAATACCGAGCTGAGTATCATATGAATAGGGCCAGAA
>JAZSGK010000245.1:0-3122 GCA_045532695.1 Acutalibacteraceae bacterium
ATCTGGATAGTATTCTGTATTCTCCCCGGTCTTGCAAGAGGCTTCTACGGTATTTCATTCCTGCTTTATCCCATTCACGGTAAGCTTCAGCAGCAGATGATTGTTGAGCTTGCTGACAAGAGAGCAGCAGCTCTTGAGGAAATGTAAACCAATTCGGAATTGCGGGTGAATAAGATAAAAAAACAACATTTCTCCCGCCGTGTTTACTGAGTGAAAACTTAATATGTAATGTCCACCTGTTTTAAGTAGCAGGTGGATTTTTTTGTGGCCTGTCTGACGCTCACTTTAAGATTGATGTAACGGTGAGGTGCGGCTCCGCTAAATCGCCTTAAGGGCGATTTACAGCGATGCTATCGCTGAGACGAACGCCGTTCGTCTGCGGAGCCGCCTGCACCCTCTGATTTTGCGGATGCTCACTTCTTTTTCTGTTCTGACTTTCTCGCAATTGAGCATTCCCTCGTCGCAGGGTTCTCAATGACCATGCCGTCTTCACTGAATCTTGACCCGTGACAAGGACAGTCCCAGGTGTGCTCGTGTTTGTTATATTTTAAGGCACAGCCGAGGTGTGAGCAACGTTTCGCAGTAGGTGTGATGAAGTTAGCGACTGTTTCAAGGGAATTTAGCATAAGCTGAGACTTAAGCATTTCCCTTTGGGGCGAAAAGACCTCAGCATAGGAGTTATCGACACCGCAGATAATATCCCGAAGCAGAGTGGCACCCACCATAGCCCCTGTCATACCCCATTTACCGAAGCCTGTGGCAACATACCATCGGGCAGTTTTTTTGCTGTACTGACCGATATAGGGCATAGAGTCGAGAGTCATACAGTCCTGCGCCGCCCAGTGATATTTCTCCTTAAGGTCAGGATAATGCTCTTTGCCGAAAGCGCGGAGCTTCTCCCAACCTTCGCTTTTTTTGCCTGTACGGTGGTTGCTTCCGCCAATGAAAAGAAGACTTCTGTAGTTTCTGAAGGACAGCCCCTTGTCACTTTCGTCGATATACATTCCGTCTATATTCGTAGCACCCTCAAGGGCGATGACATAGCTTCGGCTCTGATGCATTTTCATAAAGTAAAAGCCGTGGCGGTCGATAAAAGGGAAGTGAGTTGCAAAGACAATACTGTCAGCGACGATTTTATGCCCTTGCGTATAGGCAGTGTTGCCCTCGACTTTTTGTATGAAGGTATTTTCGTAAATGCAGAGATCCTTTGCAATACTGCACAGAAACTTCAGAGGATTGAACTGAGCCTGATTTTTGCAGTAAACAGCACCCGCCGTATCAATCGGTAAGGGGACAGAGTCGGTAAATCCCATATCAATTCCGAGGCGTCTTGCAGCTTCAAGCTCCTTTTCTAACTTTCTGCAATTGTCGGTGGAGTAGACAAAGTTGGTTTTCAGCTCAAAATCACATTCAATGTCACGGCACATTTTTTTGTACATTGCCAGAGCTTCGGCGTTGGCCTGACAGTACATTTTCGCCTTGTGTTCACCGATATCTCTGATGAGCTTCTGAAAGATAAGTGAATGCTGAAAGGTGATTTTAGCTGTTGTGTTACCCGTAGTGAGGGAGCAGATTTTATCCTTTTCCGCCAAGATGCAGGGTATGCCGTTGCGGTGAAGAAAATATGCAGTGAGTATGCCTGCGATACCGCCGCCGATAACGAGGACATCGGTGCGGACATCTTTTGTGAGTGAGGGAAATGAGGGTGGTGTGAGATTGTCCGGCCAGGGTGAAAGCATAAGAATTCCTCCGATACTTTTTTAGTATTGTTGGAACAGATTTGTATTTTTAAACTATTGACTAAGAGTATTTTCTTATGCTATAATAATTACGTAATCTGACAGAAAGATTTTTCTGACTGAAAGATGCGAACTGAAATTACAGCTATAGGTCTACTATAGCTATAAGTGTATTTTTGTGACCGCATCTTTTATGATGTGGTCTTTTTGATTTATTGGAGGAAAACTATGGAAACACGTGTAGCCGTTATGGGCATTATCGTTGAAGACAGCACAGCTGTTGAACAGCTAAATGCACTTCTTCACGAATACGCAGAATATATCATCGGCAGAATGGGTCTGCCCTATAAAAAAAGAAATGTGAGCATTGTCTCAATCGCTATTGATGCACCTCAGGACATAATATCTGCTCTTTCGGGTAAGATAGGCAAGCTTCAGGGCATCAGCGTAAAGACAGCTTATTCAAATGTGATTGCCTATGAAGAATGAGCTTTATGATTTAGTCGACAGACTCGAAAAAGAGCATTCTCTCACTGAAGCTGAGTACCTGAGAGTCATCGAAGGCTTTGACGGTGATCTTGCCACATACTCTGCCGAAAAAGCAAGAAAACAGGCGCAGAAACACTACGGCAAGGATATTTTCATCAGGGGGCTTATCGAGATAAGCAACTACTGCAAGAATGATTGCTACTACTGCGGCATAAGAAAAAGCAACAGAAGCTGTCAGAGATACAGACTCACAAAAGAGGAAATCCTCGAATGCTGTAAAGAGGGATATGAACTCGGCTTCCGCACCTTCGTTATGCAGGGCGGCGAGGACGGACACTATACCGACAGTATGCTCTGCGATGTAATCAGCAGTATAAAAAACAGCTATTCCGACTGTGCTGTAACCTTGTCTCTTGGTGAAAGAAGCAGGGAAAGCTATCAGGCACTTTTTGATGCAGGTGCAGACAGATATCTTCTTCGCCATGAGACGGCGGTGAAAGAGCACTATGAAAAGCTTCACCCGGAAAATCTCAGCTTTGAAGAAAGAATGAGGTGCCTTGAAGATCTGAAGCAAATCGGCTTTCAGGTGGGTTGCGGATTCATGGTAGGCTCGCCATATCAGAAGGCAGAGTACCTTGCAAAGGACCTTAAATTTATTGAAGAGCTTTCGCCTCATATGTGCGGAATAGGCCCATTCATCACTCATAAGGATACACCCTTTAAAGACGAAAAGAACGGCAGTGCCGAGCTGACGGTATTTCTTTTAAGTCTCATAAGACTCATTAAGCCGAATATTCTTCTTCCTGCCACAACGGCTCTGGGTACTCTCAGCAGTGACGGCAGAGAAAGAGGAGTGCTTTCGGGAGCGAATGTTGTAATGCCAAATCTGTCACC
>JAZSGK010000045.1:0-6629 GCA_045532695.1 Acutalibacteraceae bacterium
TCTCGGTCTTTTTCTTAAACTTCTTAACTGCTTCTTTTTCTGCCACGTTGCCTGTTATCACATTAAGCTCATAGCTTTCAAGCTCCTTGCAGCACTCCTCGCACTCGCTCAGGTGCTCGGCTACAAGCTTTTTTGATTCAATACTGCACACATCATCTGCATAAAGTGGTAATAAATCTTTTATAATACCGCAATCAGTCATTATTCATTCGCTCCTTGAAGTTGGCGATTATAATCCGAAATAGTTTTTTGAACGCGGATTTTCGCCAATCTATTGTTAAAATACTCGTAAATCCGAAAGGATTTACTGCGTTTTGTGCCTCAGCCTGACAAAAATCCGCTATTCAAAAAATCTTCGACCTAAAAGCGAATAATTTTTATTGAATTTTTGCTTGCTGAGAACGAAGGAAGGCTGCCGCCTTTCGAGGGCGAAGCACCGAAAAGTCTTAAAAATTATCGCCTTTAGGCTGTTTCGGATTCATAATCGCCAACTTTATCATTTGTTTTGAACGGTGAAATGTTACCCTCGCCCAGCTCTCGGTTTTGCCGAAAAGCTCACCTATTTTACCGAAGGGCAGGTTGCCGAGGACTCTCAGAGAGAAAACCTCTTTATAGGGCTCATTGAGACTGTGCAGAGCCTTGTAGATATCGGCAGTGTCCTCGCTGTCAATAAGTCTGTCGATAATGTCGTCGGTGTAAACCTCGTCGATTTCACTTAAGGTCTGCTGACGCTTGTGGCGTTTTGCCCAAGTGAAATATGTGTTTTTAGCTATAGCACAAAGCCAGGACAGCATTTTCATTTCAGGATTATATGTATCGATACTCTTAAGCGCTTTATAAAATGTTTCCTGAGTGAAATCCTCAGCTAAGTGCTTGTCCTTTGTAAGGGACAAAAGATAGCGGTAAACCACACTGTAATATTGTGTATACACCTCTTCAAAGTTTTTCTGCATTCGTCTCACCTCTTTCCCGTTCATATATAATACTGACGAAATGTTAACTTGTTACAAAAAAATAAAAATTTCCATCATTATATGCTTTGGCGTGAAGCGGAGTCAAATGTTTTTATTTAATGTTTACAAAAAACATCTCTGTCAGAATAATTTTTTATTGATTTTTCTTTCCTCGTATTGTATAATTATGTAAAATACATATAAGAAAGGGCGAGAATATGAATCCGTTTTTCCTTTTTTCAAGAGAAGAGAGCGATACAAAGGTAGCCAATGACCGACTGCTTTCCTATGCGGCAGGTCTTACAGGTCAGAATATGACCTATAACTTTGTTTCAAACAGGCTTTTCGTTTATCTTAACACAATTCTGAAAATCCCCTCAGAAAAGACAGGTATCATCACAGGTGTCAGCACACTGTGGGACGCTATCAACGACCCCATTGTCGGCGGACTTATCGACCGCAGAAAGCATAAGCCGGGCTATAAAATGCGCCCGTTCCTTCTGTGGACTCCGGTGCTTATCGGTATACTTGTTTTCCTGATGTTTGTGGATTTCGGCTTTAAAGAAAGTCAGACTATCGCATTCGTACTTGTTTTATACTTGCTTTTTGATGTGTTCTATTCCTTACAGGATATCTCTATCTGGGGTATAGCTGCTATGTCCAGTCCCGACTCTGCCGAGCGTGGGCGAGTCATTCAGTGGATTTCAATTGCCGCAGGTCTTGGCGGTACTATTGCAGGTCTTTTCCCGACCTTCAAGGATATCTTTGTAACAAACAGCATTATGAGTGAAAAGAACACCTATGTTTTCGGTGCTTTTGTATTCGGCCTCGGCGGTATGATAATCGCAATGCTGGCTTACAGAATGAAAGAAAAGGTTGAGCCTGTTGAAGACGAAAAGAAAAACAGCATTCTGAAGGATATCCTCGACCTGAGATACAACAAGACTCTCATTATCGTCTGTCTTGCAAGAACAGTTCAGAGTATTTCAATTGCACTTCCCTGGGAATACTTCTTCGAAACAGAGGGTATTTCCTACAACGTTTTCGGCGCTGAAATCTCAGGCGGTACAGCTCAGGTTGTATACGGCTTTATTATGGGTATCCCCGGTGCAATTGCAATGTTCTTTGCTATCAAGCTTATCAAGAGACTCGGCGGTAACAAGAACCTCCTTGTTTTCTCAGAGGTAGCTACAGTTATTGCAAGAGTTATAGCATTCTTCGTTGGTGCAAATGACCGTTTCCTCAATATCGGTGCACTTGCTGTTGTAATGGTTCTTCTCGGTACAGCTCAGGTATTTACCAATATGAAGGATATCGCTCACCGTTCACTTCTCACCAACTCCATTGACGAGGTTGAGCTTGAAACAGGCAAGCGTACAGAGGGTATCGTTTTCTCAATGCAGAACTTCGTATCAAAGCTCACAGGTGCTATTCCCAAGTTTATCCAGGGTTATGTGCTTAAGTTTCTCGGCTTTGACCCCAATATCAAGCACGCTGCAAACCAGACAGTTATCAACGCTCAGGTGGCTCCCAGATTCCTCAAATACCGTTGGCATCAGTTTATTCTTGGTCCCGCTATCGGTTCACTCCTTTATCTCATAGTTATCCTCTTCCTCAAGGACGATCAGACTCACATTGCTGAGGTAGAAAGACGTCTCAAGGAAAAGAGAGAGGCTGTAGCTCTCGAAGCAGAAAAGGTGGAAGCATAAATGAAAGTTTTATGTGTTGTAGATATGCAGAATGACTTTATCGACGGTGCTCTGGGTACTCCCGAAGCGGTAAAAATAGTTGATAATGTCAGAGCGAAGATTGATTTTTACCGTAAAAACGGTGACACAGTAATTTTCACAAGAGACACTCACTATGAAAACTATATGGACACTGCCGAGGGCAAGAAGCTCCCTGTGCCTCACTGCATAAAGGGCACTGACGGCTGGCAGATAAGTGAGAAGCTTCAGGTGGGGGACAGCACAGTTATAGACAAGCCCACCTTCGGCTCCGCAGAGTTAGGCGAATACGTTTCGGGCCTCGAAGATGCAGAGAGCATAGAGCTTATAGGTCTTTGCACTGATATATGTGTTATATCAAATGCACTTCTTCTTAAGGCCAATCTTCCCGAGACTCCCATTTGTGTGGACTCCTCATGCTGTGCGGGTGTAACGCCTGAAAGTCACAGCAACGCTCTTTCGGCTATGAAAATGTGTCAGATTGAAATTATATAAATTTTATTGATTTTTTTGAAACTATGTGATATTATTTCCTTGTAAACTAATCTTGGAAAGGAGAAATGAACAATGTCAATCCGTGAAGTTATCCAGATGTTAGAAAAGATTTTTAAGGCTCTTATGGAAGCTTTTGGTATCAGCTTTGGTGAAGAAGATGCTGAAGGTTCAGAAGAAACAACAGAAAACGCTTAATCGCAAGATAAGACCGGGGACTGCATTTCTGCAGTCCCTTTTTTATTGAGCTTTGCTTATTTTGATTGCGGCGGCGGTTATGTCGTCGCGGGTATTTTTGTCGCTTCTGAGAAGCGCAAGGGAAGCAATATGTGACGCTAAGTCATCCATACTGTTGGTACTCCAGGAAAGAAGCTCATCATTTATCCAGCCGCAGTCTTCGCCTGTGACACCGTCTGAGACCATAAGCACAATATCTCCGGGGAGAAGCTTTATCTGTCTGTGGGCAGGGGAGACATTTCTGATTATGCCTATGGGCAGAGATTCCTCTTTGATGATCTTTATTTCATTTCCGCTTCTTATGAAGCTTATGGTTGCTCCCGACTTATAGAAATCCGAAATACCCGTATAAAGATTTATGCTTACAGCGTCCACCGTTGAAATTGATTCGTCGGTGGATTTCATTATCATTGCAGAGTTTACGGTTCTGATTGCACCCTTTACGGAGAATCCGCCCTCTATGAGCTTCTCAAGTATAGATGAGGTCATTGTGCTGTCTATGGCTGCCCTTGTGCCCGTACCCATGCCGTCGCTTATGATAGCAGTTTTTGTGCCGCCTGCACCTGAGACGAAGCTTACACTGTCACCGCAGACGGAGTTTTTTATAAGGGGCTTCTGTGAATAGCCGAAGTGCACATCATAGAGATATTTTTCCTCGAATGAGATTGTTGTTTTAACATCGCCGACAGTTATATCCGCTTCACCGAAACGCCTTTTTGAAAGGAATTCTATTATGTGCCTGAGCTTTTTTCTGTCAGTTTCAAAGGGTCTGTCGATAATGCTTATCTCTATAGTGACTCTGCCGTCGCTGTCAGTGAAGTAGCTAAGAGCATCTGTGTATATTCCTGCATCCTGAAGAGCAGTACGAAGGGCAGTAGACTTCGGGGTGTCGACTATTTTACTGCCTGCAATCTTACCTGCAGTTTCCGTTAAAAAGTCACCCATAGAGAAAAACTGATCTGTCAGCACCTTGCGCATTTCCCTTATCTTCATTTTAACAGCCATATTGCCGGCATATTCGGCAGAGGTACCCGTTATCTGAGGTAAAAGGATATCCTTTCTCGGGCATCTCTTTTCTAAAGGGAGCTTACCCTTGCTTCTTTTTTCTATTCCGCAGAGCACAAGAATATCCCTTGCCGTCGAGTCAAACATTTTATTCCAGCAGATGCCTTTGTTTTCGCAGTCGGCGCAGACGCTTTGCTGTAAAGATGCAAAGAGCTTATTCACTTCGGGGTTGATTATACTGTCCAGCTTTTCGCTGACCTTGCTGATTATAGATGAGACCTCATAAATATTGTCGGCGGCCCTGAGAAGATTTCCCGATACCTGACGGTAAACGGGATTGTCAGGGGCGATGCCGCTTTTTTTGAGAAGGTCGCCCAGAGAGCTTATCCATCGGGAGGGTACAATCATAAAAGCCGCCGAGGCTATGGCAACCTCAATAAGGCTTATGAGGACTTCACTGCCGCTGCCCTGAAAAAGACTTATGACACTATAGCTTATGCCGAAGGAAAGAGCTGTCACAATCTGCCCGAGAGGCGAAAAGACACCTGCAACAAGTCCCGACAGAGCGTAGCAGGGAAAAAGATAACGGAAAGACGGGTCAATGCAAAGTGCCGCACCGATACACACACCTGCAACACTTCCTGCGGAACTGCCCTTATAAAAGGAAAGAAACATCAGCAAAAGGCAGGAAAATATCCTCGCAGGGGACAGGCCTTCAATATTGAAGCCCGACATACACATAAGAAAAACACAAAGGGACAAAACAAGACTCGATGAATCCTTTACACCCAGAGCACTTATACCCGTTTTCATTACGGGCGTGCGGAAGCTTCTTATAAAGAACACCGAAGCACAAAGAGAAAGACAGCTTTCGCACAGGACAATAAAAATGCTTATATAGTTGAAATCAGAAAACACCGTGAAAACTATTCCTGCAATAAAGGTACAGATGAAAGAGGCGGTGTATTTTGCCGCCACTGTGTTTTTATGGGAAAAACGCTTTGCAATAAAGAGCCTTACAAGACACATAAGAGCTGATATGAGGGTATATTTCAGAGCTGTCTGCCATGGCTTTGACAGGAAATAGCCGAGAGACGATGCAATAAAAACGGGAAAACAGCAGTCAAACTTTACCGCTGAGAGAAAGGATACCGTAAAGGGCGACATATCACCCAGAGCATCAAGCTGAGAAAAGCAAAAGCCTGCAAAAGCACAAAGGATAAAGGGCAGGTAATAGCGAAGATTCTTTTCACCCTGCTCGTCTTCAAGGGTACCGTACATTTCTTCACTGATTTCAGATTCGTCTTTTATATTTACATTCATAATAAATCTGCCTTTCGTAGTTAGTCGGTGTTATTTTAGCTTATGAGAGGGGAGAAAAAGGTCACAATGTGGCACTGAGGCCCTTTTAACGGCAGAACTGAAAAGTATTGCATTATGTTGAGTGAATAATTGATCAACAACAGTTGAAAAAAGTGTGAACAAGTGATATAATATTAATTAATATATTTTTGAAAAGGAGATTTTCAGAATGGAAGGACAGGATAATAAAAAACTCACTAAAAAAGAAAAGAGAGCCCTGAAAAAACAAAACAAGGTTAAGAAATCCTCAGCGGATAAGAAGGGCATTTTTCTTGATATAATTCTGGGCGTTCTCGCTGTGGTACTGCTCATCAATGCAGTCTCAGCCTTTAATGAAGAGCTTCCCGAGACAAGCTTCTCAGTTAAGTTCAATCTTTCACAGACTCAGAGTGCTCCCGTAATTGCTCCGACAGTTACAGTGCCGACAGTTACAGTGCCTCAGGAAACTCCTAAGGAAGAGGGAACAGCACCCGAAACTTCCGACACTGCTCCCGAAGCACCCGAGGGCGAGCTTTCAAAAGAAGAAATCCTCAAGGTTGTTGCCGACGGTGTAAATGCTCTTAAAGCTGAAAATGCCACCTATAAAGGTGTTAAGAGCCAGAATCTTTCCATCGACCTTACAGAGTGCAGTGTACCCGCTCTTGTGGGAGTTGCAAACACTGTAATAGACTTATTCGAAGGCGAAGAGGTCCTTGAGTATAACTTCGAAAACGGTAAAGCCTTTGACCCCGAGGATGAAGTTGAAATAACAGCCGCCGAAGCGTTCCCGCCAACGGGTAAGCCCTTCTCATTGACTGACGTAAGCGGCGTAGCTGAAGCAAAGACAGAAAAAGACGGCGAGAATACAGTTTAT
>JAZSGK010000010.1:0-10778 GCA_045532695.1 Acutalibacteraceae bacterium
GGAACTGTTCAGCTGTAAGCTTGTCGCCGCTGATTACTTCTACTGTCTGGAATTCATTACCGACAGCGTTAAGGAATGTAATCTTATACTTCTTAACCCATGTTGCATAAACTGTATCACTTTCATAGAGACCGTCAACTGATGTGATCTGTGTGCCGTCAGCTGTGAACCAACCGTCAAATATGTAACCGTCCCTTGCAGGATTCATGAGCTCATCAGTATCGCCATATTTGAAGGGCTCACGAACCTTGGAGTAGCCGTTTACATATGCATCGTAGTCAGCTTTTTTAAATAAACCGATCTTTGAATATGTAGCAGTTGTACCCACATCTGTTGCACCTACACGGATTGCCATCTGTGTACAATCAGCAGGAGTAGTGAATGTGATGCTCTGTGTTCCGTTTGAAGTGGGATAAATACCGATATGGGCAGCGGTCTGCGAAGTACCGTTATAAATTGCACCTGATACACCAGAACCACTAGCATTATAGAAGAATACAAACATCTGACCCTTTGTACCTGCATCAAGGTTCATATCTGCCTTAAAGATATATTCTGTATTGGGCTCAACTGCCATCTGATAATGGTTGGCTGCTGTGCCATAATTTGTATACACCTCACCATCTGTGGTAGTGTTTACAGTAATTGTACCTGCTTCAAGGTCGTAAACGACACCGCCGCGAGTTGAGTTGCTAGGTTTTGAGCTGTCTGTATATGCCCAATCTGAAAGAGAGAACAGGTTGTCGTAACCGATATCAAGTGTCTTCGCTGTCCAATCGGAATAGAGGACCTTATTTGTTGTGATATTGCCTGTGGGAGCTGCAGCATCACCAACACCGTCACCGTCTGTATCGGTTAACCACTTGTCGAATACGTAACCCTTGCGAACAGGAGTATCGAGAGTACCAACAGCAGTATTATAGGTATAAAGTTTTCTATAGGGACGAACAAGCCAGTCTTCAACATCAGCCTCTGTAACACGGGCTGTAGGATAGATCATAATGTTCGAGAAGTTAGCTGTTCCATTAACATTGTTATCAAAACGGATTTCGACATAAGCAGAGTTATCAGGAGCCTTGAAAGTAGCGCTGTCTGTGTCATTTTTAACTGTAAAGTTATAGTTACCAAAAGTATTTTCATGTGTACAGCCGCCATTAACATCATAGAAGAAAGCAAACATCTGTGTGTCACTGCCATCGGTTGTATACTTAAATGTATACTCCTGACCGCCTACAACAGGCATAGCATAATTGGTTGTAGTTCTTGTACCTGAGTTTCCTGAGCTACCGCTATGAGAAGTAACATACTCGTCCGTAGCACTATCATTCTTTACAGTAATTTTGCCTGAACTGAGATCAACAGAAACGTTATTCTTTTCAGAAGATGTTGAGTACTTCCAGTCAGCGAGCGAGAATATATTTTCATATGTAACTTCAAACTCTCTGTTCTTAAGGCCGTTCTTTGCATTCACATAGTTTGTGTATGCAGTTGACATATTTGAGCCCCATGTAGCAACGGCAGAGCCGCTCTGGCCTACATTTTTGGGGTTAAGGTTAAGAATTGCATTAGCTGCATTTACATAAGTCTTAACTGATTCGGGTGTATACTGACCTGCATTGTTTGTGATGTTGGTCTTATCTGTATTAATGGTTGTAAGAAGGTCACGGTATGCCTTAATATTCATAACGTAGATGTTCTTTGTTGCTACCTTCGTAAACTTCTGAATAGTGTCATATTTCCAGCTACCCCAGCTCTTATAAGAACGAGCGCCATAGAAGCCCCATGAGGGTGTAATAGTTCTTACCCATTCGGTTGCACCGAGGGTACCATCAAAACGAAGGTCAGAAGCATAGAAATACCATTCGCCTGTTGAATCGGTGTTGATTTTGTATGAGGAGTGTTCTGTACCGTCGTTTGAGAATTTATATGAACCGTTATGCATATTGATAATATGAGCAAGGTTACCGGTGGTGTGGCCCTTCCAATGGTCAGTAATCACAAGACCGTTCTGATTTGCTGAAAGGTATACAGAAAGAGCTCTGATGTAGTTACCATCTGAAGCATCAAGGCAGGTAACAACACCCATCTGAGGCTTGGTTGAACCGTCATAGAGCATAACTGTTTCAGGATAATAAATTCTGACTGAGTCGATATTGGGAATCACATCACTGCCCATATAAACAGCATAACCATTAATATCAACTGTAGGTGAATAGAAAATATTCTTATAGTGCTGCGAGCCGTACTGTGAAACATGCCACGAAGCATTTTCGTCACCTTCCATATTGGGATCCTTGAACTTACCCATAGTAGTAGGCATAGTGGTATCGATAGATGTGTTGATACCGTTAAGCATAGCCTTGTTATAAGTTTCAGTTGCTGAAACAATAGCAGCGGCCTCAGCCTCTGTGGGCGCAACAAATACCCAACAGCTCATAATCATAAGAACTGTCATAATTAATGATAAAGACTTTTTGAAATAATTCTTTTTCATCGTTGAATTTCCCCCTTAAATCAAGAAGATTTTCCGATCGGCATTTGCCTGCCGTCGGATATTTAATAGAGTGTGAAAGGCACATTTCAAACATTTATCCGAACACAACTGACCTCCCTGTGCTTTAGTCGGAAGAGTCCGAAACATACACTTTCCCGGTAAAAGGGTGCACTCACCCCTATAATTACACATACTCATTATAGTTTATCCGTCAAAATAAATCAATAGAAAATAAAAAATTATATCGGGTTTTAAAGTAAAATTTAAGAAGCCGATTTTGTGCAAGTTGACAAAAAGTTCATACTTATAATAAATTCTGCATATATTTTCCTGAGGTGGAAAAGATATGAAAACTGACAGCCATAGCCGGGCCATCACTCTCGGAAAATATATAGCCGAGACAGGCGCAACCGTAAGACAGTGCGCCGCTATATATAATGTAAGCAAATCTACAGTCCATACCGATGTGACACGGCGCCTCGGCGGGATAGACCGAGAGCTTTGCGAAAAAGTAAGAGGCGTACTCGAAAAAAACAAAAGCGAGAGACATATAAGAGGCGGTCTTGCAACAAAGGCAAAATTCAAGCACAACTGAAAAGGGAGCCTTATTTCAAGACTCCCTTTTTTCATTATATTATACTGTCCTCGCCGGACGGACATTCTTTTTGCTGTCGCCCAAAAAGAATCAAAAACGCAATGATTTTATATTTATTTCAGCGTTACAATCGTTACACCGTTTTCGCCTTCGCCGTAAACACCCAGACGGAAGGATTTTACAAATCGGCTCTTTCTCAGGTGCTCCTGTAAGCCTTTTCTGAGTACACCCGTACCCTTGCCGTGAATTACAGTCAGTTCATTCAGACCGAGTCTCAGACACTGGTCAATGTATCTGTCAACCTCCATTATACCCTCTTCCACATTCATACCTCTCAGATCGCAGCGGGTCTGGGCATCGCTGCCGGGAGTGAAATGGTGCTCCTGTCTGTTGGGCACACTTCGGGATTTGGGCTGAGGCTTTTTGCTCTTTTCGACGAGACGCAGATTGCTCTCTTTGGTGCGGAGCTTCATAATACCTGCCATAACCTCGTACTCCCCTTTTCTGTCTTTGAGAGCCGTTACGGTTGCAGTCTTGCCTATATCGCAAAGAAGCACCTCATCTCCGACCTTAAGTGCTCTCGGGAGCACATAGTTTTCGTCCTGCAAAGCTGACGCCACAACGGGATTGGTTATCTCATCAAACTCCGCATAGCCTTTTTTCATCAGCTGCTTTGCGCGTCTTGCCATTTCCGACTTATCTTTAGCGCTTTCGCTTTCTTTCTTCAGCTTTTCAAGCTCTGCTGTAAGTGCCGCCGCTGAACGCTTAGCCTGCTCAACAATTCTCATAGCCTGAGTCTGAGCCTTCTGCAGTTCTTCCTCACGGAGTCTTTCAATATCATCTTTATATTTCTGGGCGTCTCTCTTTTCTTTTTCAGCCTGAGCTGTCAGCTCCTCAGCCTGAGCCTTCTGCTCTTCAAACTGCTGACGTGAGCTTTCAAGAGATTCGATAACCCTTTCAAAGTGTGCACTGTCTTTTGATACGAGGCCCTGGGCTCTGTCGATAATATCCTGATCCATACCCAGTCTCAGAGATATGGCAAAAGCATTTGAACGGCCCGGGGTACCGATAAGAAGTCTGTAGGTAGGCTTAAGGGAAGCTACATCAAACTCGCAGGAGCCGTTTTCTATTCTCGGCGTCTCGAGAGCATAAGCCTTAAGCTCAGCATAGTGAGTGGTTGCCGCGATCTTAGCACCCTTACGGTGAATCTCTTCTAATATTGCAATAGCAAGTGCCGCACCCTCTATAGGGTCAGTGCCTGCGCCAAGCTCATCAATAAGGACGAGGCTCTTGTCATCAGCCTTTTCTATTATATTAATAATATTTACCATATGAGATGAGAAGGTCGAGAGGCTCTGTTCTATACTCTGCTCATCGCCAATATCTGCAAGTATATTGTCAAAAACCGAAACCTCACTTCTGTCACTGACAGGAAGCATAAGGCCGCACATAGCCATAAGCGATAACAGACCGAGGGTTTTTATTGATACTGTCTTACCGCCGGTGTTGGGTCCGGTAATAACTAAGGTATCAAAATCTCTGCCGAGCATAATGTTTGTTGCAACAACTTTCTTTGGGTCGATGAGTGGGTGCCTTGCATTTTTAAGGTTTATTATACCCTCATCGTTAATTTCGGGTACACTTGCTTTCATCTCGTAGGCAAGCTTTGCCTTTGCAAAAATTATATTGAGCTCTACGGCACATTCATATGAGGCCTTTATGCCCTCATAAAATCCACCGGCTTCCATAGAAAGCTCGCAGAGTATTCTGTCGATCTCATCGCGTTCTTTTCCCTGAAGAACCTTGATTTCATTGTTTGCTTCTACTACAGCAGTGGGTTCAATAAACACCGTTGCACCACTCGAGGAAGTATCATGGACAAGACCGCTGATCTCGCTCTTATGCTCAATCTTTACGGGCACAACATATCTTCCGCCTCGCATTGTAACTATACTGTCACGCAGAAACTTCTGATAATGCTGTGACTTTGTCATTTTATCAAGATGATCTCTTACCTTTGATGATGCAGCTCGGATTTTTCTTCTTATATTATAGAGCTCAGGTGAAGCGTTGTCGCTCATTTCATCTTCGCTGATAATTGCAGCCGTTATTCTGTCCTCCAAAAACTTATTGGGGCTCATTGAATAAAAGAGGTTGTCTATACTTGTTGTCACACCGCTGTTTCTCTCTTTCCACTGTGAAAGAGAACGGATTACTCTTAAAACCTCGGCGATATCAAGAAGCTCTCTCATATTGAGAGTCGAGCCTGCATTGGCTCTGGAAAGGGCATTGTTAACGTTCTTGAGTCCGCCGAAAGGCGGTGCACCGAATTTCGCCATAAGCATATGAGCATCTGCTGTCTGAGTAAGTGCGGCTTTAACAAGAGCAATATTGCTTTCGGGTTCCAGATTTTCAGCCAATTCTCTAGCATCTTCACAGCTTGTAAACTCACCCAGTCGGCTCAGTACTTTAGGAAGCTCTAAGGCTATATAGTGTTTATTCATTTTTTCATCTCCTTACTTTTAGAGATTCAGTCCTCGGCCATTGTCTTATAAAAGGCCAGAGTTTTATATTTTCTTGAGGTGATATTTATCAGGTATCTTTCTGTTACATCTGACAGAGCGTTCAGACCCTCTTCGGGCAATTTGAAGTTGAATATCTTGTCACTGTCACTAAGGCAGATATGTCTCATAGCCGTCACCGTACCGAGACCGAGTCTTGTCAGCTTCTGTGTACCCTTGCAGAGCTCGCAGTAAAGCTCGCCCGTATAAGGTGAAAAATACATCACATCGCTTTCAAAGGCGGCGCAATTCTGACAGTAGGCAATTTCCGGCATATAGCCCGCAATGCTGAGCATTCGCAGTTCAATTACAGACTTGATGATTTTTCTGCTTCGTCTGCCCTTGGATAAAAGATAAAGGCTGTTTAAGATAAGAGAAAGAAATTCCGAGGAATCCTCTTCACGGGGGGCGAGTTCATATGTAAGCTCGGCAAAATACTGTGCCAAGCTGAGATTGACTATGTCATCTCTTAATGAAAAAAACATCTCTTTCGCCGTAGCTTCTCTTATGACGTAAACGCCTTTCTGGGTTTTATTGATAAAAAAGTCCGAGTAACATAAAAGTCCCGTTGTTGAGACATTTTTATTTTTAGGGTTTCTTGCACCGTTGACAAAGGCCTTGATAACTCCGTTAGAGCGTGTGAGTACTGTGACAAGTTTGTCCTGTTCGCCTGTCATTGTCTCTCTGAGTATAATACCGTCGGTTTTAATATTCATACTCTGCTCCTTTTGCTATCCCTATACTTTAATCCTTATATCCCCTGTCTTCCGGAAACTCCCCTAAAAACTCTTCTGAAATCTCTGCCTGTTCCTCCCAGGGAGATTCCTGTTCATCGAGATATCCGGCAGCCTTTCTGTATTTAAGATAGTCGCTGACACTGCCGGTTTTTATAAACGCTTCCCACAGCTCTTTCTTATTCATTTCATCACCTCTGCAAAGATACTGTAAGCAACATTTCCGCCGAAACGTTCCCTACTAATATACACATATCCTTTGCAGAAAATGGAGAAAGTAAACGATAAAAACCCGATTCTATGTTATTCACAAATTTCCGCTGAAAACTTTGTGCATGATTAAATGAATAAATCAATCGAGTCCGAAATTATGAATAAGTCCCTCTCTGTTGCGCCAGTCATCTTTTACCTTGACCCAGCACTGCAGATTTATCTGACAGCCGAAGAACTTTTCCATATCCTGACGGGCATAGGTTGATATTCTTTTAAGGGTTGCACCTTTCTTACCGATGATGATACCCTTATGGCTTTCTCTTTCGCAGTATATCGTAGTTTCAATATCTATAAGATCCTTGTCACTTCTCTCCCTCATCTTTTCAACTGCAACAGCAACACCGTGAGGAATTTCCTTATCTAAAAGCCTGAGCATCTTTTCTCTTACTATCTCAGACACAATAACTCTTTCCGGCTGATCGGTGAGAGTATCCTCAGGGAAGAAGTGCTCCGAGGGCTGAGCTAATTTGATAAGCTCTTCTGTAAGGGCATCGTGTCCGTCATTCTTGACAGCCGATACGGGTACAATAGCTTCGAAATTATAAAGCTGAGTCATATCCATAATGCGCTTCATAAGCACAGTCTTATCGCTGAGAGTGTCGATTTTATTTATAGCTAAAACAACAGGCATTTTCTGCTGCTTGAATTTCTCGATAAGCTCAAGCTCAGTTTCGCGAAGGTCGCCTTCGCTTTCAATTACAAAAAGGCAAAGGTCAACACCTGAGATAGAGTCTGAAACGGCTTTGACCATTTTTTCGCCGAGCTTTGTCTTAGGCCTGTGAAAGCCGGGAGTATCCGTAAACACAAGCTGAGTTTCCTCTATAGTAAGAACACCCATAATTCTTGTTCTTGTTGTCTGGGGCTTATCGGAAACAATCGCTATCTTCTGTCCTAAAAGCTTATTGAGTATTGATGATTTACCTACATTTGGTCTGCCGACTATGGCAATAAAGGCTGTTTTATTTTCTGTCATTGGTTTTACCTCTTTTTACGGCTCAGTATTCGCCGTTTTCACTGTATAATATATAATTCTTAAAGCCCGTTTTCTTCATGGCTCTGAAATATGAATAGGAATATTCTTCTATATCCACTATAGGTATTACCTGTTTAGCAGGGAATCTTCCCCCTATGGAAGAATACATAGACAGTATAGAAACGAAATCCGTCTTTTTATCTACTGCAACACCTAAAGGTCTTTCGGCAGTGTCCGCAGCAATACCGTAGTATTCGGCATTGCTCATTGTGCCGTAATAAATGCTCTCATTTCCTGCCGAAGCATCGGAAGCACTCTGAGAAAGAATTACAATGGCATTTTCCGGCAGAGCTCTTCTGACCTGATTGAGAGTGCTTTTCAGCACACTGTTTCTGTCGGAGGATTTCTTTTCTCCCGGGTATGTTGCCGAGGCGGTATTTTCTCCGCCGGGGAACTGCAGATCCTCTAAAATGAATATACCTACACCGAAGTTGCTTATCTCCTTAGCAACAGCTGCGATATAGCTTCTGACACTCTTCGAATAGGGGTTGAGCCAGCTTTTTCCGCCTTGTTCATCGCTTCCGTCAAGCCAGTTGACTTCCGTACCCATATATTTTACTGCAATGTCTTCCTTTGCATTTGCTGCTCTGCTGTCGCTGAAACAGAAGATTCTGGCTATAACTGCAATATCCGCATCATCGAAAAAGCCCATAGCCTGCCTTACTGTATCATTATCATAAACGGCAGCAGAAGAGACAATTGCGTTTTCCTGCAGAGATGTGTAACAAAGTCTGCCGTCAGCGGTCTTGAAGTCTATGACTACACTGTTGGCATCTTTTCTTTTGATCTGCTTTATAAAGTCCTTTATATACTCTTCATCGCTGATTTTTTCATAGGGCATATACAAAGCCCTGATACCGTCTGAAAGTATGCTCTCGTCGAGTTTTACTTCCTCTGTAGTTTCCCTGTCCGGGTCAATTGGAGCATAGGAGATATTTATTGCAAGCTTCACGGCAAAGAAAGACAGTGACATAATAAGCAGAAAGGCGGCACAGTACACTAAGGACTTTCTTACGGTCTTAGGTGTAATTCTTCTGCCGGTCTTTTCCACCTCTATATACTTAGGGTATTCTTCCGTAAAAGTATAGTAGCTTTTTCTTACCCGAAGCTTATCTTTTTTACCGAATATCTTTTTATCTTTCTTGGGCATATGAAGTATCTCCTGCTCAGTGGTAAAATTTATACATTGATTCTGCACCCTCAGGGGGTGTATTATTATTTTATAGGATTTACAAAGGAGTATAATATCGTGAAAATATCTTGTGTTTCCGAAACCATAACAGTCATTGAGCTATCAAAGGAAGAAATGACAAAGTATGATTTCAATTTTGAAAAGAGTGACTACTCCAGTCCTCATACAAGAAGAGTGCTGTGGTCAATAATAGATGAGGCTTCAAAGCTTACGGGAAAAAACGTAGAAGTCAATCAAGGCCTTGAAATAGACTTTCTCCCCGATATCAAAGGAGGCTGTCTTCTGATAATATCCCAGGGTACGCCTAAAGCCACGCGTCTGTTTTCAGAAAAGGAAATCGGAATATATGAAAGCAGAGATATAAACTGTTTTCTGGACTTTGCCAAAGGAGCAAAAGGCTGCAGCGAGGGGGCAAGGTCCTCTTTTTATTATCTCGGCGGTGTCTACCGTCTGATTTTAGAAAGTCCCCACCGGGCACTCCACATTCTTGCTAAGGAGTTTTCCCTCGCTCACCTTGATTTTCTTTCTTATTCCGATAAGACCTATGAGGCATTCAACTGCCTTATAGAATCAAATGCCTTAGAAGTACTTGGCGGCCTTGCTTCTGAGAAGTGAGATTGTCTCTTTGGGGTCGTCGCTTCCGAAAATAGCAGAGCCTGCAACGAGTACATTTGCACCTGCCTTGGCGGCAGTTTCAACAGTTGAAAGAGAAATACCACCGTCGACCTGAATATCAAAGTCGATGTTTCTCTTTTTGCATTCCTCTCTGAGAGAGACAATTTTTGGCATCATATCAGCCATAAAACTCTGTCCGCCAAAGCCGGGCTCAACTGTCATAACGAGTACCATACCGAGTTTATCGAGATAGGGATATACTGTCTCAATAGCAGTACCGGGTTTAACAGCGAGAGCTGCTATTTTGCCTGATTCTCTTATAAGGTCGATAGTTTCTTCTATAGGTGAGTCTGCTTCAACGTGGAAGCATATAACATCTGCACCTGCTTTAATGAAGTCGGGGATATATTTTTTCGGGTCGCTTATCATAAGATGCACATCGAAGGTAAGGTCTGAGCATTTTCTCAGGCACTTTACCAGAGGTGCTCCGAGGGTAATATTGGGCACAAAGTGTCCGTCCATTACGTCTATGTGAAGCCAGTCGGCTCCGCAGACCTTCATATTTTCGAATTCCTCTCCCATTTTTGAATAGTCGCAGGAAAGAATTGACGGTGAAATCTTAATCATATCTGAATCCTCCCAAATATATTTCATATTATTATATCAGTTATACATCGAAAAATCAATTTCTAAAACAGTATATCAGCCTAAAATTTTAAGATAGCTTTCCATATCGAATTCATCGAGACCGCTGTCTTTTTTAAGGTACAATGGGTGATGGGGATGTCCCTTTTTCGAGATGGCTCCCGATGAGTACCAGCGGGCCGAGTGCTTATAGGAAATATCCACCATTTCACGAAGGCAGTCCTTTAAGTAAGGACGCATTTCCACAATAGTGCCCCAGGCAGCCCAGACTGAAGGCTTCTCTTCTTTATAAAGGGAAAGTATGTAGTCAAAAGCCCTCATATTCTCTCTGTGGAGCTTTTCATTCAGCTCCGTATCCATATCCGAGGGTACAGTAGCTCTCTGAGCATAGACGTTAAACATAATGAAGCTGTCATAGCCGTTACCCAAAGCGATTCTTTCAACGGACTTGAGAGTGTTATCAAGGTCATTGGGTGCCGCAGTAGATGGATTTATACCTATACAGATAAGAGGGTTATCTCCTTTTGTACCAAGTATGTAACGGTATTCGTTATAGTCATTGGGCACATAGAGCCACTCCTCTACGTTATAGCGGATATGATCCTGGACTTCGCTTTTTCTGAGAGCTGAGTAAAA
>JAZSGK010000213.1:0-20875 GCA_045532695.1 Acutalibacteraceae bacterium
CTTTACCCGAGAGCCTCACAGCTATTAAGGAAGGTACATTCGGTGAGTGTGTTTCACTTGCTACTATATTTGTACCCAGCAAGGTTCAGACTATTGAAACAGCTGCTTTCTCAGGCTGCGATATCAAGTATGTTTACTATACTGCTTCTATGTATACCTGGAACGGTATTGCATGGGGCGAGGATAACGAAGCTCTTTTTAAGAACGCTGACGCAGTTAAGTTTAACCATGTTCATGAACACGTTTCAAATATTATAAATCAGCCCACCTGTACTGAAAAGGGTAAGGCTGTATACATCTGCGAATGCGGTAACACATATACAGGTGCGGTAGATGCTGTCGGTCATAAGGCTGAAAAAATTGAAGAAGTAAAGGCTACATGTACTGAAGCCGGTAAGACTGCAGGTGAAAAGTGTATGTTCTGCGGTATTATTCTTACAGAACCTGCTATAGTTCCCGCAACAGGTCATAAGACTGTTGTTGATGCAAAGGTTGAGGCTACATGTACTTCAACAGGTCTTACCAAGGGCAGTCACTGCGATTTCTGCGGTGAAGTGTTTGAAAAGCAGGAAGTAATTGAAATGATCGGTCACGATTTCGATTATGAAAGCCTTAAGGTTGCCACAACCAAGGAAAACGGCAAGAGAAAAGGCACATGTAAGCTTTGCGGCTATGTAGCTGACGAAACTCTTTACAGTGTAACAGTTTTCAAGCTTTCAACTTCAAAATGCACATACAACGGCAAGGTAAGAACTCCTTCTGTAACAGTTAAGGATTCAAGCGGATATAAGCTTATTGAGGACAGAGACTATACCGTAACATATCCCAAGGGAAGAAAGGCTCCCGGCGTTTATAAGATTAAGGTTACTCTTAAGGGTGAATATAAGGGTTCAAAGACTCTCAACTTCACGATTGCTCCGGGCAAGACATCTGATATCAAGGCTACACCTACAAAGTCAACTGCTGTTAAGCTCACCTGGAAGGAAGTTCCCGGTGCAACTGGCTACAGAGTATATATCTATAAGACAGTAGACGGTAAGACAAGAGTCAAGGCAGCTTCCGTAACAACGAACTCCTATACTCTTACTAAGAACTATTCAGGTAAGAGCCTCAAGATGGGTACTACATACAAGATCGCTGTTGCAGCTTATACCAAGACCTCAGGTGGTACAGTAATCCACGCTGAAAGCGGTGTTGCATTCACATTTAAGTTTGTGCCTGCAGCTCCCACTCTTAAAGTTACATCACCCTCAAAGGGTAAGGCCAAAATCTCCTGGAGTGATGTAGCTGGCGAAACAGGTTATCAGATCTATTACTCAAGAGACGGTAAGAAGTTCACAAAGCTTGACTCATACAAGGGCTGGCCTGACGCTCAGACCAAGTCAGGACTCAAGAGCGGTAAAACTTACTTCAAGGTAAGAGCTTACACAAAGGTTGGTTCAGAGACTGTTCACGGTACATTCAGTGCTGTTAAGTCAGTAACAATTAAATAAGTCAATTAAAGTTCAAGACCATCGGTTAAATCCGGTGGTCTTTTTTTGCTTTGATTTTTATTATCGTAGTGTCGCCAATGAGAAAAAGCCCTGCCGAAAAAAGCATTGCAAGAGATATACTGCGCGAAATAACAGAGACATTCTGAGAAGGCAGTGTACCGACGGAAAAGACTTCGTAGCTGACGGGAAATATATTAAGAAGAATCTTACAGTAAATGACCGCCAGAGCGCCCCCTATAATGCGCGATGTGAGAAAAAACTTATACTTAAGTCTGAGTTTAACTGCATAAGGCATAACCTGACAGTGGCCGCAAAGACCGCCAAAGCCGATTATCCCTGCAATAATCGGAAGAGGGAGAATTCCGGAAGCTATGTAAGTGCCGTTGGTAACTTCGAGAATACAGCTGAGAAAAAAACTTGCGGAGCTGTCAAGGGACAGGATTTCTACAAGTCTGTTTACCGCTGAAAAGAGAATTACCCACCCACAAATACTAAGTATTCCCGAGCTGCCTTTAGAGACGCTTCTTACAAGACTTACCGAAAAACTTTCACCGTTTTTGCTTCCTGGGGGTCTGTGATATATTCCGTCTTCATCCTCAAAAAATCTCGACAGAATACCGACAGTAAGCGATGATAGAATCAGCGAAGCATAAATAATTACGCCGGCTTTTTTTGAACCCAGCATATAAAGACCGACGGAGCTGATTGTGAATGCGGGTCCGCAGCAATAGCAGAAAAGCAGCATTCGTCTGCCTTGTGAGCGTGATATTTCACCGTTTTCATACATTTCACTTGTCATCTTGCACCCGAGAGGCAGGCCGCCTATCATAGACAGAAATACAGCACCAAGGCATTTTCCGTCAAGAGCAAAAAGAAATGACGAGAGCTTATTTAAAACTACGGGTATCCTATTGAAAAGACGTAGTTCAACTATTAAGCCCGAAAGCACCATAAAGGGATAAAGGGTTGGTATAAGAGTGCCAAGTGACAGGTCAATTCCGTCGCTTATGCCCTGTGCTGCTGTTTCAGGAAAACGAAGCAGCAAAAAGGCAACAAAGAAAATTAAAAAACTTATTGGTATATAGCTTATAACAGCGGGATAACACTTTTTAGGTTTTATAGAGATGCTGTTGGTCAGTTTCATATTTTCACCCCAATAATTAATATTCATAATTCAGAGTATTATACACATATCGGCGGCATAAAATATGACGAAAGGTGTGATTTTTTTGCCAAGAACATTAAAAAGTACAATAGCAGAAATATCAAAAGAGGAATTTTCTGATTATCTTCTGCCTCACATTATTTTCAATTCCTGCAAGGAAGCCATAATAGAGGGTAGCAGGGGAGTCCTCGAATATAAGTCGCATACTGTAAGAATCAACTGCGGAAAGTACATACTGAAATTTACGGGTGATGATCTTTGTATCCGAGCTCCTTCAGGTGATGAGGTTGTAATAACAGGTGACATTGTTTCTTTTGAGTTCTGCTCATGCTGAAAGCAGGTGAATTTATATGCTTGTTAAACTTTTGAGACTCATAAGAGGCTACATCATGTTCACGGCAAAGGGCGGTTTCGGAGAGAGATTTATAAACCTTTGTGCTTTCAGGAGAATTGATATATGGGATGTGTACTACAGTGAAAGCTCAATTAAAGGTAAAATCAGCGCAAAAAACTTTTCGAAACTGAGGACCGTTGCAAGAAAAACAGGGGTGAAAATCAGAATTGACCGTAAAAGAGGTTTACCCTTTTATCTTAAGACTCATAATGACAGAGTAGGATTGCTCATAGGTATAGGCTTTTTTGTGGCGTTCTCTCTTATAATGAACCGTTTCGTATGGTGTATAAATACCTCGGACAGCGAAAAATTCAGTCGGGAGCAGATAATAGAGGTTGCAGAAGGCGTGGGTCTCAGATATGGAATATATGTTCCTGCCTTTGACGAAGAAAAGGCAGCAAGAGAAATATATAAAGCTTTTGGCGGTGAACTGTCATATGTAAAAGTCAATA
This sequence comes from Acutalibacteraceae bacterium, assembly GCA_045532695.1. Lineage (GTDB taxonomy): Bacteria > Bacillota > Clostridia > Oscillospirales > Acutalibacteraceae > UBA6857. The sequence goes on from JAZSGK010000213.1 coordinate 3,505, forward strand.
TCAAAGGCAGTCTTGCGGCAATTGAATACCGTGAGAGCCGGGAAAAGCTAGAAATCGAGGATAAGGGTGAGCCATCAAATATTGTTGCAGATTTTGATGGGGTTATTGTGTCTGACGAGACCTATCAGGGAGCGAAGAATCTTTCGAGCGGCAATGCTGTGCGAAAGGGAGATATACTGATAAGCGGTGTAGTAGAGGGCGTTGATTCAAAACCTCTTTATTATGAGGCGAAGGGGAATTTCACTGCACTTCATCAGAGTAATTGTGAATATGAATTAAATTTGAGTGATAAAATGAAGCGTATATATGTAGTCAAGGAGCAGTTCAGACTGATTATTTTCGGCTTAGAGATACCTCTTGGCGTTTTATCGTACCCTGCCAAAAATGTGAGAGTATACTCCGACAGAAGACTTTTGGAGTATGGTGGATATGTATTGCCCTTTGGAATTGAAAAGAAGACAGTTGCTTTTTATAGGGAAGAGGCTGTTGATAAAGAAACAGTGATAAAATCTGCTTGTATGGATTACAGCAATCTTGTTTACGATAAATATAAAAACAGCAATATTGTGTCAGGTAATGCAAGAATTAAATCAGAAAAAAACAGAGTTGTTATATCGGGAGAGTACCAATGCATTGATTTTATTGGTGAAAGTAAGCCCATAATTATAGAAAATATTGAAAATTGATAAGAAAATGATAAAAAAGTATTCACTTTTTTAAAGAAATGTGCTAAAATAATCTAAATATTGATTAGATTTATGTGTAAATATCATAAAATAAACGAGGTGCAAATACTTGGTTGAACAGTCTTTCAGCATTGACAGAATGGAGCAGGCGGTAAGCCTCTTCGGTTCATTTGATGAGAATATAAAGCTTATTGAAAAAGAGTTCGGAGTAAGAGTTATAAGCCGTGGCAGTGAAATAAAAATTCAGGGCGATGAAGAAAACGTTGATAAGGCAAAAAGAGCAATTAACAGCCTGCTGACTCTTATTAATAAAGGTGATACTCTTACAGAGCAGAATGTGAGATACGTCATAGCTCTGGTAAAAGACGGTAACGACGATAAGCTTTCGTCAATGGCAGGGGACTGCATATGCATCAGTGCCAAAGGTAAACCTATAAAGGCCAAGACTTTGGGTCAGAAAAAATATATTGAAGCTATCAGAAACAATACGGTTGTAATCGGTGTCGGTCCTGCTGGAACAGGTAAAACATATTTAGCTGTTGCTATGGCGGTCAGTGCTTTCAGAGCAAAGCAGATAAACAGGATTATTCTTACCCGTCCCGCCGTTGAAGCAGGTGAAAAACTGGGATTTCTGCCTGGTGATCTTCAGCAGAAGGTCGACCCGTATCTCAGACCTCTTTATGATGCGCTTTTTGATATGCTGGGGCCTGAAAGCTTTCAGAAGTATCAGGAAAGAGGAAATATCGAGGTTGCGCCCCTTGCTTATATGAGAGGCCGTACCCTTGATGACAGTTTCATTATTCTCGATGAGGCTCAGAATACAACACCTGAGCAGATGAAAATGTTTCTTACGAGACTGGGCTTCGGCTCAAAAATTGTTGTCACAGGTGATATCACCCAGATTGACCTGCCTGACGGCAAGAAATCGGGTCTCGTTGAAGTTATAAAGATTCTCAAAAATGTTGATGATATTCAGACAGTAAAGTTCAGCGATAAAGATGTCGTGAGACATAAGCTCGTTCAGGATATTATCAAAGCTTACGATAAATACGAGGAGGCAAAGAAGCGAAAATGAAGGACAAAATCAAAGTAATTATTACCGATGATCAGAATTCAGTAAAACTCCCCAGAGGCGTACGTATGCTCATAAGACGCTGCTGTAATGCTGTTCTTACTAATGAGCAGTTCAAAGGCTCGGCAGAAATCAGCGTAACAATCGTTGACGATGAAGCAATACACGAGCTGAACTTAAAGCACAGAGGAATGGATAAGCCTACAGATGTGCTCTCTTTCCCCTTGGGCATTGACGGCGAATATGATATCAATAACGATACAGGAGCTCAGATGCTTGGCGATATTGTTATTTCCATTGAGCACGCTATTAAGCAGGCAGATCTTTATGGCCACTCAATCAACAGAGAAATCGCATTCCTTACAGTGCACTCAATGCTTCATCTTTTAGGTTATGATCATGAACCGGGCGGACTTGAGCTTGTGAGAATGCGAGAAAAAGAAGAAGCTGTATTGACTCAGCTGGGACTTGTAAGAAGCGGAAGTTACTATACAACAGAGGAATAATTACATAAATGGAACATTATAAAAAGCTGTTTATGAGTTTTGTCTATGCCTTCAAAGGTATATTCAGAACAATTGCCAATGAAAGAAATCTGAGAATTCATATTACCTGTGTTGTATATATGGTGTCAATCCTGTTGCTTACGGATTGGTTTACCTTGAGCCGCACAGATTGGGCAGTGCTTATGCTCGCCTGCGGCAGTGTAATAGGTGGAGAGATAGTCAATACCGCCATAGAAAATGCAGTCAATCTTGCAAGCAAGGAATATACAGAGTACGGAAAAATTGCAAAAGATGCAGCGGCGGGTGCTGTGCTTATAAGCGCCATATTCGCTGTAATAGTGGGCATTATTATTATGTATCAGCCTGCTGCTTTCAAGGCAATGTACCAATACTTTACGGCAAATCCGCTTATGTTTGCTTTAGCGGTAATCAGCCTTATTCCTGCAACTCTGTTTATTTTCTTCGGCATACCCACAAAGAAAGGCAAAAAATGAAAGATAGATTCTCACGCACAGAAATGTTAATAGGTGCCGGGGCTCTTGATAAGCTGAAGCACTCGCGGATTGCGGTTTTCGGTATCGGTGGAGTAGGTGGCTATATTGCTGAAGCTCTCGTAAGGGCAGGTGTCGGTACCATTGATATAATTGATAATGATACCGTCAGTGAGAGCAATATAAACCGACAGATAATTGCCCTTTCATCTACTGTCGGTAGACTCAAAACTGAGGCAATGGAGAAGAGAATACTCGATATTAACCCTGAAGCAAGGGTCAATTGTATAAACAAGTTTGTGCTGCCGGAAAACATTGATGAGTTTGATTTTTCAGCTTATGACTATGTGGCTGATGCCATTGATACCGTGTCGGGAAAGCTTGCAATAATTGAAAAGGCTTATGCTGAAGGGGTGCCTGTAATATCTTCTATGGGTACAGGTAATAAGCTTGACCCGACAAAATTTGAAATATCGGATATCTATAAGACGAGCGTCTGTCCTCTTGCGAGAGTTATGAGGTATGAACTGAAAAAACGAGGAGTAAAAAAGCTTAAAGTCCTGTTTTCAAAAGAAGAACCTATTAAGCCTTCAGCTGTGGAAATAAATGAAAAAGGCAAGGCAGTACCCGGAAGCATCTCTTTCGTACCGCCTGTTGCCGGGCTTATAATAGCATCGGAAATAATTAAAGATCTGATAAGATGACAAAGACAGCAGGACTTAATTTAAAATCCTGCTGTTATAATATTATGAGGAGTGAAAAAATATGGCATTGGAAAAAGTAGTTTTACCGGTTTACAGTAAAACGGAGGAAATTCTCAATTCTATCTCCCATGGCATAGGTGTGCCATTAGGTATAATATTTCTTATACTTGGTGTGAACAAAAGTACATCGGTAAACAGTACCGTTGGAGCCTGCGTCTTTGGTGTTTCTACAGTTATTCTTTATTTCTGCTCAATGCTTTATCATTCGCTGAAACCCGGTCTGGCGAAAAAAGCGATGAGACTTATTGATCATAGTGCTATATTTATTATGATAACGGGTACTGCGACGGCAGTAAATATAATTGCAGTTTATCCTCATAATAAAGTCTTCTGCCTTGTTACTGCTTCGCTGAGTATTATCCTCAGTATTATAGGCATAGTGCTCACTTTCATCGATCAGGAAAAGTATCATAAAGCACAGATGCGCCTTTACATGATTGTCGGTTACACATCGGCAACGATGATATATCCTATAGCAAAATATTATAAGGGAGAGTCAGCTGTACCCTTCATTCTGGCAGCCATTGGCGGCTTGTTTTATACGGTTGGAGTTATTTTTTATAAGCTTGGCAAGAAAAAGAAATATTTTCACAGCATTTTTCATCTCTTCGTTTTAGCAGGTACAGCTTTTCATTTTGCAACGATATATATGACAATCTGTTCTGTCTGAAAAAATAATCCGTCTGAATCGTGAAGAAACAGACGGATTTTTGTATTTAAATGTTTATTTTGTACCGAAAATTCTGTCGCCTGCATCGCCGAGACCGGGTACGATATAGCCCTTCTCGTTGAGCTTTTCGTCGAGGGCAGCACAGTAAACGGGTACATCGGGATGTGCCTTTGTAAAAGCTTCAATTCCTTCGGGGGCTGCAATAATGCACATAAACTTGATTGAGCGGGGATTGCGGAGCTTAATCTGCGAAACTGCATCTATACCTGAACCTCCTGTTGCGAGCATGGGGTCAACTACAAAAACATCTCTTTCTCCGATATCCTTGGGGAGCTTGCAATAATATTCAACGGGCTTGAGGGTTTCTTCGTCGCGGTAAAGACCGATGTGACCGATACGTGCGGAGGGTACAAGAGCACTGATACCTTCAACCATACCGAGACCTGCTCTGAGAATAGGTACAATAGCCATCTTCTTACCCGCAATATGCTTAACCTTAGTTTTGCAGATGGGAGTTTCGATTTCAATTTCCTCGGTAGGAAGATCTCTGGTTGCTTCATAGCACATAAGTGTTGCGATTTCTGATACAAGAGCTCTGAAATCCTTTGAGGGTGTATTTTTGTCTCTTAAAATAGAGAGCTTGTGGAGTATAAGGGGATGGTCGAATATTGTAACATTTTCTTTCATATTAATACTTTCCTTTCCTTTTCTTACATAATTATTATACACCTTAAACGGAATAAATCAAGTGATTTTTATTTTTAACTGTAAGTTCTTGATTAAAGAGTGTTACTGTGATAAAATATAGCAAAACTATTTGGAGTATATGAAATGAAAGAAGTTACTATATATACGGACGGCGCCTGCTCAGGAAATCCCGGAGCAGGAGGATGGGGCACCATTCTCGACTATCAGGGCAGAAGAAAGGAACTCAGTGGCGGTGAAGCTCATACGACCAATAACAGAATGGAGCTTACAGCAGTTATAGAGGGACTCAAGGCCTTAAAAGAAACATGCAAGGTTACTGTGGTGACTGATTCTCAGTATGTCGCCAACGGTATAAATCTTGGTTGGGCTGAAGGCTGGAAAGCCAATAACTGGCGTAAAAAGGATAAAAAACCTGCTCTTAATCCTGAACTATGGGACGAGTTGCTGAATCTTATTGCAAAGCACGAGGTAACAATTGAATGGATAAAAGGCCATGCAGGACACACTGAAAATGAAAGATGTGACGAACTGGCTGTTATGGAAAGTCAGAAGTTTATGTAAAAAGAGGGTTGCTTATATGACGGAACTTGAAACTATGCAGAGAGCAAAGACCTATATAGATAAGCTCGCCAACGGAATTGACCCGCTGACAGATGAAGCTATCAGAGACGATAGTGTGATTAATAATGTGAGAATCAGCAGATGTCTTTTCTATGTGTCAGGGGTTTTAGAAAAAGCTATAGCAAACGGCGGTGAATTCGGGAAGAAATATATTCTTGCACAGCTACCATTTACAATAGCTGAATATCAGCTTGAAAAGATTTATATAAGTGAGGAACCCGTTGGTATATCAGTTTTTGTTAAGAGAATTGCTGATGTGCTTGATGAGAATGTCAAGAATATTCCTGCAACTCATATAACAGCCTGGCTTTGTCAGAATGGTTATCTCACGGAAGAAACAGTAAATAACAAAAAGAGAAAAATAGCAACGGCGAAAGGTGAAACGATAGGAATTGTAACAATTGACGGTGCCAATCAGTCAGGTATGCCCTATAAGAAAAATGTCTATACCGCCAATGCACAGAGATTTATTGTCTCCAATTTAGTTAAAATTGCAGAGGAAACAGTTTGATTTTCCTTGACTTATTCTCCTTTATATGATAAAATCTATCACGATAGGTTAAAATGCTTTGACCAAGAGGAGTAATAGGATGAAGCTTTCAGAGAAAAGGCGGTAGGTGCGAGCCTTTAAGTGAAGTCTTATGAAGGTAGCTTGTGAGCATCGGGAAGAACGGTAAAAACCAAGTAGAACCCGACGGCAGATCTCCGTTAAAGATTGTGAGTGCAGTGCTTCGGCACTGAATTCAGGTGGTACCGCGGAAATTTCTCCGTCCTGATTACAGGGCGGAGTTTTATTTTTTGTAAATCAATTATTTATATATTGAGGTGTAAACAATGGCAAAAGAACTTGCAAAGCAGTACGATCCGAAAAACGTTGAGGACCGTATTTACAAAACCTGGCTTGACGGAAAGTATTTCCACGCTGAGGTTGATGAAAAGAAAAATCCCTATACAATCGTAATTCCCCCTCCAAACATTACAGGTCAGCTTCATATGGGTCATGCCCTTGACAATACTCTTCAGGATATTCTTATCCGTTTCAGAAGAATGCAGGGCTTTGATACTCTCTGGCTTCCCGGCACTGATCATGCTTCAATTGCAACGGAAGCTAAGATTGTTGAAGCTATGAAGGCTGAAGGCATTTCAAAGGAAGATATCGGCAGAGAAGGCTTCCTTGAGAGAGCCTGGGAGTGGAAAGCACAGTATGGCGGCAGAATTATTGAGCAGCTCAAGAAAATGGGCTCCTCCTGCGACTGGGACAGAGAACGTTTCACTCTTGACGAGGGCTGTTCAAAGGCTGTTAAGGAAGTGTTCGTAAACCTTTATGAAAAAGGGCTCATCTACCGTGGTGAGAGAATGATTAACTGGTGTACTCACTGTAAGACATCAATTTCTGATGCTGAAGTTGAGCACGAAGAAAAAGACGGTAGCTTCTGGCATTTAAGATATCCCTTTGCTGACGGTACAGGTTATATCGAGGTTGCTACAACACGTCCTGAGACTATTCCCGGCGATACCGGTGTAGCTGTACACCCTGACGATGAAAGATATAAGGATATTGTCGGCAAGACTGTTATTATTCCTGTTATCGGCAGAGAAATTCCTATTGTAGCAGACTCATATGCAAAGATGGATAAGGGTACAGGTGCCGTTAAAATCACACCTGCTCATGACCCCAACGACTTCGAGGTCGGTCTGAGATGTGACCTTCCCGTACTCAATGTAATGACCGACGACGGCTTTATGAACGAAGACGCAGGTAAATACGCAGGTATGGATCTCATGCAGTGCCGCAAGGCTATTGTTGCTGATATGGAAGCAGCAGGCGCTCTTGTTAAGATTGAACCCACAAAACACGAGGTTGGTACTTGTTACCGTTGCCACACACCTGTTGAGCCTCGAGTTTCAAAGCAGTGGTTTGTTAAGATGGAACCCCTTGCAAAGCCTGCTATTGAGGTTGTTCGTGAGGGTAAGGTTAAGTTTATTCCCGAGCGTTTCGACAAGATTTATTATAACTGGATGGAAAATATCCGTGACTGGTGTATTTCACGTCAGCTCTGGTGGGGCCACAGAATTCCTGCCTGGTACTGCGAAGATTGCGGTGAAATCACAGTTTCAAAGGAAGAAGCAACAAAGTGCTGCAAGTGTGGCAGTACCAAGATAACTCAGGATCCCGATACACTTGACACATGGTTCTCATCAGCTCTTTGGCCCTTCTCAACTCTTGGCTGGCCCGAAAAGACACCTGAGCTTATGCACTACTATCCCACAAGCACTCTTGTAACAGGATACGACATTATCTTCTTCTGGGTTGCAAGAATGATTTTCTCAGCTTGCGAGCAGATGGGTGAAGTACCTTTCGATACAGTATTTATTCACGGTATTGTCCGTGACGAGCTTGGCAGAAAGATGTCAAAGTCACTCGGTAACGGCATTGATCCTCTTGTTGTTATTGATCAGTACGGTGCTGACGCACTCAGACTTACTCTTGCAACAGGTAACAGCCCTGGTAACGATATGCGTTACAGCGAGAAGAAGGTTGAAGCTTCAAGAAACTTCTGTAATAAGATCTGGAACGCTGCAAGATTTATTCTTATGAATCTTCCCGAAGACGAAGCAGCACCTCATATTCCTGCTGACCTTGCACTCGAAGATAAGTGGATTCTTTCACAGTATAACAGACTCACCAAGGAAGTTACAGACAACCTTGACAAGTTCGAGCTTGGAGTTGCCGTTCAGAAGCTCTATGACTTTATCTGGGATATCTTCTGCGACTGGTATATCGAGCTTGCTAAGATCAGACTTCAGAAGGGCGGCGACGAAGCTGCAACTGCAAGAGCAGTTCTCGTTTATGTTATGAGTGAGACACTCAAGCTTCTTCATCCCTTTATGCCTTTCATCACTGAAGAAATCTGGCAGACACTTCCTCACAACGGTGAGACAATTATGAAGTCACAGTGGCCCGTTTTCAGCGATGAACTCGTATTCACTGAAGACGAAGAGAAGATGAACATTATTATGGACGCTATCAGAGCAATCCGTAACAGACGCGGTGAAATGAATGTTCCCCCCTCAAGAAAGGCTCATGTGTACATTGCCACGGAAAAGAAGGATATCTTCTCACTTTCAGCTCTCTTTATGCAGAAGCTTGCTTCCGCTTCAGAGGTAACTGTAGGTGACAGCTTTAATATTGAAGGCAGCGTAAGCATTGTAACAGCTGACGCTAAGATTTATATTCCTATGGGTGATCTTGTTGATTTCGAAGCAGAAAGAAAGAGGCTTCTCAAGGAAAGAGAAACAGCTGAAAAGAAGCTCGCACAGATCAACGGTAAGCTTTCAAATCCCGGTTTCCTTGCAAAGGCCCCTCAGAATGTTATTGACACTCAGAAGGCAGATGCCGAGAAGCTGACAGAAAAAATTAAGATGATTGATGAAAGTTTGGCAGCGCTCAACTAAAAGGGAACGAGCAAAGTTCTTTGATTCTTTCTTACAAGAAAAAATGCCTGCCCGGCGAGGGCGAGTACAATAAAGAAACAAGGACAGTTCATCTGAGCTGTCCTTTTAATTTGACAAAAAAGCTTATAGATAGTATAATACTCTCAATAAAACAAGGAGAAAAATATTATGGACATTATAGGTAAAATTTTTGCTCTTATCACTTCACTGATTTTCACCTTCAGCGGTGGCGGACCGACTATCGCCGAGTATGATGCCGAAGCTTCAACGAAGCTTACTCAGACTGATATGGTAACAGGTGAATTACCAAATGAGCTTCAGCTCAGAGATTTCTATGAAAACGCTGAAGAGGCTTTTATAATTCCCGGTCTCAAAGAAGGCTTTGTACCCCAAGGCATCTTCTATGAAAAGGAAAACGATATTTTCCTCATCTCAGGATATTATAAAGAAAAGGTGCAGCCCTCAAGAGTTATTGTTGTTGACGGCGATGGTAACTTCGTAAAGTCAGTTGGCTGTCACGGTAAAAAGAATAAGGCATACGGTCACTTCGGCGGTATTGCGGTTTATGAAGATAACGTCTATATTGCAACAACAAGCGTTACACATGTACTGTCTTTAAGTAAGATTCTTGCTGCCGATGATGATACATATGTACCTATCGAGGCTGAGCTTTATACTGATACCACCTGTTCATATGTAAACGTGTGTGACGGTATCCTCTACATAGGTGAGTTTACGGATATTACAGTTGATGACATCAAGGGTGCAACTAACATCTATACCGCTAAAAACGGCGAAAAGTATTTCTCACGCTGTAATGCATTTGTGCTCGACGAAAACGGTAAGTGGGGTATAAAGGAAGATAAAATTGACGAAGAGAACAATATGATTCCCGACTTCGCATTTACCACGCCATTTAAAGTTCAGGGAATGTGTGTAATGGCTGACGGAAGAATAGCTTATACTGCTTCTGCTACTGCAATCACAAACTCGAGGGTATACATCTATGAAGATGTGACAAAGGGTGAGCCTGATGAGATTATCACAGTAGGCGGTCAGGATGTACCTCTTTATTACTGTATGAAGAAAGAACGTATCGCACAGTACAGAGTACCGACTTATCTTGAAGAGATTACGGTTTATCCCGACGGCAGTGTGTATATTATCACCGAGTCAGCTGCAGCACCTTATGTGGTGCAGAGCAAAAATCCTATTGACAGTGTTCTCAAGTGGAACATCGACAGTATGAAATAAAAAGGAGACTGTTTATGAGCGTTTCAAGATATAACAGAATTTTCAACTTCAGCCTTGTAATTGTAGTTTTATATAACATCCTTTGTGTGGCAGACATGATTTTATCATCTGTTGACCTCGGAAGTGTGATAAAGTATTCGGCAGTGTTCTATCTGATTTTTGCAATTGTTACTCTCGTCTGCAAGATTCAGCTGGCAAGAAAATATTTTCTTGCCTGTGCAATTCCCAATTGTGTCGTTCATTTGGTGCTGACTATAGTCAGTATTGTACTTCTTTTAATTATCGTATTTTAAGGATATTATGATGAAATCAGAATCAAAGTATAAAAGCTTATCGTCTGCAAGCCTCTTTATTGTGGCGCTGTATTGTCTGTTTAACAGTTTGCTGGTTCTCATATGGTTAAACACTCGCGGCACACTGTCGGCTTTTGCTACGGTACTGTTTACTGTGGATTTGTTTACATGGCACATCTACGTTTTGTTTGCACTGATTACCTTTATTATTAAAGTTTCAGGCAGAAAATATTTCAGCTTCAAGGGCTTGGACAGAAATATAATTCTTCACTTTATATTTATGGTAGTGAGCTTTCTGGAAATTTATCATATGATGCAAAATGCTTTTTGAAATGAATACATTAAAAGGACAGTTCCGATTTGGAACTGTCCTTAAGTTTTTATTCGCCTATGTAAGTGAATCGTTTATAAGTCGCACCGTCTCGTTCAACAGTTTCATTCCACATTGATGCGGGTCTTACCCAGAGTCCGCCGTCACCGTAGAGTGCCTTGTAGACTACATAGTCTTCGGTAGTTTCGCTGTGCTTTGCTATAGCGATTACTTCATATTCGTTGCCCTTGAAGTGGCGGTATCTGCCTGTTTTAATCTCTTCCATAGCTTAAAATTTGTCGTGATACTTTATGTAGTTGATGATGAAGCCAATAAGAAGAGCAACAAGGATAACAGGGAGTAATACTATTACACCGAGCACGAGGCCAATGATAACGCCTAAGCCTTTTTTACTCTTAATGAAGTTAGGTTTGGTCTGTTCTTTAGACGGCAGATTATCAAAAAGGTTAAGAGTAGCTTTTTCGTCGCAGATGCCGTTATTATAAAGGAGAGGCTCAACAAGGCTCTGTACCGATTCAGCACCCTTGAGAATTTTACCGATTTTGATGCCGAATACTGCGAGTATACTGTCGATGATAGCGAGTATGCCCATTGTGATTTTGTAATATGCAGTGTCGGGTGAATAGGGACTGTCACCGCCGTAAAGGTTAGCAACGAGAGATACGATAAAGTTAACAACACTCTCGTCCTTAATATCCTGCCAGTCAGCCTTTTTGAGTCCTGATTCTTTCTTGCAAAGAGGAGCAAGATTACCTATAGTCAGCTTACCAAGAAGCTTAGCAAAGGGCTTGATTATCCAGCCGATTTTATATATAAGCTCTTCCTTTACGCTGAAAGATGTTGCCATTCTTGCAAATTCGGGAATGTCGCTGCCTGCCTTGGCAATTACCCGTCTGATCATACCGAAAAATTTATCCTCGAGGTGATCTTTGATCTTTCTTCCGCCGAGTTCAAAATCAACATCAACAGAGTCAACATTAATCTGTCCCTTCGCAGGATCAAAAACAACCTGACGGAATGTGGCAGGGTACCCAACGGCACCTGCAGTTGTAATATCATAGAAAACCTTATCTTTATCTGTGTACTTGTAGGAGATATCCTGCATATGGGTGTGGCCTGTGAACATATAGTTAAGACCCATTTCGGTGAATTCGTCGATTCTCTTGTCGGCTTCACCCATAATGTTACCGCCGCCGATAATTTTATAGAAGGGTGAGGGGGAGAGCATAGGATGATGTGTCATAGGAATAATGAACTGACCGTTTTTCTTTGCGTCTTCAATCTGCTCTGTTATCCACTGGAAGCAGTCATCTGAAAAACCGCTGGCACCCTTCAGATTCCTGTCATCATTGAGAGCAAAGAGTCTGTAGCCGTCGCAGAGCTGAACAACATATGACATACTGTCTTTATGTACGGATATAGCTTCTTCGGGGCCGAATTCCCAATACATATCAAGGAGCTCTTCTCTTTTTGTGCCGGGAACCTTTTTTCTTTCGTCTCCGTCATAGAAATAGGTCATGCCGTCACCGTTGAAATCATGGGTGGCAGTTATTACATAAACTCTTTTGCCTCTTTCTTTAAGTGAGCGAAGAACTCTGATTACACCCTCGTGGCTGGGCTTTTCGGCCTTACATGTGGTGTCACCGCTGACGAGGACAATATCTGCATCGTCTTTTGCAAGCTGATCCATAAGAGCTTCGAGGATTTCTTTACTGTGAACCATTTCGTTTGAGGCTGTAACGTTGGCCTTGTCAAAAGCTTTACCCTCACAGCCCATTTCTCTTGCATAGTAGTGAATGTCTGAAATGATATTCACTTTAAGTGGCTTTATGTTTTCATACATAGCTTTATTTCTCCTTTATTATAAGTGTATGGGTTTCTTTATGTTTTGAATTTAAAACAAACTCACAGTTGCCGCTTTCATAGCTGAAGCTGATTTCTTCACCGTCGAGAGTAGCTGTATAGTCTTTGCCTTCTGTCATAACAGCAAGAAGAGCGAACTTTTCATTTTTGCCGTAGTATGTAAATGTGATTTCGCCTTCGGTATTATTCTCATTGAATTTTGTTCTTTCAAGGAAAGTATCAAAGCCTACATTGACAGTACCCGGTGAGTAGTAAGCCTTAGCCCACATATTGATGGGAGTAGACAGACCGCCGAAGTTGTGGAACCAGCCGCCGCAGCCGGTAACAGTGTTGACCATCTCAAAGGTGTAGTAGGTGTCATCAACCTCTCTCTTCCAGATATTCAGTGCCATATGAGCAATGTCTCTTGCAATGGCGGTTTCACCAAGGTCAAGCATACTCTTAAAAATAAACCACTGATGGGGGAACCAGATGTTGCCGTTCCAATAGCCGTTTACCATATAGTACCCTGCCGTCATATCAACTGCACTGATACCGAAGGGGGAGTGCATCTCTTTTACATTGGTGAGGTGACCTATGATTTTCTCTTTCTGATTTTCGTCGCAGGCACCTGCAATAATGGGATAGATACCGTCAAGACCCTTGTTGAGATTTTCTCCGTCAGCTGTTCTGAATATTTCAGTAGGCTCATAGTTTTCATCGTGAAGCACATAACTGTAATAACCGCTGTCGTTATCCCAGGAGTATCTGTTGAGTGCAGCTGTCAGTCTTTCAGCGTCGGCAGTGTACTCACTCACATCATCTGCTTTGCCGAGCTTGTCAGCTAAAATTGCGAGAATCTTTCCGAAACGGATAACCTGCGAGGTTGTGATAACAGGCGACGCCTTGTCACGGAGTCTCTGCTTCATCATTGCAACCTGTGCAGGATAGTCATCCATACCGCTTGAAGAATAGAAATAGTCATAAGAGGTGAGGATACCGCTCTTGAATTTTGCTGTTGTTGAGCCTCTTATCTTGCCTGCGAGGAATCTGTAGTAGAGTCTTGCTCGTGAATAGTAGGAGAGGAGATGCTCTTTACTGTCGGCCTTCTGTATCATTTCGTAAAGCTGATAAATCTGTACAGGTACAGGTGAACCGTGATGAAGGAAAGCATAGTCGGGGTTACTTTCCTCGCTTAAATATGTATCAATTATATATTCTGCGAATTTCGGTGCAATCTCATTCATGCCGAGACCAATGAAGCCTGAATCCCATGTGTAAAGGCAGTCCCAACGCTTACCGGGGGTATGGTGAATTATATATTCACCGCGTTTATAAATCGGATAGACCACGTTGGTCATAACCGTTGCAGCAAGAATCTGATTGCTGAGCTTATATTTTTCACCTGAGGGATTAAGCTTTATATCGATGGCAGTTGCTTTAGCTCTGAGGTAGATTTCTTCATACTCTTCTTCGCTCTTATATTCGGTTTCACCCTTTGATATAACGGCGTACTGGACATTCTTTTCACCGGGCTCAATGAAAATAGTATGGCTTATAGCGTTATGGAAGAAGCCTTCGTCGCTGTGCTTGCGGTTAAAAGCGCCTGTGAAACTTTCGGTAACATCGTCAAAGGTTTCGTCAGCGTTGGAAAGTCTTGCTGTCATACAGTCCTCAAGAGCACCGGTTTCAATTTCTCTGAAGCGAGTGTTATCATTGAAAATGCGAAGTTTGTATTCACCTTTGATTCGGTCATATTTAAGAGTAGTAAGATAACCTTTGTCGCATTTTGCATTGCAGATTTCCGGGATGAAATCGACGCCCTCTGTATATACAATAATATTATCCTTATCAGCTTCTTCGATTATTGCAATAAAATCGAACTCTGCCGCACCTGTGCCCTCTGCGATAAATTCAAGGCTCATCTGCCCTTCAGCAACTTTTCCCAGGGAAAGATATGCAATTTCAGGTGTGTCGCAAGGCGCAAGCTCAAGCAAAGTACCGTTGACAGTGAATGTGGAAGTTTTTGCACTGTTTATATAATGTACGCCGACTTGTTTGCCCTGCTCGTAGTAAATGTCACTTGTGCGGTATCTGACGGCAAGTATAGCATTGTCAAAACTCTGATCTATATCAATTGTATATTTAACTTTGTCTCCTTTGGTTGCACCGAAAGGCTCAATTACTCTATGAGGCATATGCCATTTTTCCGCTCTGTCGCCGAGTCCCTTACCACCGACGAAAGTCTTATCAAGGAATTCACCTTTTTTTCTGCCGTCCTGACTCTGCTGATCCCAGGGGCGGGAAATTGAGTAAGAATATTCGCTGTAGTTGAGAGAGTCAAGATAAACACATTTTTCGGGAAGTTTTACTTCCGTATACAAATCCTGGGGATATTCTATGGATGAAAAGTAATTGACAACACAGTTTTTTATTATATCTGTATTATTGACAACTTCCGTTCGTACGAGTATACTGTTATCGGTAAGCTTCGTATATGATACATCGGCGATAACCTTGTCTTTCCACTGCAGATCATGTCTGTATGAATAGAAAGAATAATCTTCATTACAAAGCCACGGATGATATGCACTGGGGAGTGTTACATTGGGTACTTTTATATCAAAAGCGCTTATAGCAGGAGTAACATTCAGGTCAAAGCGAATGCCCTCGTATTTTTCATGTTCAGCAATATTGGAAAGCCCCGCATACTTCTTTGAGAAGGGTCCCCAGCCAAAAAACAAGCCGAATTTGTCTGTCATTTCAGTTTTACCTCGTTTCGATATCTGTTATATAGCTATAAGGAATTATACAACATCTTGTGATTTATTGTCAACTTATTTCATATAAAATACAAACTTGACAGCAATTTAATACACATTTTATTTATAAGTGTCCATTAATGATTAAAAAAATCAAATAAAACACTAAAAAAGTTTTAATTCTTCAAAAAATCCCTTGCAATTTGATATTGATGGTGGTATAATCAATTCGAATAAATTAAGAAATATCAGGAGGTTTTCCCCATGAAAAAAGTTTTAGCCGTTCTCCTTTCGGTTATGATGCTTTTCGGAGCTCTTACTTTCAGCTCCTCAGCAGCAGATTATATCGGCGATAAAGGCTCACTTATTGACACCTTAAGAGCAACAGGCGTTATCAACAGCAGCCAGGTTGTTCTCAGCTTTGACCTTCAGTCAGGCGCAATTTACGGTTCAGTACCTGTGTACGATGCAACAACCGGTAAGTTCGTTTACGAAGAAGGCGTAACAGGCATCTATCACATGATTCCCGACAACAGCCAGACCGTTACAGGTACATTCGGCAGTAAGCTTCATACTGCAGGTACATATGTAATTCTTCCCTCAGTTGTTCCTCCCGAAGGAAAGGTGTTTGACGGTTGGGAATACAGAAACAGCGAAGGCGTTGTTCGTGTTTATTCAGCAGCTAGCCGTTTTGAAATCCCCGAAGGTGACTATCAGGCATATTCTGAAAAGGCTGTTCTCTATTTCACAGCTGTTTACAGTCCCGCTGAAATCGAAGGCGATATCTTTGATACAATTCTCAATGTACTTATAGGTGTTGCAGGTAAGGTTTTAGCTTTACTTGGCATTAATATCGACTTAGAGGAAATTCTTGGCGGTTTATTCTGATAACGTAAACTAACATCTATTAAATTTCAGGAGGTTATTACCATGAAAAAAGTTTTAGCCGTAGTTCTTTCGGTTATGATGCTTTTCAGCGCACTTTCAGTTGGCGCTTCAGCAGTTATTGATACAACAGACAGCTATATCAGCCAGGTTCTTACAAAGCAGGTTATTCTCAGCTTTAATCTCAACGGTGGCTCAATCAAGGGCGGCGTAAGAGTATATGAAGGCTTAGACGCAAACGGCAAACCTGTTTTCACTTATGACAACCGTTATACAGACAGTATGTATTATATGATCCCTGAATCAACTGAAGGCGGTCAGTTACCCTACGATGTCATCACTCTTCCCAGTGTTAACCCTCCCTCAGGCTATGCTTTCAACGGTTGGTACTGCTATACAACTAATGAAACCTATGCTGCAAACCGTCCTTTCGAGATTCCCGGTTATGCTGCAGGTACAGTTATTGAATTTACAGCAGACTTTTCACGTTCAGAGCCCGAAGAGGATACAATGGCAGGCGTTATGGATATCCTTGTAAAGGTATTCGGTACAATTATCGGTCTTCTCTTCTTACAGGGTGAGGCAGACCCCGTTGATGCAGGTATGAAGATGATGGAACAGCTTCTCAGCAATCTCTTCGAATAATATACATATCAAATGATCCGGACGGCTATGCTGTTCGGATTTTTTTGTATGCGAAAACCCCGCCATAGTGGCGGGGCTCAAAAAAGGCTATTGCCTATGAGTATAACAGAAAAACTCCTTATGTGTTATAGTAAAAGCGTGACCTGCCAGTTACGCAAAAATAACACATAAGGAGGACATTAGAATGTCAGAACAAAATAATGCCACACATAGTTTAGCACATACAAAATGGAATTGCAAGTACCACATAGTGTTTGCACCAAAATACAGGAGACAAGCGATATATGGGAAAATAAAACAAGATATAGGCACAATGTTGAGAAAGCTGTGTGAATACAAGGAAGTGGAAATAATAGAGGCAGAAGCGTGCAAAGACCATATACAT
>JAZSGK010000121.1:0-3365 GCA_045532695.1 Acutalibacteraceae bacterium
AGTCCTTTTCTGTGACAGCACTATTTCGCCTTACACTTTAATTCTATAGGATATTTTTCAGTTTGTCAAGAACATTTGTTCGATTTGTGGAATAAAGTTTTGTCGACTCATCCACCACAAGCGGTACTGCTTTTCGAGAGGGAAGGCTTGACTGACGAACTGATAAAGTGAGATGTGGAGGGAAGCAGCGGCTCCATTACCGAATTCCTCGGAGGAATTCGGTACAGCGACAGCGTCGCTGCAAATCGTCCTTAAGGCGATTTGATGGAGCCGCACCCACCTCTTCATCAGACTGAAAATCCTCGTCAGCAACTCCTCACTCCTAACTCCTCACTCCTAACTCCTCACTCCTAACTCCTGACTCCTAACTCCTAACTCCTAACTCCTCACTTTTCACAATGTATTCTCTCCAAGTCTCCCACTTCCCTATACAGTATGGGAGTGATGCCCATAGACGGCAGATGCTCCAGGTTTTTGGGGCTGTCGTCAATCATATAGATTTTGTCATATTCACCTTCGAAAAGAGATATGCAGTATCTGTAAATCGCCTCGTCGGGCTTTGCCATACCCACATTGCAGGATATAACTGTCTCGTCGAATAAATCCCATAGTGCATACCTGTCGAGAAGCCCCTCAACTACACCAAGGGGTGCATTGGATAAAAGAGCTATATCGCCCTCTTCCCTGAGCTTTCTTATGACGGGTACTATCTCCTCTCTCAGGATAAAGAGCTCTTCCCACTGAGGTATCATCTCTTCCTTTGTCATTCTGAGAGCCTTTGCCATATCAGTCATAAGCTCATCATAAGTCACCTGCCCTAAGTCTGCAGGTACAAAGAGCTTCTCTTTTAAAGCGTCTGCCTCTTCTGTCGGAAGAAACTTCCTGAGAAACAGCGGTGCCACCTCGCCGAAAATTACGCCGAAGCAGTCAAAGATTATCAGTTGCTTTTTCATAGTCCTACCTTATTTCTCAAGCTTTATTGTAATATTATAGCTCTCGTCGCCTGTGGTATCAGCTACCCAGGTACCCTTGGCAAAGTCTCTTGCTCTGAAGATAACCTTAGTCTTATAGACCTCCATAATGTAGCCGGTACCTGCATCGTTGTAGGTGCCATCTTTGTTGACGATTGCCATTGAGGGTACATTGATACAGTGAATACCGTCAACATAGTTATAGCTGTCGGGTCCGAAGCCTGAATGAAGGTGACCCGAAATAAGGAACACGTTTTTATACTTGGAAAGTATCTTCTTGATTGCAATGCTCTGCTCGCCGACGCTGCCGCCTGCACCTGTTATGCTGCCGAAGGCTGCCATTTCGTTGTGGGTATTCTTAAGAGGCTGATGAAGCACTACAAATGTGGGCTTGCCATTTTCAGCCTCAACCTCATCGTCGAGCCATTCAAGCTGTTCGTCGCTGATATAAGCCTGCTCCATCTCGGTTCTGTCTGAGCCGAGGACTATTACCTTATAGCCGTTTATATTATCGGTATAGTGATAGCAGTCCATTGCCTCGTCGCCGTTGAGAGCATTTGTAAAGCCCGAGAAAGCAGCAAGGCTCTTTTTATAATTTCTGAGTCTGATATCGTGGTTGCCCGAGGCCATTATGTATCTTGTATCAAGACCTGAAAGCCCGTCATAAACCAACTGATACTCCATAGCGAAAGCGTTTTCTGTTATGTCGCCTGCACCGATAAGTGCATCGATACGGCACTGAGCATTATGTAAATCTTCGCATGCCGCTGTGAAAACCGGGTATCTTTCAAACATATAGTTTGATATCTGAGGGTCAGCAATAAGCGCCATTACAGCCTTTTCCTTGCCTTTTATGCTGACATCTATGGGGTTTTCTGTTGAGGGAGCAACATAATCACCGTTAATCATAAAAAACAGTGACATTATAACTCCGAAAAGAGCAAAAAATGCTTTCTGAATCGGATTCTTTAAAAACATACTTCATCATCCTTTGTCTTTCTGATAAGATAGAGTTTAGCACCAAAGACCGCAAAAGTCAACTTTTTTTGTCCCTCTTTGCCGTACCCTGCCGAAGTATCTGCCTTTTTCACTTAAATTACACTCTCCTGTCAAAAAAACTTTATAAAAAAATTGAAAATACCATTGTTTTATCTTTTTAAATGTTATATAATAGTCCTGTATTTTAATTTATTCTTGATTGGAGGGTCGTTACATGATCGACGAAACTATCAGATTCAAACTCCAGGGCGGTTCACCCGAAGAGATGAAAGAAATTATGAAGCAGGTATATGCTGCTCTTAAGGAAAAGGGATACAACCCCATAAACCAGATAGTCGGTTATATTCTCTCTGAAGACCCGACATATATCACTACTCACAACAATGCCCGCAGTCTTATAAGAAAGGTTGACCGTGACGAGCTTTTACAGCAGCTTGTCAGAGATTATCTCAAGGAAGACTAATGAGCCTTATAAGACCAATATTCTAAGGAGGTACAATATGGCAGCTAAGAAGAAAAGTGAATTTTTAACATACAAGGATAAGCCTCTTGTAAGAAAGGGTAACACCCTTTACTACGGCAACATGAGCGACAAGTTTGTTGTAATGTTCCAGATTCTTTCAACCAAAGACGTTGACGGCTTAGAGGTTGCTGACAGAGTTGCAGTTCAGCTCATCAATACCGACCCCAACGTAAGACCCCATGACAGAATTGCTCAGAAGACTGAAAAGAAGGGTCTTTATGCAGCAATGGACATCGGTAAGATATGGCTTGAGCGTGCTTTAGCCGAATAAGAAAAAGAGAAACTGACGGCTGTTGTCTTTTGGCAGCAGCCGTTTAAGTTAGCGGTAAGCCGTTACAGATCCCATCACCCTTCAAATTAAGCAAAGTAAATAACCGCTCGTGGCGCAGCCGGATAACGCAGCAGATTCCGATTCTGAAGAACGGGGGTTCGAATCCCTCCGGGCGGGCCAAAAATCGACAAGTTTCGATAGAAGGTTGTCGATTTTTACTTATTACTTCTTCACTATTCACTTTTCACTAATCTTTGGGGCGATTTTTGGAAGTAAGAAGTAATAGGGAATAGTGAATAAGTTAGGGCGGGACACCCGCACCCGATTGTAAAAGTATTTTTAAGTTGTTGCCATTTTTACTTCTTACTTCTTCACTATTCACTCTTCACTAATCTTTGGGTCGATTTTTGGAAGTAAGAAGTAATAGGGAATAGTGAATAAGTGTGGGCGGGACACCCGCACCCGAAGGTTGTCGATTTTTACTTATTACTTCTTCACTATTCACTTTTCACTAATCTTTGGGTCGATTTTTGGAAGTAAGAAGTAATAGGGAATAGTGAATAAGTGTGGGCGGGACACCCGCACCCGAAGGTTGTCGATT
>JAZSGK010000071.1:0-8803 GCA_045532695.1 Acutalibacteraceae bacterium
ACGTATTCTCGCTACGCAGTAGGCATAATCTGTATCTCTCATTTTTGCCTCCTATTAAAACAGCGCAGTGCTGAGCATATCCTTGAGTCTGTCCATATTTTCATCGAAAACCGCCTTTAATGTGCAGTTGATTTCGATATCACCGTAGTGAAGTATAAAGCCGTTTTCTATGTCGGCAGGTGTATCACAGATGTGTACGGCACCCTTTTCGTATATTTCACTGTTTATGCTCATTTCAAAGTCATCGGGAAGTCTGCCGATATCGTAACCGCTCAGATGCATTTCGCACTCGCCCTCTAAGACGTTTTTGATGCAAAGGCGCTTGAGCATAGCAAAATAGTCTTCGTCTGAAAACTTTTCAATCTCAAGATATGCTGCGGAAATAATGTCATTGAGAATAGCGTTTCTTATTTCAAGATAACGGTTTCTTGTTATGGACTCTGCCGAACTTTTTGAAACGGCTTCTATTTTTTTAGCTTCAGCTTGTGCTTTTGATATGATTTCATCGCTTTGCTTATTAGCCTCGGCTCTTGCATCAGTAATAATTTTTTTAACCTGAGCCGCTGCATCGTTCAATATCTGGTCGCAGTTTTCCTGTGACTGCAAAAGAATTTTTTCAATAATTCTGTCAAGTCCCGTCGTCATGAAGCTGTCTTCATCTCCTTCACTGTAAAATCTATCGTTTTTTTAATTAACCTACAGTAATGTTGTTTACAGCGATAAATGAAACAAGAAGAGCAAGAACGGCATAAGTCTCAACGAGAGCGGACATTGTCATACCTTTAACGAGCTCTGTTGGCTTCTTTGCAATAAGTGAAACGCCTGAAGCAGCAACTCTGCCCTGATAGATAGCTGAGAAGTAACCTACGATAGCCATAGGAAGTGCTGCGGCAAAGATTGAAAGACCCTGTACCCATGTCATTTCAACGGGAGCGCCTGAAAGAATGCCGGTTTTAATAAAGATGATGAGTGCAATAAGGAAACCGTAAAGGCCCTGGGTACCGGGAAGAATCTGAAGAATGAGAACTCTACCGAACATGCTGCTGTCTTCAGAGAGAAGCCCTGCGCCTGCTTCACCAACAAGGCCAACACCCTTGGCTGAGCCTACACCTGAGAAACCTACAGCTAAAGCTGCACCTAAAATTGCTAAGAAAAGACCAAGATTATTCATATTTATTTTCCTCCTTAATTGTAAAGAATTTTGATTTTATTTTAAACGGTTTAAAAGACCTGCCTGAGCCTTCATAGAATTTCGAGAAGAACTCTACATACTGAAGTCGGCTGGTATGAACATAAGTTCCTATGAGATTAATAGCTATGTTTATTGTGTGTCCCAGCAGGAAAATGGGCACAAAGAGCAATATATTCTTGCCCATAGCTGCCAAGAGATTTATAACGTTAGCAATAACACCTGTTACAAGGCTGAGAGCCAGAAGTCTCGAATATGAAAGTATATCGCCGAGATATCCGGCTGCGGAATTGTAAAGTCCGTAAAGACCTCCGCCAAGCTTACCTAAGATATTCTTTGAGCTTCTGCCCGCTGTGAGTACTATGAGCACTGCACCTGCTATAAGTATCTTAGTACCCATAGATTTGATATTCTGCGGTACCTCAGTAAAGAAGCCGGCACCCACTATTGCAAAGCCTACAACAAATACCAGAACAGGTACCGTGTCACATATTGCACCGAGATAGTTTTTATCCCGTATGAGCATATAGCCTCTTATCAGCACACCTGCGAAAAGATGTATAATACCGAAGAGGAAGCAGTAGAGCAGCAGCTGTATACTGTTATTCATAGGCTCCATCCACAATGCCAATGACGGCAGGTCCGTTATTCCTAAGAAGTTCTTACTGAATACGGGTATCAGATCACCGAAGAAGCCGCCGAACATCGCACCCCAGAAGATAGTTGATATACTGCAGTACATAACCATATCAGCAAACTTTTTCGTATTGCCCTTTACCTTAAGCTTTTTCTTTGCAAAAATTGCAAATATAAGCATCAACAATCCGTAACCCGCATCGGAAAGCATAAGTCCGAAGAAGGCATAATAGAAAAATGACATTACCGGATTAGGGTCAACATCTTTGTTCGAGGGAGAAGAATACATATCTGTGATACTCTCCACACCTGCAGCAAAGCTCTTGTTCTCTATGAGTACGGGCACATCTTCGTTTTCGTAATCCGGCTCATAGATTTCCATCTGTGCCCTGTAGGAACGCTCAATTTCAAATTTGATTTCCTCTGCCACACGCTTTGGCACATAACCTTTGACGTAAAATGCCATTTCCGTTGAGCCTGCATTCTCAACAGCCTTATACTTTTCAATCTGCGAAAGAAAATAGTCACTTAAAAACCGAAGATCGCTGTAATAGCTTTCGTATTCTTTTATTTCTGCCGTGAGCTTTTCTATATTCTGATTGACAGTTTCAATTTCTTTTTTGCAGTCCTCCTGTGCCTTGTCAGGAAGCTTCATTGCTACCTTGTCAGGTATCACAAAGCCTATATCCCTGAGTATGCCTTCGAGATTTTCTTTACTTGATTCATGGCACATAAATACTGCACAGGTGAGCATTTTTTCAGAGGATACTATCTCGATTTCCACATCGTCAAGCTCACTGTCTCTCTCTCTTATGAGCTCAAAAATTTCATCTTTACTGTACTGATTTTTAAAAGTACCAATAAAAATAGATGTAGAAACAGTTCTCTTTGATGCCATCGGAATATCAAGTCCGTGCCATGGAGTGTAGTAATCTATCAGAGATTGCTGTTTTATTATTTCGGCCTTCTGAGAATCAATCTGCTCTTTCAAAACACATATTTCGCGGCAGACGCCCGTAAGCTCTTCACTTTTATCGGTGAGCATCTTATAATCGCTGTAATCTATTTCCTTACAGTCACTGAAGGATTCGATAAAGCTCTTTTTAAGCCTGCAGTTTTCTTCAAGTATTTTATATGCACTCTGAGCTAAAGCGTATTTGCTTTCAAGCTGTGACACAATAGATGTTGTCTTATACTTAATAAGCTCTTCGTCTGCTGCATCCTCAAACTGTACAGCGCCTGTTCTCTGCAGATAATCAACAATCTTCTTGCTGTCACTTAAAAGAGAGATAATCTCAAACGCCATCATTTTAATTTTCGCCAAAACAGCACCTCCTTTTCGTCATATTTATCATATATTCAGTTTAAGAGAAGTTCTTCATAAATCATTTTGATTGCCGTCTCATACTGTTTTTCTGTGTCGGCAATAGACTTCTTTTCACGCATTTCAGCTAATTTTTCAGCCTGCTTAACCTGGCCTGAACTCTGATATTTTGCATCGCTTATTATAAGGTTAGCCTGATTTTCAGCCTGCTGTATAGAAGTTTTAACAATAATATCAGCCTGAATTTCAGCATCGCTTATGATTTTTTCGGCTTTTTTTCTCGCATCTGCTTCCATCTGACGGCCTTTTGCCTCAGCAGCAAGAACAGATTTAATTAATTCAGCAGCCATTTAAAAGACCACCTCCACTGAGCATAAAGTAATAGTTGTTAACAGCGGCAGCGATACTCTGAATAGTATCCTCGTCGCCTGAAGAATGAAGCACAATTGAAGTTATCATCAGTATGAAAAGCAGCACCGTAATAATCAGCATTGTAAGTATTCTGCTTTCCATTTCTTTGTTGCGTCTTTTCTTACGTTTGATTTCAGGAAGCTTCTCATACCTTACGGGTTGTTTTTTCTTTGCAGGTGCTTCGCTTTTATAGGTAGGAATTATCTCCGGAATTTTGATTTCCTGCTTTAAAGATACAACCTCAATTTCTTGTTCAGGCTCTTTCTCAAAATCCTCAACATCGGGTATAAGAATATCCTCGGGTATATCATAGGCGTCAGTTGTCACAGAATAGACGTCATTATACTGAGCCTCTTCAAAGGGCTTGTTGTTAAGTGCATTTGTAAGGTCACTGAGCATCTGCTCAGGTGTGAAATATCTTTCATTGGGCTTGAATGCACATGCCTTTGCAATAATCTTCTTAAGCTCTTCACTTGCAAGCTGAGGCTCGGGAAACTTCACTCCGGCTGTTCTTTTCTGAACACCTTCGTTGAGAGAGTTGATTGTCACCTTTTCTGGGTACGGCTCTGCAAAAGGAAGTCTGCCTCTGTTTGAAAGCATATAAAGCACAAGACCTAAAGCATAGGTATCTGCCGTATTGTTCATTCTGCCCGTTCTTATAATTTCGGGAGCCATATAATACTGAGTACGCTTATAAGCAACGGAAGTTTTTGCAGGCTCGAGAAGACTGAATGTACCGAAATCACCAAGCTTACATACGCCGTTTCTGTCAAAAAGAATATTCTCAGGTTTGAGATTAGGATAAATATATCCGCCGAAGCTACGGCACTTAATTAAAGACTTGCAGACGCTGATACCAAGACGGAGCGTCTCTTCAAGAGTGAAGGAAAACTCCTTGAGTAAATCAGCAAGTGAGCGCATTTCTTCAAGCTTAAGAAGAATAAGTCTGCCTTTTCCGTCGCTTGCCTTACGAAGCTCAAAATCTTCATAACGCACGATGTGCTTACCCTTGTCGGATTCCATTACGCTTTTAATATTCTCAGTAATACCTGAGATAATGGTAGAATAGTATTCTTCCTCATTTTCAATCACAATATTTTCGTTAGGGTCAAAGGTTTTGATATCTCCCCTGTTTTCACCGAGACGGATTATTTTAAGTACGGATCTTTCTTTTGTACCGTCATATTTCTCTCTGTATATGCTGAAAACTTTACCGTCAGTACCGGAGCCAAGCTGTCTTTCTGTATACCACTCACCAAAAACCGGATTCAATGAATTTGACATTTATATCTCTCCTCTTTATTCCATAAAATCATTTAATCTATCTTTTCACACTCAGAAAGTCCCAAAGGACATAGTATCACACTATAATTATTATCATTATATCACATATTACCACCAATTGCCAACAGTTTTGGAATATTTTTTATAAAGTATTATATTAAAAGAGCTATTGACTTTACAGCGAATAAATATTAAAATATAGAGGAAAGATAATAATGAAAGGACGGCTCGTATTTTCGGGCCTGAGGAAAGCTATGAGCGAAGAATTAAATATGGATATGGACATAGTTTCCGTTGTTGATGATGACGGAAAGGAACATCTCTTTGAGGAAATCGACAGAATTGAGCTCGATGATGACAGAAGATATGTTGCTCTTTTACCCATTTATGAAGATGAAGTTGAAATTCTTGATGATGACGGTGATGTTCTCATTCTCAAGGTAATCGAAGAAAATGGCGAAACCTATCTCATTCAGATTGAAGATGAAGAAGAATTCAACGAGGTAGGCAATATCATCGAAGACAGACTTATAGAAAAATACGAAAAGCAAGACAACGAATAAGTTTATATTCCTGCGATGTTCGTGTTCTCTATGATAGTTATAACCCAACACCCTATCAAAAGGAGAGACGCTTTGTCAGCGGATTGCAGACCTCCCGCTTTGCGGACGAAGGGAGCGTGAACCTGACTCGCTATCACCATCCTGCTTAAAGCAGGTTATACACGTCATAAAACGGCACTTGCGGGATAAGGGCAGTCACTTAGTGGCTGCCTTTTTTATTATACGCAGAAGACAAGAAAGAGAAGCCCTTCCGGACTTCTCTTTCTTATTTGTTCAGATTTACTTATTTAATTGTAACGCTCTTAACGGAGCTGAAGGAACCGTAAATAACATTACCGTCAACCTTAGTATAAGCTCTGACCTTAAGGTAGATTGTCTTACCCTTTGTGAATGACTTTGAATATGTTGTTGAGGTTAAGCCTGAACCTGCCTTCTTATATTCGCCGTCTTCCTTTGTTGAGTACCATACCTGATATGCTGTTTCGCCCTTAACATCTGACCATGTAAGCTTAGCCTTGCCTGATGCACTGGAAATACTTGTAATAGAGGGCTTACCGGGTGTACGTGTGAATGTCTTGGCGACACCTGCAAGAGCGTGGATAACGGTGTCGTCTTCAAGCTTTGTATAAGCAGTAACTGCTACCTTGTATTCAGCACCGATTTCGAGAGCCTTGCCTGCATAATCCTTCTTGAGGTTATATGATGTACCTGTTACGCTTACGACCTTCTTACGTGTCTTACCGTCAACAGTCTTATAGATATATAATCTGTAGCCTGTTGCGCCTGCAACCTTATTCCAGGAAATCTTCACATAATCCTTCTGTGATGATGTAGCTGTGATCTTTGATGTCTTACCGGGAGCGATAACAAACTTAAGATCATATTCACCGTCATAGTTGCCGATGAACTTAACTGTGATTGTGTATTCACCTACATCTTTTCTGCCTGAGGGATATTCAACTTCAAAGTCTTCGCCTTCAACGAGATCTTCACCGTCAACACCCTTAACAGAAACTGAAGGAGTTCTCTTCTTACCGTTGTATGTGCACTCAGCTGTTGAGAGCTTGATTGACTTTTCATCAATTTGAGGAATGATTGACTTTGTTGTTTCATCAGGTTCACCGCAAACATTACAGTAAATAGCGTGGATACCCTCTTTATCGACTGTAGCCTTTACAAGCTCATATTCTGCGCCTGTTGTGTCATGGCCGAGAGGATCTATATCTTCCTGAAGTTCAATTACTGTGTTACAGATTTCGCAGTGAGCACCGTTTGTCTTACCGGGTTCAGTGCAGGTTGCAGCATAGCCGGGACTTGTTACGATCTGATGACCGCCGAGTGAAGGAATATCTTCATCCTGAACAGTGTTACAAGTTGCGCATACTCTTCTTCTTAAGCCCTTTTCATCGCAGGAAGCAGCTGTAACTTCTTCCCATTCACCCCATGTGTGCTCGAGAGGAGGAACTTCTTTGGGTTCTGTATAATCGCAACGTGTGCAATCAAGGAAATCCATACCCTTCTCTGTGCAGGTAGCAGCAGTTGACTTAGCGGGGTCAGCAACGAGATCATGACCGAGAGCAGGAACAGTAGTCTGTTCAACTGTAATTTCACCGCATACAGTACACTTCTTACCTTCTGAAATACCTGTATTCATACAGTCAGCAGGTGTGCCGGGCATTACTTCTTCAACATGGCCGAGAGCAGGAATTGCTTCGTCCTGAACATAATCACAACGTGAGCAAGCAGCCTTGATCCAGCCATTTTCTGTGCATGTTGCATCCTTGCTGACTGTTGCATCCTTAACAAGATCGTGTCCGAGAGCGGGAATAGCTTCTACTTCTTTGATCTTTGCGCTGCAAACGCTGCATTCAATACCTGCTGTGCTACCTGCAGTTGTGCATGTGGCTGCAACAGCATCGATTGTCTTTTCTGTATGAGGAAGTCTGTCAACAGTTCTTGTCTTTTCTTCCTTACATACAGTACAGGTTGCCTTTTCGATACCTGCAGCTGCGCAAGTAGCCGACTTAACAACTGTCCATTCGCCATATGTATGATCTGACTTGGGGATTTCCTTTGCAGGAACTGTAACAGTCTTACAAACTGAGCAGTGCTTGCTTTCTGTATAACCGACAGCCGTACATGTAGCAGCCTGTTCCGGCTTATAAACTACTTCTGTATGACCTGTTGCAGGAATAACCTTTACAGTCGGTTCACCGCAAACAGCACAGTTAGCTTTCTTTTCACCGTCTTTGAGACAGGTTGCTTCCTTGGTTGTTACCCAAGAAGCATTGTTTGTAACCTTATGACCTGTTGCAGGAATTGTTTCAGTTGTTGTTTTTTTACA
The DNA here is from genome assembly GCA_045532695.1 of Acutalibacteraceae bacterium. Lineage (GTDB taxonomy): Bacteria > Bacillota > Clostridia > Oscillospirales > Acutalibacteraceae > UBA6857. The sequence goes on from JAZSGK010000071.1 coordinate 7,752, forward strand.
AACTGAGCAATAGCCTGACTTCATGCCGTCTTTTGTACAGGTTGCCTTTGTCTCTGTATATGATGAGAAATCATGAGATGCGGGAATAGTTGTCTTTACTGTATATGTGCAACCTTCTCTTGAGCACTTTTCAGCCTTGATACCTTCTGTTGTGCAGGTAGCAGCCTTTGAGTTGGCTGTATCTGTTACCATAATATGTTCAAGAGCTGCAAGCTCCTTCTGTTCCTTGATAGCAGTATTACAAACTGAGCAATACGAAGCATCTGTTGTACCCTTCTTACCGCAAGCGGCAGGAGTACCCTTAACAACTACTTCTGTGTGGCCCTTTGCCGGTATAACTACACAGCCTTCTGTAACTGTATTGCAAACACTGCACTTTTTACCTGCTGATGTGCCGGGCTCTGTGCATGTTGCATCCTTAGCAGCTACAATGACCTCTGTATGAGCAAGCTTGTCAATTGCCTTTGTTTCCTTAGCGCCGCAGCTTCTGCAGATTCTTTCTGTGCTGCCTGCTTCTTTACAAGTAGCTGCTTTCACAATTGACCATGTGCCGTAATTGTGCTCAGCATCAAGAACAGTTGTTTTGGTTTCACCGCAAGTTCTGCATTCATATATTTCTTTGCCGCTCTCTGTACATGAGCCTGCATCGTATGAAATGAGCTTATAGTTGTGGCCTGCAGCTGCAACTACTTCGCCGCCTTTGAGAATATCACCGCAAGTGCTGCACTTTTCACCTGCAGCTGTGCCGTTAGTTGTGCAGGTAGCTGAAACTGCAGCAAAAGGAACTGCTGTGTGACCCTTCTTATCCAATGTCTTACAAGCAGTTATAACATAACCGCAAACGCCGCAAACCTTACCCTCTGTGTTACCGTCTTCATCACAAGTCGGTGCCTTTGCGGGAATTGTTGTTTCTGTATGTGCTACAAGAGCGACCTCTCTTGTGCCGTTAGTTGCGTCACAACCGTCTCTCTTGCAAGCATAAGTTTCTACACCCTTTGCTGTGCATGTTGCGGGTGTTGTTACCTTCCAATCGTAATCGTGACCAACAGTAT
>JAZSGK010000061.1:0-12329 GCA_045532695.1 Acutalibacteraceae bacterium
ATTTTTCTGACCACACCTTCTGAAAAGTATCTTGAAAAAATAGCTGATTATCGCGACGAGATCTCAGGAGAAAACTTTATGCCCGGTTGTGGTCCGCTTAGGACAACACCGGATTTAAGAAAGTGGCTTAAAAAAACAGCTTTATATTCTGATAAAGATACTGTGCCGTCAAATCTTGTTGTTGCCACACAGTTCATTTGCGTCAGAAAAAGTGATGAGAGACTTGTTGGAATGATTCAGGTCAGGCATAGTCTGAATGATTATCTGATGAATTTCGGTGGCCATATCGGCTACAGCGTCAGACCCACTGAGAGAAGAAAAGGCTATGCTAAAGAGATGCTGAAAATAGCCTTGGACTATTGCAGAGAAATTGGCTTGAAAAAAGTGCTGATTATTTGTGCAGAAACCAATGAAGGTAGCAGAAAAACTATTCTGTCAAATGGCGGTATATATGAGAATACTGTTTGCGAGCCTGACAAAAAAGAAAATAGGCAAAGATATTGGATTGAATTATAATTAGAGGCGGGATATCCTGCCTCTTTTTAGTTTCTGCAAGAGGGGAGTAAGGGGCTCAGGAAATTCCGCAGGAATTTTGCGGGACCGCGTCCCGCAGCTGCGCCTCCAGCGCAGCCCTGAGCCCCCGCTTCCCTCTACATCTTACTCCAAACAGAAATAATTCATAATTCCTCATTCATAATTCATAATTTTCTGCGCTTTTCTATTGCTCAAAGGCTTTCTTTGTGCTATAATATATTGATTATTATAGTGAGGTAGTATGCCATGATTATCTTAGGTATCGACCCGGGTTATGCAATCGTGGGTTACGGAGTTCTTGAATATAAAAACAACCATTTCTCCGTTATCGATTACGGTGCTATTCTTACCGATGCGGGGACACCTTTTAATATAAGACTTGAAAAAATATATGACGGACTCTGCCGTATAATTGAGCGACACAGACCTGAAGCAATGGCTATTGAAAAGCTCTTTTATAACAACAATGCAAAGACCGTTATCGATGTCAGCCAGGCAAGAGGAGTAATAATGCTCGCCGCTCAGAAAAACGGCGTACCTGCCTTCGAATATACACCTCTTCAGGTAAAGCAGAGCGTTGTAGGCTACGGCAGAGCAGAAAAGAAGCAGGTGCAGGAAATGACAAGACGAATTCTTAATCTTGAAAAAGTTCCGAAGCCCGATGATACAGCCGATGCCCTCGCTATGGCAATTTGCCACGGCCATGCAAGCGGTTCACTTATGACAAACAATCTCAGAATAAGAAAGGGGATATAAGCTATGTTCTATTCACTTACAGGTAAGGTTATAAATAAGGGCCTTTCCCACGCTGTTATAGACTGCAGCGGTGTAGGCTTCCTTGTGAACACTTCACGTTTTACACTTTATGACCTGCCCGACGATAAATCTGTGGGCACAGTTTATACCCACCTGAATGTCCGTGAAGATGCTCTTGATCTTTTCGGTTTTTCAACGGAATTTGAGCTTCAGTGGTTCAAAATGCTCATCACCGTCAACGGTGTCGGCCCCAAGGCTGCTCTTGCAATTCTTTCGGAGCTTACAGTTGATGAATTAGCCCTTGCAATTTCCACTAAAGATGCAAAATCAATTACCCGTGCCAGCGGTATCGGCCCGAAGATTGCACAGAGAATAATCCTCGACCTCAAGGACAAGGTAAAGAGCATTGTCCCCGACAGTGAAATATATGAAAATGCCGAGCGAATCAGTGCAGTGGGCGAAATGCCAAACACATCTGAGGCAATTGCGGCTCTTACAATGCTTGGTTACTCTCAGTCCGATGCAAGTGTTGCAGTGAGCAAGCTTGACCCGTCACTTGATGTTCAGTCACTTATCAAGCAGTCCCTTAAACTCTTAAGCAAAATGTAAGGTGAAAAGAAATGGATTTTGAAGAAAGAATAGTAGCTCCGGATTATACAGGTCTGGACTCGGATATAGAAACCTCCCTTCGTCCCAAGGTGCTGACTGATTATATCGGTCAGGAAAAGGCAAAGGAAAACCTTGAGGTATATATAAAAGCGGCAAAGGCAAGAGGCGAGAGCCTTGATCACGTTTTACTGTACGGCCCTCCGGGACTCGGCAAGACAACTCTTGCAGGCATTATTGCCAACGAGATGAATGTTAACTTCCGTGTGACCTCAGGTCCTGCAATTGAAAAGCAGGGCGACCTTGCGGCACTGCTTACAAACCTCAACGAGGGTGACGTGCTTTTTATTGACGAAATTCACCGCCTCAACAGAAGTGTTGAAGAAGTGTTGTACCCTGCTATGGAGGATAATGCTCTCGATATTATCATCGGTAAAGGCCCATCGGCAAGATCAATCAGACTCGATCTTCCGAAGTTTACTCTCGTTGGTGCAACAACACGTGCAGGTCAGCTTTCGGCTCCCTTGCGGGACCGTTTCGGTGTAGTGCTTCGTCTTGAGCTTTATACACCTGAAGAGCTTGCACAGATTGTAACGAGAAGTGCAGGTATCCTCGGCATAGATATAGAAAAATACGGTGCTCTCGAAATTGCATCACGTTCAAGAGGCACACCCCGAATTGCCAACCGACTTCTTAAGAGAGCAAGAGACTTCGCTCAGGTTGTGGGTAACGGTATTATTGATGAAGACAGTGCTGACCACGCTCTCGAAAGAATGGAAATAGACAATATAGGTCTTGACTCAATAGACAGACTTCTTCTCTCAACTATGATAAAATCCTACGGCGGCGGCCCCGTCGGTCTTGAGACTATCGCAGCGGCTATAGGTGAGGAGGCTGTCACTATCGAAGATGTATACGAGCCTTATCTTATGCAGATAGGCTTCCTTGGAAGAACACCCAGAGGCAGAGTTGCAACTCCCGCCGCATATGAGCATCTCGGTATCCCTGTACCGGGACAACAGCAATTGTTTTAAGAGGTAAAGCTATGAGATATACAAAAGATTGGAAAGATTACGAGCTTATCGACTGCTCCGACGGTGAAAAGTTAGAGCGTTGGGGCAATATAATCTTAGTACGCCCCGACCCTCAGGTTATATGGAAGACTCCTAAGACTAATCCTTTGTGGCGTAAGGCAAATGCTTACTACCACCGTTCAAAGTCAGGCGGCGGAGAATGGGAAGTAAGAAGCAAGATGCCTCCCTTCTGGAGCATAAACTACAAGGATATGACCTTCAATATAAAGACTATGGGCTTTAAGCATACGGGACTTTTCCCCGAGCAGGCCGTCAACTGGGACTACACAAGAGAAGTCATCAGAAAGGCAGGCAGACCCGTTAAGGTCCTCAATCTCTTTGCATATACAGGCGGTGCAACAGTGGCACCTCTTATGGAAAATGCTCACGTTGTACACGTTGACGCCTCCAAGGGTATGACAGCATGGGCAAAGGAAAATGCAGTTTCCTCAGGTGTAAGCGACGGCAGTGTACGCTGGATAGTTGATGATTGTATCAAGTTCGTTCAGCGCGAAATCAGACGCGGCAACAAATACGACATCATCATTATGGATCCGCCCTCGTACGGCAGAGGTCCCGGCGGTGAAGTGTGGAAGCTTGAAGACGAGGTTTATTCATTCGTTGAGCTTTGCAGTGAGCTCTTATATGAGGATTCTCTTATGATGCTTATCAACTCCTATACAACAGGACTTTCATCTTCGGTTATGGAGTATATTTTAGGTGCTGTTGTAAAGAAAAAATTAGGCGGTAAGGTAAGTTCATCTGAAATCGGACTTCCCGTCACAGACAGCGGTATGATTCTTCCCTGCGGTGCTTCGGCAATATGGGAAAAGGAGTAAAGTTTATGGATAACTTTATTGAATTCAGGAATGTTACCTTCTCATACAGTGAAGATGAAGAAGAAAACATTCAGGGCGAAAAGATAGTTGAAAACTTCTCTTTGCAGATAAAAAAGGGTGATTTTGTTGCCGTACTCGGCCATAACGGCTGCGGTAAGAGCACTATTGCAAAGCTCTGCAACGGTATCAATATTCCTCAGTCAGGTCAGGTGCTTGTTGACGGTATCGACACAAAAGACGAAGACAAAATAAATGACATAAGACAGAAGGTCGGTATGGTTTTCCAAAATCCCGACAATCAGATAGTTGCAACTATAGTTGAAGACGATGTAGCTTTCGGCCCCGAAAATTTAGGCGTTGAACCCGGCGAAATCAGACGTAGAGTTGACGAAGCTCTTAAGAGAGTCGGTATGTATGACTTCCGCCTTTCTGAGCCACACAAGCTTTCGGGCGGTCAGAAGCAGAGAGTTGCAATTGCAGGTATCATTGCAATGCAGCCTCAGTGCATTGTTCTTGATGAGCCTACCTCTATGCTTGACCCCAGAGGCAGACAGGAGGTTATGGAAACCGTTAAGATGCTCAACGAGCAGTACGGCATTACGGTTATATTCATCACTCACTATATGGACGAAGCCGCTAAGGCAAACCGTGTAATCGTAATGGAAAAGGGTGAGGTTATCCTTGACGGAAATCCGAGAGAGGTTTTCAGTCATATCGATACTCTTAAAAGAGTCGGTCTCGATGTACCCGAATCAACATTTCTTGCCCGTGAGCTTAAAAATGAGGGCATAGATATAAAAGGCAACATTCTCACAGTAGATGAGCTTTTAGGTGAAATTATCCGAATCAAAAAGGTGTGACAAAATGAGCAGTATTGTTCTTGAAACCAAAAACTTAAGTCATATTTATTCTGAGGGTACCACTTCAAGAGTGGACGCAATCAGAGATATCTGCCTTAAAATAGAGAAAGGTGAGCTTGTGGGCGTAATCGGTCATACAGGCTCAGGTAAAAGTACCCTCATTCAGCATTTCAACGGCCTTTTAAAGGGCAGCAGCGGTGTTGTTTTACTGGAAGGCAAGGATATATGGCAGGACAAGAAGAATATAAGACAAGTGCGTTTCAAGGTGGGTATCTGTTTCCAGTATCCCGAATATCAGCTTTTTGAAGAAACAGTATATAAGGATATAGCTTTCGGCCCTAAGAATATGAAGCTTTCCGACAAAGAAATTGATATGAGAGTCAGAAGCACAATCAAGTTTGTGGGTCTCGACGAGAGCTATCTCGATAAATCTCCATTTGAGCTTTCAGGCGGTGAAAAGAGAAGAGTTGCCATAGCAGGTGTTATGGCTATGGAGCCTGAGATTCTCATTCTCGATGAGCCCTGTGCAGGTCTTGACCCTAAGGGCAGAGATACGGTTTTAGGTCTTATCAGAGAATATCAGAAGAAGACAGATTCAACAGTTTTAGTGGTATCTCACTCAATGGAGGATATCTCTAAAATTGCCACCAAGGTCCTTGTTATGAATAAGGGCTCCCTTGCATATTACGACAGTGTAGATGGTGTATTCTCTCACGCAGAGGAGCTCAGGGAAATGGGACTCAATATTCCCGAAATAACACAGCTTTTCATTAAGCTGAGAAACGAAGGCTTCGATGTGGACGTTAATATTTACACTGCCGAAAAAGCCAAGGCAGAGCTTCTCAGACTCTTGGAAGGAGGCGAAGGACAGTGTCAATGATAAGTGATATCACAATTGGTCAGTATTATAAAGGCGACTCTTTTGTCCATAAGCTTGACCCGAGAGTGAAAATCATACTCACGATACTTTTTGTGGCGATGATTTTCCTTTGCAAAAACTTTGTTAATTTAGCATTGGTACTGGGCTTCATTATCTTTTCTGTTGCACTTTCAAAGGTGCCTTTCAAGATGTTTTTTAAGTCTCTTAAGCCCATTGTTCCCATCGTACTGTTCACAGCAGTAATCAACATATTCTATATTACGGGCGGAAAAGAGCTTTTATCTTTAGGCTTTGTCAAGATAACGGAAAAGGGTGTTTATACGGCAGTGTTCATGGCAATAAGAATTATTTTTCTTATTATCAGCTCGTCGCTTCTGACTTACACAACAGTGCCGACACAGCTGACTGACGCTATAGAGAGACTTCTCTCACCTCTCAAGATTTTCCATATACCCGTGCATACCCTCGCAATGATGATGACTCTTGCTCTTCGCTTTATCCCGACTCTTATTGAAGAGGTTGAGCGTATTACCAATGCACAGAAGGCAAGAGGCGCAGACTTCGAGTCAGGTTCGTTTATGGATAAAATAAAGGCACTTATCCCTATTCTTATCCCATTGTTTATTTCCGCATTCAGACGAGCCTATGAGCTGTCTTATGCTATGACCTGCCGCTGCTATACAGGCGGTGAGGGCAGAACAAGAATGAAGCAGATGAAAATGAAGGTATCGGACTTTGTGAGTATCCTCGTTTTTATTGCAGGTATAGTAGCAGTTGTGTTTCTTAATAAATTTATCGGAGTGGCCGTAATATGAATAACTATAAACTTATTCTTGCCTATGACGGTACCCCTTATCACGGCTGGCAGATGCAGGAAAATGCAGTGACAGTTCAGCAGTGCCTCAGTGAAGCGATAGAGAGAATTTTCGGTGAAAAGTGTACTATATACGGCTCGAGCCGTACAGACAAAGGTGTACACGCTGAAAGATTCTGCTGTAACTTTAAGACGGAAAAAGAAAGAGACTGCGAAAAAATCGCCTACGGTCTCAATGCTGTCTTACCCGAGAGTATATGTGTTTTAGAGTGTCACAAGGCTTTCGATGACTTCAATGCACGTTTTGACGCCAAGGGTAAGCAGTATACATATAAAATATGGAACAGCAGAAGACGTAACCCTTTTCTTATAGACAAGGCTCTGCATTATCCCTTGCCCCTGGATGCAGAAATGCTGAATGAGCAGGCGAAGGACTATATCGGTACTCATGACTTTTCAGCCTTCTGTGCAGCGGGAGCCACAACCGTAAGCAATGTCAGAACTATTTTTGACTGCAGTGTTGAGCGTCAGGGTGACATGGTAATCTTCAAAGTAAAGGGCGACGGATTTCTATACAATATGGTGCGCATTATGGTGGGCACACTCCTTGATATAAATTCGGGCAAAATCGAAAAGGGGAGTATTCCGAAGATTATAGAGAGCAGGTCAAGGCTTTCAGCAGGTATAACTGCAAAAGCTCAGGGCTTGTATCTCAGCGAAGTTTATTATTAAAAGAGAGGTGAAAATATGGCAGAAAAAGTAAAATATGTAGGCAATACAGTAAGAAATGAGAAAATAAAGCAGAATTTCAAGCGTTCTTTAAGCTTGACTTTAGCTTTGTTGATAATAATTGTAGCAGCACTTGTCGGATTGAAAATTGCCGAGAAGACAGCTGCCGATGCTGTTGAGAGTGAAAAAGACTCCGGCGGATATCCTGTTTCGTTTTCGACTAACGATATAAGAGATGTGAAGACTATGGGCAGCAATCTTATTGTGCTGACTAAGAAGTTTGTGACGTCACTTGATAAAAACGGTGATATTCTCTGGGAGCATTCCTTTACATACGGTGACTCTGCCCTTTTCACAAATGACAGATATGCGGTTGTTTTCGACAGACTTTCAAATAAATATACAGTTATAGATAAAGACGGAAAAGCAGATGAAAGAAAGTCGGATATTTCAGGCCGTATTTTCAATGCAAAGGTAACAGATAAGGGCGAAGTGATGCTTGCACTCAAAAGCGACAGCTCGTCTTCACTGGTCGCTCTTGTTGATAAAAAAGGCGAGGATAAGTTCATATGGTCCTGCACTCAGGAGTATGCTGTTGACCTTGCACTTTCAGATGACGGAAAGACTCTTTTCTGCGGCAGTGTAGGTGCCTCGGGAGGAGAAATGTATACTAAGGTTTATGCCCTGAGAGTTAAAGACGGAGAAGAAAAAAGCTATACAATACCGTCATCCTCCTGTATAAGCATAAACACAGTTTCATCAGACAGATTCAATGTTCTTACAACAGACGGACTTTATGTCTTTGATTCGTCGGAAGACGAAATGCTCATAAACAGTGTCCCGTTTAATTCGAAACTTATTTACTGGACCTCAGACTCTGAGGGAAATATAGCCGTTCTGACAGACAGTACCGGAAATATTTCGGAAAATACGCTCAGAGTGTTTGACGCAAAGGCTGAAGAAAAATACAGTCTTTCCCTTGAGGACAGTATAGAAGATATATTTGTAAAAGGCGAAGAGACCATGCTCCTTTACGGCGACTGTGTCATAGGAGTGAAAAACGGTAAAATCGACCGCAAATTCTTCTTCGCAAATAAAGCTGTCGGAGTAGTCAAGGCCGGTAGGCAGGTCTATTGCTACAGCATGGGGGGTGTCGAAAAAGCCAAGGTTCAGTAATACTTGTAATAATCGGAATAATGTGATATAATATAAGGCACATTTTTCAGGAGGACATTTATGGAATATATTCTGGATATAATTATAATACTTATTTTTGGCGGTATCGTAATATCGTCAATAAGAAAAGGTTTCTTCAAGAGCCTTTTTGAGTTTGCAGGAACGCTTATTTCCCTTCTTATTTCGAGAGCCTTGTCAGAGGGCTTTGCACCTCAGGTTTTCGATTCCTTTGTAAGAAAGGGCGCAGAGGGATATCTCGAAAATACCCTGGGTACTCTCGGTACGACAGACTATGTTCAGCAGGCTCAGGAAACCCTCAATGCAATTCCCGATGCTTTAGGCGGCATAATGAGCCTTATGGGAATTGACAAGCAGGTAATGCTGGAAAAAATCGAAAGCGCAGACCTAGGCGGTTCAAACCTTATCGAAAGCCTTATGTCAAGCGTAGTCGAGCCCGTAGGCACAGCAATAGTTCAGTTTATTCTCTTTGTAATTTTTGCTGTTGTTGTCGGCTTCCTTTTAAAGATAGTAGTAAGACTTCTCGACGGCATTATAAAAAAGCTCCCTGCAGTAAAACAGCTCAACAGTGCTTTGGGTGCAGTTTTCGGAGTTTTCAGAGGTATAATCATTGTTGCAATAATATCGATGCTTGTAGGTATTGTGGCGTCATTTATCGGCAACGAAGCATTTATTGAAATCGTAAACAATTCTATCATCGTTGATGTTTTCCAAGGTGCAATTGAAATTGTCAGCGGTGCGACGGTATAAGAAAGGAACTTAATATTATGAAAGATTTATTCAAAGGCTGTTTGACTATTCCAAACTTGTTATCAGTAATCAGAATTTTACTCATCCCCGTATTTGCATATCTTTTCTATAACGATGAAAAAATATGGGCAGTAATAATTCTCGCTCTCTCAGGCCTCAGCGACACATTTGACGGTCAGATCGCAAGAAAGTTCAATCAGATTAGCGACCTTGGCAAGGTACTTGACCCCGTTGCCGACAAGCTCACACAGATTGCAATTGCAATTATGCTTCTCATTGACTTCAAATCAGCTCAGAACCCCGTTATCAATGCTCTCGGCTGGGTTTTCCTTGTTTTCCTTATCAAAGAGGGTATCATGATTGTCGGCGGTCTCATTATGCTTTTACTTAATATCCGTCCCGGCGCTGCTGAATTCTGGGGCAAGGCTGCAACAGTTGTTTTCTATGTAGGAATGGTAATCATCATCGCTATCGGTCCTGAAGTAGGCGCACTCAACAGCCTTCTCGGCTTCGAGCTTCCCAATGTGCTTACAGGCGCAATAGTTGTTCTTTGTGCTATTATGACAATTGCTGCATTCCTTAGCTATATGCCCGAAACCTTCAGACAGTTCAAGGAATACTTTGATAACAGGAAAGCGGCTAAAAACAACAAGTAATTCAAGAGACCACTAAGGAGTATACAATGAAAAAAGTAACTTGCAGCAGGTGTAAAAAACGCCCTGCGGTGATATTTATTTCAAAAATTATCGACGGCAAAACCGTACCCGAAGGACTCTGCCTCAACTGCGCAATGGAGATGAATATCGGCCCTATCAAGCAGATGATGGACAGTATGGGTATTACCGAAGAGGACGTAGACGCAATCAGTGAGCAGTTTACACAGATGTTCCCCGACAATGACGAGGACGGCTCATTTGAAAGCGGCGGTTCTCCCACAATGCCTTTCCTTCAGGGTCTTTTCGGTGACTTGCAGAACAGTCTTATTCCCAAAAACGATAAGAACGATGAGGTTAAGGAGACTTCCTCAAAAACTACCTCAGGCTCTGCAAACAGAAGAGATAAAAAGCAGCAGGAGAAGAAAAGAAAGTTCCTCTCTCTTTACTGCACAGATCTTACAGCCAAGGCCCGCGACGGCAAAATAGATAACATCATCGGCAGAGACAAGGAACTTTCAAGAGTAGTGCAGATTCTCTGTAGACGCTCTAAGAATAACCCTTGCCTTATCGGTGAACCCGGTGTAGGTAAAACTGCTATTGCAGAGGGACTTGCTTTGAAGATAGTCAGAAACGAAGTTCCTGCAAAGCTTGCCGATAAAGAAATACATCTTCTTGACCTCACTGCTCTTGTGGCAGGTACACAGTTCAGAGGTCAGTTTGAATCCCGTATAAAGAGCCTTGTTGACGAGGTTAAGGACAACGGTAACATTATCCTTTTCATCGATGAGGTGCACAATCTTGTTGGTACCGGCGACGCAGAGGGCTCAATGAATGCGGCTAATATCCTGAAGCCTGCACTTTCAAGAGGTGAGATTCAGGTGGTTGGTGCTACAACATTCACCGAATACAGAAAGCATATCGAAAAGGACGCCGCACTCGAGAGACGTTTTCAGCCCGTAAAGGTTGAGGAGCCGTCAATTGAAGATGCAACTGAAATCCTCATCGGTATCAAGGGATATTACGAGACATTCCACAGAGTCAGAATAACAGACGCTCTTGTTAAAAAGGCGGTTGTTCTCTCTGAAAGATATATCACAGACAGATTTTTACCCGATAAGGCCATCGACCTTTTAGATGAGGCCTGCACACACGCAAATCTTCGCAATAAGGCTATCAGTGACCTTGAAATCAGCGAGAAAAAGCTCACAGAGCTTAAGGCTGACGAAGAGGAACTTATGAACAATACCGAGAATATGGACTATGAGGCTATTGCAAAGCTCAAGAGCGATATCGTTAAGATTGAAGCTGATATTGAAGCCTTTGCACCCTTAGCCGAAGACAATGCAGTAACCGAAAGCGATCTTGCCAAGGTTATCGAGCTCTGGACCGGAATACCCTCAAGCAAGATTATCGAAAGTGACCTTAAGAAGCTTGCAGGTATGGAGGATTCACTGAAGAAAAAGGTTATCGGTCAGGACGAGGCTATTCACGCTATAGCGGGTGCTATCAAGCGCAGCCGTGTTCAGGTAAGCCCCAGAAGAAGACCTGCTTCCTTTATATTTGTCGGCCCAACAGGTGTCGGTAAGACAGAGCTCGTAAAGCAGCTCTCAACAGAGCTTTTCTCTACTCCCGAGACACTTATCAGGCTCGATATGAGCGAGTTTATGGAAAAGCACAGCGTATCGAGAATCATCGGCTCACCTCCGGGCTATGTAGGCTATGATGAGGCAGGACAGCTCACCGAAAAGGTAAGAAGAAAGCCCTACAGCGTAATTCTCTTTGACGAAATCGAAAAGGCACACCCTGATGTTATGAATATCCTTCTTCAGATTCTTGACGAGGGCAGAATCACCGACGCTCAGGGCAGAACTGTCAACTTCGAAAATACGGTTATTGTTATGACCTCAAATGCAGGCAGTGAGCGCAAGGGTGGAGTGCTCGGCTTCGGTAAGGAGCAGGGTGACGCCACAAAGGAAAAGGTAATGAAGGCACTTTCCGACTTCCTCAGACCTGAATTCCTCGGCAGAGTCGATGAGATCGCCGTATTTAACAGCCTCACAGTTGAGGACTATGAAAAGATTTCAGCACTTCTTCTCGACGAGCTTGTAGAGTCACTTAAAGAAAAGGATATCACCTTCAAGTACACTGCCGAAGTACCGCAGTATCTTGCCAGGAAAGGCCACGGCGGTGCAAGGGGAGCGAGAGACCTCAGAAATCTTATCCGCAAGGAAATTGAGGACGAAATTGCAAACATCATCATTGATAACGCAGATTCAGGCGTTGATGCAATTGCTGCCGAAATGAAGGAAGAAAAGATTGTCTTTTCACATCTTTAAAATTATCAAAATAAATTAGAAAAAACACTTGACATTGTGACGCTGATTGTGTATAATAATCAGCGTTGCAGTGAAGATGCGGGTGTAGTTCAATGGTAGAATCCCAGCCTTCCAAGCTGGTCGTGTGGGTTCGATTCCCATCACCCGCTCCAATATAATTAAATATGCGCTTTTAGCTCAGCTGGATAGAGCAACTGCCTTCTAAGCAGTAGGTCGGGGGTTCGAGTCCCTCAAAGCGCGCCATTATGTGGTGGATATAGCTCAGTTGGTTAGAGTGCCAGGTTGTGGCCCTGGAGGTCGTC
>JAZSGK010000092.1:0-6991 GCA_045532695.1 Acutalibacteraceae bacterium
GGAGCGTAGTCCTGATATTTTTCACGGATACGTCTGAGCTTAGGCTGCATACGGACAGTCTTAGCTGAGCTCTTCTGCTGCTTTATAGCAGAGGGAAGCAGAATTACACGGAAGAAAAGGGTGAAAATTACAAGAGCGAGTCCGTAATTTCCAACGAAATCAAAAAGTATTCTGAACAAAAAACCGAAGGGGACATAAAGAGCTTCAATAATAGTATTCATTGATGTTCCTCCGTAAAATTATTCCGTTTGTATTAAAGGTTGCTTATGCTTTACTTATCCTTTTTTTTCTTCTCTTTTTTAGGTGGTACAGGGTCGTAGCCGCCGGGAAAAAGAGGGTTACAGCGTAAAATGCGTAAAACAGCCAGCACCGAGCCCTTGAGAGCTCCGTGTGTTTCGATGGCTTCTACTGCATAAGCCGAACAGGTGGGATAATATTTACACATAGGCGGAAGATGAGGAGAAATATGCTTTCTGTAAAAGCGGATAATGCCGAGAAGAAGATTTTTCATACTTCAACCAGGCCCAGTTCTTTTATGCACTCAAGCATTGCTTTTTCCACCTGGGTGCTTTTAAGATATTTGGTTTTTCCTCTTGCTACGAAAATCATATCGTAGTTGCCTTTTAATGTGTATTCTTTGAAAATTGACTGATAAGCAGCTCTAATAATCCTACGGGAGCGATTACGCTCTACGGCGTTGCCGATCTTTTTGCTTGTAGTTATGCCGACACGACAAATACCCACACGGTTTTTCATAGCGTAAACAACCAGTGCAGGTCTCGCGCAGGACTTACCGCGGTAATAGGTGCGCTGAAAGTCCGTATTCTGATTCAGTGAAACATATTTTTGCAAAAAAATCAAATCCCAACACAATATAGCGTGTTTGACTATACCTTATGCCGATCCAGTCATCGCACCGACTTTGAGTATAATCATTTGTCATAAAGCAGTTACAAATTAGTATGTGAGCTGCTTTCTGCCCTTTGCACGTCTGCGAGCGAGAACCTTGCGGCCGTTCTTTGTTGCCATTCTCTTGCGGAAACCGTGTTCCATCTTTCTGTGGCGCTTCTTGGGTTGATAAGTTCTTTTCATTGCGATTAACCTCCTTTTTAAAATTTCTATTTAAAACGGGACATATTGCAAGGAGTAATTGAAGTGAAGCAATACGGTGTCCGACGCTTTAGATTTTATTACAAGGCATAGCTTACCAAAGCAAGCCATAACTTGCAGAGAACCATTATATATCAAAAACTTTGATTTTGTCAATGATTTTTCACCTTTTTTATGCCTTATATAAATGTTAATTTTTTTGAGTTGTGGACAGGCAACGGCAAAAACACAATATGTAGGTTATCTTAACCGATTACTGAAAATCTCTGCTGAAAACGGGCTCGGTGGCTCCGTCGCCGTTTACGGCGCGCGGGTGCCCTGAAGGCACCCGCGGAAAGCACCTGCGGTGCTTTCACGGAGCCACGTCAGCCTGACTTTTACCGCATACCGGCAAAAAAGAAACTCCCCTCATCTGAGGGGAGTATATCTTTTGGATTTAGAAAATTCTGATTATTTAGCTTCAACAACGTGAAGTTCTTCACAGAAAGCACATTCTTCACCAAGAACGCCCATGATGCTACCTACGAGATTGTGAATAGCATTGATTGTTTTTTCGATATAATCAAAGAGAGCAGTTATATCAGCTTCAAGGGAATTTAAAGTCATAGTTTCTGTACCTCCTTATTTTATTTGTCTGTGCAATTATAATGTTTAGTTTACACTTTGTCAACGGTCAATTCTCATAATCGACACTTTAGACAAATCATTATTATATAAAGATATTTTAATTGAAGATATTTTCAAACATTTCCAGTCCCGATATCTTCATAACCTTACTGCTTATAAGGGAACACTTAGTACCGAAAACCTTATACCCCTTATCCATAAAATGAGCATCCATACCAAAAACCATCTTGTCTTTCTTCTTGCAGATGCCCTTGATAATGCTGTCAACCATTCTGTCACAGTCGGTGCTGATCAAATCCATAGCCTTCTGTGCCTTATCAGATGACTTTGACTGGTTGCGGAAAATATCCGTCTTGGTAAAGCCGGGGCAGATAAGAGCGATGTAACATTCACCTCTGTGCTCCTCGCGCACTGCTTCAGTAAAGCCCTTGAGTGCCGCCTTGCTGGCTGAATAAACAGATGTGCCTGCAAGTGAGCAAAGCGCCGCAGATGAAGCAACATTTATAACGGCCGCCGAATCCGACTCCAATATTATCGGCATAAGTGCATTCATAGAATAAACGCAGGAATAGAAGTTGATTTCCATGGCTTTTTTTATCTCATCAACAGTATAGTGCATAAACTTATCAAATTTCGGCAGTATGCCTGCGTTATTGATAAGGATATCAGGCTTTATGTTTTCCTTTTTAAGAGTATCGGCAAATTCCTGCCACTTGTTTTCCAGAGAAACATCAAAGGTATAATAGCTGAATTTGTGACCGAAAGCCCCGAGCTCTTCTCGGAAGCGTATGAGTCTCTCTTCGTTTCTTGCTATGCCTATTACATTGCAGCCGTAATCTTTGATAAGTCTCGTGGCAATGCCTTTTCCTATACCGCTTGAAGCACCTGAAATTATAACTGTTTTATAATCTAACCAACACTTAGTCATATTTATCGTCCTTTTTAATTTTTTTTTGATGATTTTAATTGTTTATAATTGATTTTATCACTCTTCTGCCGAAAAGTAAATATCTTCTGTCACATACGGTCAAATATCTCTGCACACAGTTTATTGCAGTATCTGTTAAGGCTCGGGAAGTCCATAGCATCAGCATATATTTTTTCCAGCTTGTCGTGAGTCAGCTTTGCTTCTTTAAGAGCGGATATCGCTTCATCGGTGAGCTCTCTTATGAGACGGCGGTTAAAGCGAAAATAAGTTACGTGATCATTTATGCCCTCATAGAGAAATCTTCTTGCATGAATTATTCTGTCAAATTCTATTTCGGTTTTATGTGAAGATCTTACGGTTACAAGAGCAAGTCTTTTTTCGGGTATTATTATGTGCTCGCACTCCCTTTTCGGCTTCATGGGACAGTGGCAGAAAATCACATCGTAGCCGTTTTTTACGGCGTTTTCACCTATTCTTTCACAGAGCAAGGAAGATACGGAAGTGTACTCATCGTCTATGCCGATTATTCTGTAGGCAAGAGCCTTTACGCCCTCATCAAGAAATATTCTGCCCTTTGGGGTTACGGCGCTGATAAAACGCTTTTTCATTTTGCCCGGTTGACTGTTTTTCTTTTTTGGGAGTTCACGCTGAGTAAACCGAAAAGCAAAATTGTCTATCTTATCGGTGTTGATGTATTTTGAGGCGAGCCTGATATTTTCATCGCTTATACTGCCGGCGGCACTGAGATATTTTGAGCTGCGGCGGTGATGGATTGAATTTTCCAGAGTAAGGGCACGTATCTCATCACCTCTGAGATAAAGCTTATCCCTGTCCCAGAAGTCACCGGTGTTTATTATGTTTTCGCAGGCACCGGGAAATTTCGGCTCGAGAGTGTGGGGGGAAGTGCCGTCTGCCACACATACACCAAGCTCGGGTACTATTATTCCGTCGAGACTGTCCGGGTCCGAGGAGCAGTAAACCTTTTCCGTAGCGTACCCCTGCTTTTTGCTTTCCTCGTCAATTATTTTCATAAGGGTTGATTTTCCCGTGCCGGGGCCGCCTTTGATAATGTAAGGACGGCAGGACTCGTAAGGGTTATAGAGTTCATCAAAAAAAGACACAAAGCCCTGAGGTGTATTTGCACCCAGAAAGCTCATAAAATTCTTTGCCATAAGATAAAACCTCCGGAAATAAATTTCATTATCAGTTTATTCACTATCGGAAGGTTTGTCACAGATAACTATTGATTTTTCCGTGAGTTATGGTGTATTATATTAAGGTAAATATATTTTTAAGGAGAATGAAAGCTATGATAAGCCAAAGCGTAAAAAAATTAGTTGCATACGGTCTCTCGGCAGGTCTTATTGAAAAAGAAGACGAGATATATGCAAGAAACCGTATTCTTGAAATCTTACATATTGATGAGTACACTGCCGATGACAGCGAGTGTGTGTGCGAAAGCTTGGAAGAAACTCTCGGCGAGCTTCTTTCCTATGCAGTAGAAAAGGAGCTTATCGGTGACGATATCACAAGCAAGGATCTTTTTGATACAAAGCTGATGAGCGCTCTTGTGCCAAGACCAAGTGAGGTTATCTCAAAGTTCCGCAGCCTTTATGCGAAATCACCTCTTGAGGCAACAGACTACTACTATAAGCTCAGCCAGGATACAGACTATATCAGACGCTACCGCATCGTAAAGGACCTTAAATGGAAGTGCGATACAGAATACGGTGAGCTGGATATTACAGTAAACCTTTCAAAGCCCGAAAAGGATCCCAAGGCTATTGCTGCGGCTAAAAATGCAAAGCAGAGCTCATATCCCAAGTGTATGCTCTGTGTAGAAAACGAAGGCTATGCAGGCAGAATGAATCACCCTGCAAGACAGAATCACAGAATTATTCCTATCGAAATTGACGGCAGTCAGTGGGGCTTCCAGTATTCACCCTATGTATACTACAACGAGCACTGCATCGTTTTCAACTCACTTCATACTCCTATGAAGATTGATAAGAGTGCCTTCAAAAAGCTCTTTGACTTTGTAAAGCTCTTCCCTCACTACTTTGTCGGCTCAAATGCTGATCTTCCCATTGTCGGCGGTTCAATTCTTGCTCATGAACATTTCCAGGGCGGCAACTATGAATTTCCCATGGCTAAGGCAGGCTGTGACAAATACTACGAAATCAAGGGCTACGAGGATATCAGTGTAGGTATCGTAAACTGGCCCATGTCAGTCCTGAGACTCAGCGGCACCGATACAGACAGACTCGTTGAGCTTGGAGACGTTATTCTCACCGCATGGAGAGCTTATACAGATGCCGATGCCTTCATCTTCGCAGAAACTGAGGGCGTACCCCACAACACAATTACCCCTATTGCAAGAAAGCGCGGCGACAAGTACGAGCTTGACCTTGTGCTGAGAAACAACATCACAACAGAAGAACATCCCGACGGTGTTTACCATCCTCATAAGGAGCTCCACAACATCAAGAAAGAGAACATCGGTCTTATCGAGGTTATGGGTCTTGCTGTGCTTCCCTCAAGACTCAAGAAAGAGCTTGCAATGGTATGTGATGCTATTCTTGACGGCAGTGACCTTAAGGCAAATGAAGAAACAGCAAAGCATTCCGATTGGGTAGCTTCCTTCAAGGATAACTATACCTTTACCAAGGAAAACGTTGATGCAATAGTAAAAGATGAGGTCGGCAAGGTGTTTGCAAAGGTCCTCGAGCACGCAGGCGTATACAAGCGTGACGAAAAGGGCATTGCCGCTTTCGAAAAGTTCATCGGTACACTTATATAAATTTAAAGGACGGTTTACGCCGTCCTTTTGCTGTTATTTCAGAAGAAATGCGATTGCTATTCCTGCCGCAAGACCGCAGAGAATACCGAAAAGAATTTTCAGTATATCTGACAGACGGCTGTCTTTGGTTTTTGTCGGCGGAGGCAAGGGTGTACCCCCTGCAATAAGACTTGCACGCTCACGGATTTTTCCCTCGCTCAGGGCGGCGTATTCGGGCTTTACAAAAAATATGATTCTTTCAAAATAGTCACAGCCCGTTTCCCTGACTTCCACAACTTGTCTGTTTACACCTTTTATCATAATTTGCTTCTTACCTTTCTGTTTTTATCTAAAGATAGTTTTACGTATAGAAGTGAACTTTATTCCAAAGACTTCTATAGGAAAAATAAACATATTTCTGAGGGGTAAAAAGGAATTTTTAAACAAAATTTTCGGCAGTTGAAAAAGTCTTCAGAATGCCCTCAAACGAAAAATGTAGAAATTATGGCGAAAATTATGTTAACTTTTCACAGAAATGAGTTTTTAACTTTTTCCACAGGCTTTTTAACAAGTTGAAGCGAAAAAACGTGGAAAACTGTGTGGAAAAAGTGTAAAACTCCCCTAAAACACAATGATATTTCTGTGCAAAACCTTTTTAAGGTGCAAAACTCACGATGTTGAAAAGTGGCTATTATTCCGATTTAGATATTTGACGTGTAAAATTATTTGCTTTACTTTTTGTATTCACAGGTTAAATTGCTGAAATTTTTCTGCAAAAACTTTGAAAATACATCTTGATACTTGTGCGGCAATATGTTATAATAACTCAATTATATTTTTCAGACGAGAAAACTGAGCATTTATGTGTAAATAACTCTCCCTGAGAGGAATAATAAAATAAGCTGAATAAACAGAGAAAGGATTTGACTTATGCAGTACAATTCAAAATTTGTAAAAGAAGGTCTTACCTTCGACGACGTCCTCCTGATTCCCGCAGAATCCAACGTTCTTCCCGCAGATGTTTGCCTTGAGACACAGCTGACCAAGAACATCAGACTTAATATCCCCGTAATGACAGCGGCTATGGATACTGTAACTGAATCAAGAATGGCTATTGCAATCGCTCGTGAAGGCGGACTCGGTGTTATCCACAAGAATATGACAATCGAAGAGCAGGTAAAGGAAGTTGACCGTGTAAAGAGAAGCGAAAACGGTATCATCTCAAACCCCATATTCTTAGGTCCCGACAACTATGTTTATGAAGCTGAAAATATAATGCACTCCTACCGTATTTCAGGTGTGCCCATCGTAGTAGACGGTGGTAAACTTGTAGGTATTCTCACAAACCGTGACCTTCGCTTCCTTTCAGATTACAACATCAAAATCAGCGAGGTTATGACAAAAGAAAATCTTGTTACTGCTCCCTTCGGCACAACACTTGACGAAGCTAAGCTCATTCTTATGCAGCACAAAATCGAAAAGCTTCCTCTCGTTGACGAAAAGGGCTTCCTCAAGGGTCTCGTAACAATCAAAGATATTGAAAAGGC
>JAZSGK010000046.1:0-2824 GCA_045532695.1 Acutalibacteraceae bacterium
GTAAACGCAAAGAACCTCAACGACTATCTCTCATTCGACCGTATCATCGCTTGCGGCGGCACATGGCTTGCAACAGGTGCTGATATCGCTGAGGGCAACTGGGAAGGCATCACAAAGAAGTGTAAGGAAGCTGTTAAGACAATGCTCGGCTTCGAGCTCAGAAAGGTCTGCATTTACGGCGACAGCGCAAACGCAGAAAAGAATGCAAAGTTTGTTGCTTCGCTCTTCGGTTTTGACTATGTGGAGACAGAATGCGGAGTTCAGGCAGGCTGCGTATGCTTCGGTAAAGAAGAAAGCGACGCTAAGGGCTGTATTGTTATCAATACCCTTAACGGCAACAGAGCAATGGCTTACCTTAAGAGAATGGGTGCAGAAATTGATCCCGATATCTGGTACGACAAAAAGGGCAATGTAAGCTGCTTCGGACTTAAGGATACTATCGCAGGCTTTGAAATCTGCATTGAAACAAAGTAAATTATTTCAGAGAGGTAATATAAAATGGCTAAAAGAATTGTAACATTCGGCGAAATTATGTTAAGACTTGCTCCCGAAGGCTATCTTCGTTTCTTCCAGAACGACACTATGCAGGCTACCTTCGGCGGCGGTGAAGCAAACGTTGCAGTGTCCCTTGCAAACTACGGTATGGATGCTTCATTTGTAACAAAGCTCCCGGGTCACGCTATCGGTCAGGGCGCAATCAACTCACTTCGTGCTCTCGGCGTTGACACTAAGGATATCGTACGCGGCGGCGACAGAGTAGGTATCTACTTCCTTGAGAAGGGTGCATCACAGAGAGGCTCAGTCTGCATCTATGACAGAGCTCACTCAGCTATTCAGGAAGCAGCAAGAGAGGACTTCGACTGGGATAAGATCTTCGAGGGTGCTGACTGGTTCCACTTCACAGGTATTACTCCGGCTCTGGGTGAAAACCTTGTAGAAATCTGCCTTGACGCTTGTAAGGTTGCTAAGGCTAAGGGTATCAGGATTTCCTGCGACCTTAACTACAGAGGTAAGCTCTGGACAAGAGCCCAGGCTCGTGAAGCTATGACAAAGCTCTGCGAATATGTTGACGTATGTATTTCAAACGAGGAAGACGCTAAGGACGTATTCGGCATTGAAGCTGAAAACACCGACATCTACGGCGGTAAGCTCGATAAGGAAGGCTATAAGAGCGTTGCAAAGCAGCTTATGGATACCTTCAAGTTTGAAAAGGTTGCTATTACACTTCGTTCTTCAATCTCCGCTTCAGACAATGACTGGGCAGGTATGCTCTATGACGGCGAAAACTACTGCTTCTCAAAGGAATACCACCTTCATATCGTTGACAGAGTAGGCGGCGGTGACAGCTTCGGCTGCGGACTTATCTATTCACTTCTCAGTGGCAAGAGCACTCAGGAGGCTATTGAGTTTGCGGTTGCAGCTTCAGCACTCAAGCACTCAATCGAAGGAGACTACAACCGTGTAACTGTTTCTGAGGTTGAAAAGCTTGCAGGCGGCGACGCAAGCGGCAGAGTACAGAGATAAATTCGGAATTCGGAATTCGGAATTCGGAATTGCGGGTCAGTGAGTTGAAGAAACGACTCTCAACCCGCAGAATAAGTAAAGTTCTTTGGTTACTTTCTTACAAGAAAGTAACGCCTGTCCGGCGAGGACAGTAAACAAACGGAATAGAGCAGGCAGGATGATACGCTTGTCTGCTGAAATAAAAAACACAAAACAAGGAGAAACAAAAATGAGTAAGACTAACACAATCAGACCCTTCGGCTGGATGGATAAGCTGGGCTATGCCATGGGTGATATGGGCTGTGGATTTTCATTCCAGCTCGTAAGTACATTTATGCAGCTTTTCTATTTACAGTATATCGGCATCAAGGCTGAGGACTATGCTATAATCATTCTCATTTCAAAGGCCTTTGACGCAGTAAACGACGTTGTTATCGGTAACCTTGTAGATACCAAGAGAATCGGTAAAAAGAGTAAGTATATGCCCTGGATTATCGCAGGCGGACTTATTCTCGTTGTCTTCAACGTAATGATCTTTGCACCTATCACAAGCTTCCCCTATATCGGCAAGTACGCTTGGTGCCTTGTATCCTACTGCTTATGGTCAATTGCTTACACAATGGTTAACGTACCCTACGGCTCACTTCACAGCGTTATCACAGATAAGCCCAACGAAAGAACATCTCTTCCAACTTTCCGTAGTATCGCTGCGGCTCTTCCCGCAATCATCATTATGATTGTCCTTCCCGGTATCGTTTACAATAAGGTTGAAAACCCTGTTACCGGCGTTACTGAAGACGTACTCAAGGGCGGAACACTTCTTCCCGTTGCACTTGTAATGTCAATTGTTTCATTCGCAACTCTCTGGGGTACAACAAAGCTCGTTAAAGAGAGAGTACAGCGTGAGGAAACAGGCGAAAATGTAACAGGCGTAAAGGCTTTCTTCTCAGCCTTCCATTCATTCTTCACAAACAGAGCTATGGTTGGTGCAACAATTGCTACAGTAGCGTCAGTTGCTCTTTTCAACTCAACAATGGCTCTTAACAACATGGTATTCCAGTACTTCTTCAAGGATACAAGCAAGGTAGGTATCGCTATGATAGGCTCCTATGCTCCTATGATTATCTTTATGGCTATCGTAGGCAAGGTGACTGCTAAATTCGGTAAGAAGAATGTTATTGTTTCAACAATGCTGGTAGGTACCATTTCAGGTATCATCTCACTCTTTGTACCCATTTCAGGCGATATGAAGGGTATGCTTATCTACATCGTATGCCTTATGGGTCTTAACCTCGGTAATGCTGCATTCCAGATTTCAGTA
>JAZSGK010000114.1:0-2647 GCA_045532695.1 Acutalibacteraceae bacterium
ATACTTGTTCATCTCCAACCTGTCAGGATTGTTCTTTTTGTTTTTCATTGTGTTGTAATTGCGCTGTTTGCACTCTGTGCAAGATAAAGTAATCTTTACTCTCATGAACGGCACCTCCATTATCGGAAATTTTAATCTGAAGAAAGTTACAACATTCTTTCTTCAGACCTTAAGGCCTCCCTCTTTTTCGGGCACAAAAATAAAGCCCTCATCAGAGGTAGTGCTATTTTAGCATAGAAAACCTCTTCCGTCAAGGGCTTTTTCAAAGTTTTTTGGGAATTTTAACGAATTTATTTAAGTTTTTTTGACTCTTTCTACAAAGATTTACACTTAACTCTGTCTGTTAAGCGACAAATAGTGCTTATCAGTCGATTACAGTCATATTTTTGATGCGAATAGGCTCTACGGGAGAAGCCTTTTCCCCCATACTGTTATATGTTCTGTATTCATTGAGGAAGCTGTCAACGTTTTCCATACCTTCGATAACCTTACCAAAAGCTGCATAGTTGCCGTCAAGGAAGGTACAGTCATCGGTATAACAGATAAAGAACTGACTTGAGGCTGAGTCAGGCATCATGCTTCTTGCCATTGATATAACGCCTCTTGTGTGTGAAAGTGTATTCTGTCTGAAGCCGTTAGAAGCAAATTCACCCTTGATTGTCTCGTCGGCACCGCCCATACCTGTACCCTCGGGATCTCCGCCCTGAGCCATAAAGTTATCCACTACTCTGTGGAAGATAGTACCGTCATAGAAGCCGCTGCCTGCAAGCTTTAAGAAGTTAGCTACTGTTGCGGGAGCGTACTCGGGATAGAGCTCGATAAGGAACTCACCGTGATTTTCCATTGTAACTTTAACCATAGACATAAAATTGTCCTCCTGAATTAATTTCTTATTGATTATACTATTTATATTTCAGTTGTCAAGTCTCAGCCGTAAGTTTTTCGAGTAAACAGACGCAGCCTTCATAAATGTCCCTATAGGCAATATCAAACTTTCCCGAATACCAGGGATCGGCAACATCACCGTGGCGGGAAGTAAAATCCATAAGCTTGTGTACCTTGCCAAGGGGATCAGCACCGAAAATTCTGCCGATGTTGCGGATATTCATAGAATCCATAGCAAGAAACATATCGTATTTATCATAATCGCTCTTTTTAAGCTGTACTGCCCTCTTGCCCTCGCAGGTTATGCCGTGCCTGAGAAGCTCAGCTTTCGCAGGCGGATAAACAGGATTGCCGATACCGCCGTATATTTCTTCAGTGCTTGTTGCCGAGGAGGCTACAACAAATTCAGTCTCTCTCCCCTGCTTCTTTATTAAGTCTTTGAATATAAACTCCGCCATAGGCGAGCGACATATATTGCCGTGGCAGACAAACATAATTCTTTTCATAAACAACACTTCCTTATATATAATAGTATATTCTTCGTCATAACAGTTCAAAATGTTTTTTATAACTGTTAAGAAGTCCCTCATTGCGCAGTTTGCTTATTTCAGCCGAAAGACCGCTTCTGTCAACCTCAAGATAGTCTGCCAGCTCCTGACGGTCATATGGGATATCGAAGCTTGCAGAGCCTGTTTTCTTTGAATAGAAGCTAAGATAAGTCAGAAGCTTTTCTCTCGTTGAGCGTTTTGAGATGATTTCTATTTTCTGATGGAAGAGAATAGTCTTTGCAGCGATATCCTTCATAAGATTGAAAATAAGCTGATTATGGAAGCCGCAGTTATTAGAGCAGGTGTGCATTATATGTGAGCAGTCTATAAGCATAATTTCGCTGGGTTCGTTTGCGATAATGCTGACGGGAATTGACTTTACACCTGCAGCGGCAAAAGCCTCTGCAAATACCTGTGAAGGTTCAAGGGAGCTGAGTATACTTCTGTTACCGTAGTAGTCAACCTGAATAATCTGAGCAGAGCCTGACAGCACAATGCCGATATATTTGGCAGGATTACCCTCAGCCATAATAGTGTATTTCTTATCAAAGACCTCTGTCTTAGCTCCGAGACAGGACAGCATTGTAATAAGGTTATCCTCACTGATGTTTTTGAACAAAGGACAGTTTTTCAAAACTTCAAGATATTTTTTCATTTTTTCTCCTTTTGTTGAAATTTCAACATACTTTCATTTCTGATTATACTATAATGGGTACATAAAAGCAAGGAGGAATCTCAATGAAAATAGCTTTTTTCGATGCCAAATCTTATGACAAGGCTTCATTTGACAAATACGCTGAAAATAAGGGCATCACTATCAAGTACTTTGAAGCAAAACTGAACGAAGACACTGTATATCTTGCCGGAGGCTATGATGCAGTCTGTGTTTTTGTTAATGATACGGTAAACGCTGAGGTTATAGATAAACTTGAGGAAATGAATGTAAGAGTTCTTGCTCTTCGCTGTGCAGGCTTCAACAATGTGGATATGAAGTACGCCTACGGTAAGCTTCATGTTCTTCGTGTACCTGCCTACTCCCCTTATGCCGTTGCCGAACACGCTATGGCACTGCTTCTTACTTCCATACGCCGTATTCATAAGGCATATATCCGCACCAAGGACTTTAACTTCAGTCTCAACAATCTCACCGGCTTTGACCTTCACGGCAAAACTGTAGGTGTCATAGGTACAGGCAGAATCGGCAGAGTGTTTAT
>JAZSGK010000212.1:0-13949 GCA_045532695.1 Acutalibacteraceae bacterium
CTTTATATGTCTCATTGAATAGCCGTGATGACCGATAATATTGATAGCGTGAGCAAGCGCACCTGCTTCGTCGGGCACAGTGAAAACAATAATTGAATGGTCTTTCTTTTCTTTTGAAAGAGTACGTGATACAACAACAAAACGGGTTGTGTTGTCACTTGCCTCATTGATGTTTTCTCTTATAACCTCAAGGCCGTAAAGGTCTGCAGTTTCTCTTGAAGCTATGGCAGCCTTTGTGATATCACCTGCTTCGGCAACATTCTGAGCTGCTCTTGCAGTGTTTACACAGGAGGTTGATCTGTATCCCTGACTTCTTATATATGCGGCACACTGATCAAGTGCCTGCTGATGGGAAATAACCTCCTTTATGTCACTTTCCGTGGCGCCCTTGAGACCGATAAGGTTATGTCTTATATCAAGGGAATAAACACCGTTTACATAAAGTGAGCCCGAGAAAAGAAGGTCAATAGCCTGCCCTACCTCACCGGCTCTGCTGTTTTCAATAGGAATAACCGCACATTCGCATTCGCCCTTTTCAACTGCTTCGTAAGCAGCCTTGAAATCGGGATAGGATATTCTGTTTCCGTCGGGAAAGATTCTGCCTGCTGCTATATGAGCAAACGCACCCTCAACACCGCTGTAGGCAATGTTGGCACCCTTGAGGATTTTATGCTGAAAACGCTTGGAGATATCCATTGTGTCTCTTATAAAGGGCACATAGAATTCCTTTATCTCCTCATCTTCAATATATTCCATATTTCTTCTTACAAGCTCGTCTTCTCTTGCGGCATCGAATATAGGAAGACCTCTTTCCATTTTGTACTCTGCCACCTGCTTTACAGCCTGCATTCTTTTTTCAAAAAGCCCGGCAATCTGTTTGTCTGCCTCACTTATAATCTTTCTTGCTTCAACAAGCTTTTCCATAACTCTTCACTCTTCTTTTATATGAGATTGTATTCCTTTGCTAACTCCTTAAACTTCGGAAGTGAGCGTTTGATCATTTCAGTTGATACACAGTAAGAAATTCTTACATAGCCCGGGAAGCCGAATGAATCACTGGGTACAAGGAGCAGGTCATATTTCTTTGCAGCCTCGCAGAATTCCTCGGCAGAGTCCACAGGAGACTTCATAAACAGATAGAAGGCTCCGTCGGGCTTCGCAGTTCTGAAACCGCACTCTTCAAATGCCTCAAGAAGGATATCTCTGTTCATCTTATAAGCCGAAATGTCGCCTGTCATACCGACACACTCTCTGATAACAAACTGCATCATTGAAGGTGCACACACATAGCCGAGGCTTCTGCCTGCACCGCAGACCGACTTATAAATAAGTTCGAAGTTTTCTACCTCTGAGGGCACAAGAATGTAACCGATTCTGTCACCGGGAAGTGAAAGAGATTTACTGAATGAATAGCATACGATTGTGTTAGCGTAGTATTTTGTCAGATAAGGTACCTCTACATCGCCGTAAACAAGCTCACGGTAGGGCTCGTCCGATACGAGGAAAATGCTCTTGCCGTATTCCTTCTGCTTTCTCTCTAAGATCTCACACATAGCTTTTACTATATCTTCACTTACAACAACACCGCTTGGGTTATTAGGTGAGTTAAGTACCACTGCCTTAGTGTTGGGAGTGATAGCCTTTTCAAAGGCATCGAGGTCGATTGTTAAATCCTCAGCCTTGCACTTCACTTCAACAGGCTTTGCACCTGCAGCTGAAATAAACACCTTATACTCAGGGAAATAGGGAGCAAAAATAATAATCTCGTCGTCTTTCTCTGTAAGGGCTCTGAAGGTGATACACAGCGAAGCTGCGGCACCGCAGGTCATATAGAGGTTATTCATTGTAAAGCTTGTGCCGAAGCGTTCATTGAGGTTGTCGGCAATAGCCTTTCTTGTTGCGTTATCGCCCACCGCTGAAGTATAGCCGTGAAGCTCACAGGGTGAAAGCTCCTGAGTAAGCTTTCTGATTGTCTCATTTACCTTTTCCGGTGCAGGCACACTGGGGTTGCCCAGGCTGTAGTCAAATACATTTTCCTTACCTATTTCAGCAGCTCTTTTCTTGCCGAATTCAAATATCTCTCTTATTACAGAGCTCTTTGCACCAAGCTCATACATTTCCATTGATACCATAACCATTCACCGTCTTTACTATATTATTTTGGTTCTTCCCTGAAACAAGGATAATAGAAATAATTATACACCTGTTAATCATCAAGGTCAATAAATCTGAGAAATTTAATCAATGTATTCAGGTTTTTTCGTATAAATTTGCAGCGCTTTATTTCTTTAAAGCTTTAAACTTTTAAATCGTTTAAGTGATTATATCACAGCAAAACTTAAAATGCAATATGTTTTTGCAGTTTTTTGCAATAAGTTTTCAGTCAAATTTCAGTTTCTGCTGTCGCCGAAGGCGATGCGGGGCTCAGGCACAATCCGCTAGGCGCGGATTGTGTGAGCGGCGCAGAGCGCCGCTCCGATGCGAAGCTTCGCTTCGCATCCCTGAGCCCCGCCTGTGCCGAACAAAGTTCGGCCATGGTATAAACTCCCTGAATCAGCATAATATAAAAGAAGAACAAATCCGAAAGGAAGATCCTATGAGCATCAAGAGTGAATACCTGAGCAGTGTTATGCAGAAAGTCATTGAACGCAATCAAGGCGAAACCGAATTTCATCAGGCAGTAAGAGAAGTTCTCGAATCAATCGAGCCTGTAATAGAAAGGCACCCCGAATATAAAGAAAGAGGCATCGTAGAAAGTATAGTCGAGCCCGAAAGAGTAATAAAATTCCGTGTGCCCTGGATAGATGACAAAGGAAAAGTTCAGATCAACCGCGGCTTCAGAGTACAGTTCAGCTCAGCTATAGGCCCATATAAAGGCGGACTCCGATTTCATCCGTCAGTGTATGAGGGTATCATCAAATTTTTAGGCTTTGAACAGGTATTTAAGAATAGCCTGACAGGACTTCCCATAGGCGGTGCCAAAGGCGGAAGCGACTTCGACCCCAAGAGTAAAAGCGATCTTGAAATTATGCGATTCTGCCAGAGCTTTATGACGGAGCTTTCAAAACATATCGGCTCAAACACTGATGTACCGGCAGGTGATATCGGCGTCGGTGCCAGGGAAATCGGCTACCTTTTCGGTCAGTATAAGCGTATAAGAAACGGCTTTACCGGCGTACTAACGGGAAAAGGTATAAACTACGGCGGTTCCCTGGTCCGCACTCAGGCAACAGGCTACGGACTATGCTATTTTACAGACGAGATGCTCAGAGCAAACGGTCAGAGCTTTGATGGGAAAACCGTAGTGATTTCAGGCTCAGGTAATGTTGCAATTTATGCCGCCGAAAAAGCGACTCAGCTCGGTGCCAAGGTAGTTGCAATGTCAGACTCAGGTGGATATATTTACGATAAAAACGGCATCGACTTGTCTATTGTCAAAGAAATCAAAGAGCTGAAACGCGGCAGAATCAAGGACTATATTCTCAAGCACCCCGACGCTGTTTACGAGGACTTCTGCAAAAAAATATGGTCGGTCAAGTGCGATATTGCACTCCCCTGTGCAACACAGAATGAATTAGATTATGACGATGCGAAGCTTCTTATTGACAACGGCTGTATTGCTGTTGCAGAGGGTGCTAATATGCCCTCAACTCCGGAAGCTGTTGAACTTTTTATCCGAAGCGGTATTCTCTTCGGACCTGCAAAAGCGGCAAATGCAGGCGGTGTTGCAACCTCAGCACTCGAAATGACTCAGAACAGTATACGATATTCCTGGAGCTTTGATGAGGTTGACTCTAAACTTAAAGAAATTATGGTGAATATTTATCATAATATTTCCTCAGCTGCCGATGAATACTCTCTTCATGGCAATCTTGTAGCCGGCGCCAATATTGCAGGCTTCATCAAGGTTGCAGACACTATGCTGTCCCAGGGCGTAGTGTAAAATAAGTTCTGCAAGGAAACAGCTAAGGGGCTCCGTGAAATCGCTGAAGCGATTTCCACGAGTGCCCTTCAGGCACTCGCGCACCGTCCACGGTGACGGAGCCCCCCTTCTTACCGCTACCGCCAACTAAATAAAAAGGTACCCTACCGTTTCGGCAGAGTACCCGTTAACTATTAACTTAAATTATGCTAAGTAGTCTTTCTTATAGCCTTCTTCATCATAGATAAAGAGAGCATTGAGTGCGATTTCAAGACACTTTTCAACTGTCTTCATATTCATGTTGTCGCCTGAGTCGCCTCTTGTATGGTAATATCTCGGAGGACCGGGATTCATAGCAGCAAGAGTAACGGCGGGAGTGCCTGCCTGCTGAACTGCAGCAGCATCGGAAGCACCAATATAAACTGATGAATAGGGAAGATCAAGACCTGCTTCAAGGCCTGCTTTTTTAAGAAGTGAACAAGCACCTGCATCCATCTTGACTGTGCCTGTCATATCACGCTGATAAATAGCGATATCTTCATAATCTCTGAAGGTTTCAAGACCGATAAAGACTGTAGGTACGTCCTTGAGTTCGTCCTTGTGAGCCTTCATATAAGCCTTTGAACCGCGAAGACCTGATTCTTCTGAACCTGCTGCAATAGCAATAACTTCTGTATTTTCGAAGCTGATGTCATTATCCTTGAGGTACTTGAGCACTGCAATTGAACCGAATGTACCTGTAAGATTATCGTTGGCACCCTCAACACAGCGCTTGAAGTTTACGAAGCACCATGCAACTATACCGCCGGGAGCAAAACCAAGCTGAGCCCAGAAGAATACAGTATCAATTGTTGAGCCGTCTTCAAATACATTTACAACATCAAGAACGTTGATTACACAGGTTGCAATAAGGGAAACAACTGCATAGATACCGCAGATATAGAGAAGCACACAGCCGCCGAGGTGTGTATATGTCCACTCGAATGATGAGTCAACGTGACCGCTGAAGATAATTCTCTGCTTAAGCTCGCCTGTAGCCTTTCTCACACCGACAACATTATGTGATGTTGCTTTCGGGAAAATCTTGTCATAGAAGGGCTTATACATAAGGAATTCCATTACGAGACATACAAATGCTACTGCTGTAAGAGCAACACTTACATACTGAAGAGCAGGAACATTAACAAGACCGCTTACAATTGAAAAAGCAACTGCAAAAAGAAGAAATGTACCGCAGATTTTGATGAAGCTCATAAATGCTTTTGGTGAAAGCTCAAAGGGCTCCATTGTTACTTCGTCGGCACAAGTCTTCATCTGACCTGTTATGTATTCCTGAGCCTTTTTTTCGCTTTCGCTGCCGGCAGGTCTCGGGCCGATCTCTTTACACATTTTTTTGATTTCTCTGACAGTGTAGTTTGTATACATTCTGACAGATGCTGCATAGTTTTTTACGCTCTCACTTGCTTTCAAAACTATTCTCCTTTACATATATATTTTAAAATGGCAATCTCTCTCGTAATTGCCCAAAATAATGTGTTAATTGTATCATAAAAGATATAATTAGTCGAGCAATTTTGTCAAAGTTAAACAATTGTTAAAATATTAATTTCTCTTGAAAAAGTTGTGTATTTCATTTAAAGTTTATTAATTCAATATTAACAAAGCAAAGCGATGCAGAATACACGGTGAGTAGTCGCTCACCATATCCTGATATCGCATCATAATCGCATCTCTTTTTAATATAAAATTCAGCGACGGAAGTCTATTATCTGTCGCTGAACTGTTACGTATCTGTAATTTTTTACCACAAAATATTTCACTTAGATTTCATAATCCACACTTGCTCTGCCCTCTCTTATGAGTGCAACAAAGGATGAAATCTTCTTATGCTCCGGGTGTACCCTGTAGCGCTCCACGTCTTCGAGAGAGTCGAAAGCACTTATAAGCACTGCATCATACATGCTTTCCTTGGGATTTACATTTATATTGACCTGCATTTCTCTTATGAAATCGATTTTCTCGGGCAGAGCCTCAAGCATTGCTTTTACCTTAAGAATATTTTCCTGTCTGGTTGCACCTTCGGCATAGTCCTTGAATTTCCACATTACTATATGCTTAATCATATTTCCTCACCTGCTTTATCAAGATTTGCACCCTTGGTTTCTTTAACCTGGGTAAAGAGCATAATCACTGAGACGGTAACACCGGGTATTGCGATAACAAGACAAGTCAGCCATACGGGAAGGAAGAGCATGCCTACGATTACTGCAAGATAACCTACAACAAGACCTATAATAAGAAGCAGACCCTCAGCACCTACAACAGAGGCTCTTATATCTGTGGGTACCTTTTCCGTCATCATAATATTCATATAGTCTCTGCCTATCCAGTAACAGCCCTGATAAAGACCGCAGAAGCCGCCTATAAGATAGGGATTCCAGAGATTGTTGATACCTGTACAGAAGAGTATAAAGCCTGTTACACAAAGAGCACCGGCAATTGTGATAGTTTTCTTTCTGCCGATGAGGTCAGCCACAAATCCCGACACGAGAGTGAGGCAGGCATAGACTATAGGCAGCACAAACATTGACTGAGTTATTTCTTCGGTACTCATACCTGCAATATGCATTGCCGATTCATAATAAAGAGCGATGGCTGGCATACCCGAGTCGAAGATAATATGAGCAATTATAAGACGCTTTGTATCCTTGTTTGAGAAGATGTATTTTACTGCGTTGAATACACCTGACTGATTTCTCTGAGCCTTTTTTTGTTCTTTGAGAAGCTCCTTCTGTCTCTGTCTTTCTTCATAAGGTATAGAAAGATAGGAGATACGCTCATTCATATATACTTTTGTATCCTTGGCGAAAACTATAACCAGTACCGCACCTATAAGACCTGCAATTGCGGGTACAAGGAAAATTCTTCTCCACTGAGTGGGATCGTTACCCATAAGAGCGGTACGAAGCATAGGAATACACACTACACCGAAGATTCCAAGGCTCTTGAGTATACTGTAAATCATAGCCCTGAACTTGTCGGGAGCCTCTTCCAGAATATATATAATCTGTATATCGTGAGCAAAGAAGAAGCCTATTACTGCGTAACCCACAAGGAAGAAAACATAGTTGGTAGAAAAATAGATTATGAAAAGACCTATGCTCATACCAAGGGTGGAAATTACAAACAGCGGTTTTCTGCCCCACTTATCAGCGAGAGCCTTATAAAAGGGTGTAATAACACCGAAAACATAGCTTATTACACTGATAGAGGTGTGAAGAGACAAACCTTCTTCAAAGGTATAAGTCTTACCGAAAAGGCCCTTGTTCACGAAAAACTCCGTAACAAAGGAGGACTGTACCGATACGGAAAGATTACTTGTTACCTCATCGAGAATATTTACAAAGGCAATGAGAAACAGCAGCATACCGAAATAGCCGGCGTAAGTACCCTTGTTTCTTCTTGCAGTAAGCTTCCTGAGTTCTTTTTCCTCAGAAAGCATAATTTTTTCCTTGGTTTTCATTTTATCTCCCTCTTTCTGAATTTATGAAGCTATTATATCACACTTTCTCTCTTATGGCTATTAAAAATATATAATTTATAAACATAATTATTGAATTACTAAAGAAAATCTGCTACAATATTATCACACTATTAAGTAAAGGAGAAAATATTATGAGTATGGAAATTCCAAGAACCTATGTTCCTTTCCGGGATTGGAAAGTAAAATCAAAGCAGACAGAATACACCGAAAGCACTCCCCTTCTCTCTCCCGACGGCACACTTTTAGCAAAGGGCTGGGCAAGACACAATGTTTTCGAGTATAACAGAGACTATGTTAAAAAGGGCAGCCCCATGAGCAAAAAGGAATGGGACTTCTATCAGGTGCAGGACGACCATTATATGGTACAGCTCAGTTTTGCAAATATTGGTATCGGCGGCTATGTTGCAGCTAAGCTCATCGACCTTCAGGCAGGTAAGGTTATCGCAGACGCCACTCAGCTTTACCTTGGCGGTAAGAAGCATCTTCCCCCACCCAAGGGCGACGTACCCAACAGATATAAGGATAAGATCGGCAAAGCAGAATTCGACTTCGATACCAAGGAAACATCAAGACGCCTCTGGTTCAGGATGCCTCTTAAGGGCAAGATTGTTGAATGCGAGTTCAATATGGACATTATGCCGGGCCTCGAAAACATTACAACCGTACTCCCCTTCCCCGGCGATAACAAGAAGTACTTTATGACAACAAAGCAGAACTGTATGCCTTGTGAGGGTACATATAAGTTCGGCGACGATGTTTATACATTCTCAAAGGAAAATGCTTTCTGCGCTCTCGACTGGGGCAGAGTAAACACTCCCCACAAGATGGTATGGTACTGGGGTAACGGCTCACAGTACATAACCGATGCAAACGGCGAAAAACACCTTTTCGGCTTCGAAATCACATGGGCAATCGGTGACGAAAGCAACGCAACAGAGACCTGCCTCTTCTATGACGGCAAGGCACACAAGTTCGGTGCAGTTGACGTTGAGGTATTTCCCAAGCCCGATAAATTTATGAATGACTGGAAGTTCGTTTCAGAGGACGGCAGATTCAATCTCACAATGAAACCCACCTTTGACCACCATTCGGATATGAATGTGGGTATTGCAAGAATGCACACCCATCAGGTACACGGTGTTTGGAGCGGTGATGTAACACTTGACGATGGCACAAAGCTTGAAATCAAGGATCTTCACGCTTTCTGTGAATATGTAGAGAATAAATGGTAAAACAAGATAAGACTTTGCGGTGCAGGTTAGTTCCTGCACCGCTTTGGTTTTGCTGATTCTATTCAGCATTTTAAATTTCTCAAATTCAATTATTCTGACACTGCAAACTCTGATATGTAAAATCAGTCAATTTAGCAAAAACAACTACCCAAATACAATAATCTGTGCTATTATTATAGAAAGAACTAAGAAAGAGTGAGATTATGAATAAAAAAGAGTTTCCCTTAAAGCCGCTCATTACTTCTCTTATAGGTATCGCCTTTATGGCTTTCGGCATTTACCGCGGAGAAATGATGACTGTTTTTGCAAAGGCAATAAGAATATGTCTGGAGTGTATCGGAATTGGCTGAGAAAAAGAAAACTAAAAAAGAAACCCTGCGCCATACGGTACAAGGTATATGGACTATAATAACCAACAGCTTTGTGACAGGCTTTTTACAGGGTAAAATCTATACGGGCCCTCTCAAAAAATTATGCGTACCCGGAATGAACTGTTATTCCTGCCCGGGAGCTCTCGGCTCCTGTCCCATCGGCGCCTTGCAGTCGGTCTTCGGCTCGAGAGAATACAAAATGGCATTTTATGTGGTAGGCTTCCTGATGTTTGTCGGTGCCGTCTGCGGAAGATTTGTCTGTGGCTGGCTTTGCCCATTCGGTCTTTTTCAGGATTTACTTCATAAGATTCCATTCATAAAAAAAATAAACACCTTCAAGGGCGACAGAATACTCAGATATTTAAAATATGTAATTCTCTCTATGTTTGTAGTGATTCTCCCCCTTGTTGCCGTTGACGCTCTCGGTATCGGCGACCCATGGTTCTGCAAATATATCTGCCCTGTGGGCACTCTCGAGGGTGGTATTCCTCTTGTTCTTCTCAATGAGGGTCTTCGTCAGACTATAGGCTGGCTTTACACATGGAAAATTGCCATTCTTATTGTGCTGATTGTCCTTTCGGTCATTATCTACCGCCCCTTCTGTAAGTACCTTTGCCCTCTCGGTGCAATTTATGGGGCTTTCAACAAAATTTCGGCTGTGGGACTTCACTGTGACAAAGATAAGTGTGTTTCCTGCGGCAAATGTGAAAGGGTCTGCAAAATGGGTGTGTACCCTGCCGAAAAACCAAAGAGTGCCGAATGTATAAGATGCGGACTTTGTGTCAAGGAGTGTCCTGTCAATGCACTGAACCTGGGTCTTAAAAACAAAGCCGCTACAACAGAAAATGCCGAAACTCATTGACAATATACCTTTTGGGATATATAATCTAATTACCAAATATTTAAATTAGGAGAAAATGAGATGAGAGATTGGAGCAGATTATTACACTCCGTAGCTAAGCTCAGCTACGATGAGATTGTAGAAAAAGGAAAAGAGAACGTTACATCACTTCTGGAGATTATTGAAAAGTATTCCGACAGCGACTCAGCACCCATTATTCTTGTGGGTCTTGCAGCTTATACGGCTACCGTTGACGATGAGCTGTCACCTATCGAAATCAAGCTTATTACCGACATCATCGGCATCAGCGAAAAGGATTTCCACGGCTTCGTTGAGCAGGTCAAGGCAGATAAGAGAATCATCACCGACCTTCGTGACATTGCCATTGCAATGAACACCGATGAGCTCACCTACCTTGCAACATTGCTTGCGCTTATCTTTGCCGTAGACGGCAATATCAGCGATGATGAGCTTTCTTTCTTAAAAGACCTTTGCTGCTGATAAACATAGCTTAAAGCAGAAATACAGCCCACATTTAACGGTGGGCTGTTATTATTTATTCTGATTTTACACCAGATACCATATACATTCTGTCATCGGATATCATAACATCAACATCGCAGAATTCACTCATCAGCTCTGAGAGTTCTTCCTTTGACGGTAAAGGCAGGGAAATTCTGTTCGCCTTGCCCGAGTGGCACTCCTGAAGTTCCTTTTCGCTCATTCCGTGGGCAACAGTGAGTCTGCCACCCGATTTAAGATGCTTTATGAGATTTTTAAAAAGAGCCTTCGGATTTACAAAATGAGGAAAAGCGTTATAAATCATAACTGCATCAAAGAGCTTCCCGAAGCCGTAGGTTTCAGCGTCACCACATATTACTTCTGTATCGTGAAATTTTTCTCTGACTCTTTTCACCATTTCCTTGGAAATGTCAATACCCGTCACTTCTGCACCGAGAGCTATATAATCAGGGAAAAGTACACCCGTACCGCAGGCCACATCGAGCACCTGCTTACCCTTTGCGATACCGCCTTTACTGAGTATAAGACTGATGACCTCTTCATTTCTTATCTGGTCATTATCCCAACCGGGTGCCATACTGTCAAAAAATTCAATAACATCTTTTTTATCCATAGCTTACCCCATTGACGCATTTTTGAAATGCAGTTCTTTCATTCCCTCTACCTCGTCACATATAGGCTTAAGGTTACAGGAATCGCAGTCAAATTTTACGCTGTTCATAATGTGGTTGAGTGTTTCGGTGATGCTGTTGTTTTTCTTTGCAAGTTCTTCGAGCTCTCTGTAGTCAGCATTTTCGGCAGTTATGTAAATTACCCTGACGCTCTTAACGGCAGGATTCTCTTTATATTTACTGATAAGCAGACTGCCGACTTTCTGAAAGCTGATACCGTCTCCGATAGCTTTTTTCGATACACGCACAGCCTCTTTATGAGAACGTGAAGAGGTTCTTATCATATACCCCTCAGGGAAGTGATGATATTTGACATACTCGATTTTACGAATCAGGTTATATGCCTTCTGCTGATCCTCTTCGTCCTCGATCTGAACAAGGCAGACTCTCGCAAATTTTCTGCTTTTCTCTATGCTTCCGAGGTCATCACCTATAACGGTAATCCCCTCTTCTACGGGAGCACTCGTAACAAGGTTGAAGCCTGTTCCCTCAAGCTCGAAGGCAGTATCACGCTGAAGTATAACCTGACTGTAGCCCGTATCCCTCCAGAGCTTTTCACTCAGAGGAAGTTCCTTTTTCGTAAGCTCAGCTGTCAGAGAAAAAATATCACCGATTAAAGAATCAAAAAAGTTCATTACAGTTTTTTATCCCTTTTCATTTTGTCATAGCGATTTTTCCAGAGCCAGTCGTAAACTACTCTTACGAGCTTCATATCAAGATTGAACCAATAGATAGCAAAGGTTATGACGAAGAGGCATACTATGACAGCGAGTATAATTAAAACTATCTCCATATCAGTTCACCTTACTGAGACCTTTCTGTCTTGCGTACTCTGCCGCACCGAGAGCACCCATAAGCTGAGGGTCGGTGCTGAGTTCAACAACCTTGATTTTCAGTACCTTTTCGATAGCGGCCTTGAGACCGTCATTCTTTGCACAGCCGCCGGTGAGTGTAATGCTGTCTGCAGCGCCTGCCTTTTTAGCCATAACGAAGCATCTCTTTGCAACTGCAAGCTGAATACCTGCTGCGATTTCGTCCATAGGCTTACCCTCACCTACAAGGGAGATAACCTCACTTTCAGCGAAAACAGTACACTGAGCTGTGATGGGGATTGTGTTCTTAGCCTGAAGTGACAGCTTCGAGAATTCGGGAAGTGTCATTTCAAAAGCATTTGCCATAGCCTCGTAGAATCTGCCGGTACCTGCAGCACACTTGTCATTCATTGCAAAGTTCTTTACTGTACCGTCAGTGTCGATAGCTATACCCTTAACGTCCTGACCGCCGATATCGATAATAGCCTTTACATCGGGATTTGTAACGTGAACGCCCATAGCGTGACAGCTGATTTCGGAAATGTTTTCATCAGCAAAGGGCACCTTGTTTCTGCCGTATCCGGTACCGATGAGATATGTCAGCTCCTCAGCTGAACCGAGTCCCTCAACCTGAGCCACTGCATCGCCAAGAGCAATCTCCGCACTTGCAACGGGGTTGATTTTACTTCTGTTTGTAACATTGGCAACCATTTTGCCGTTTTCATCTAAAATAACGCATTTTGTGTAGGTTGAACCTACATCGCATCCGCCAAAATATTTCATAATCAATTCTCCTTTATCTTACCAAGCTAAGTCGTCTTCGAAATCTACAAGTGAGGGGTCTAATGGCTCCTCCTGAAGAACGGTCTGCATATATTTGTTTACCTGCTCACGCATATCTCTTCTCGAGATTGTACGGGGGTCCATAAGGTCCTGCTGTACCCAGATAAAATTGACATTTCTTTCTCTTGCCTGATCGTCAAATATACCTGTAAGACCGTCCATACCCTTGCAGGAAATCTGATCATACATAATAACCGTATCAGCATTGTATTCTTCAACGATTCTCCAGAGCTCGTCAACAACATTTCTGTAACCGCCCTTGGTGTGCTTACGCATAATTGAGCGCTGATAAGTCTTTGCAAGGTCTTTGAGGGACTGCTCTTTGTCTTCTGTGTCGATTTCGAGATATGAGATCATAGTTTCCATATCCATAACTACGTTCATACCCCAGCAGTTTTCCAGCCAGTTTGCAAAGGAGGTATAGTAGTTTGCAGGACATGACCATACAACAGCTCTGTGACGCATTTCCTTTGATACGGGAGTTTTCTTCTCGTATGCCTTCATCATTATCTTGTTGACCTTTTCATCAACCTTGAGGAACTTTTCGTTAGTACCGCCCGAAAGGTTGAAGTAGAAGATTCTGTAAAGCCAGAAGCAGGCACCTGTCATCTGAGGATAGGGAGTTTTGTTGATATCCCATTTCTGTCTCTCGTAGTCGAGCTGTTTGTTGTAGTCCTTCATTCTTCTGAAGTATGCATCCCAGTCGAACTTCTCACCTGTCTGCTCTTCTATAAACTTAATAAGGGACTTGATTTCTTCTACGGCGTATTCCTGAACATCTTCACCGTCATAGCGAAGGGGTACCCCGAAACAGTGAGTCGGGAGGTTGAGTCTTCTGTCGAGGAAGGAGGAATTCATAATCGAGCCATCGCAGGGCATATTTGTACCAACCATACAGCAGCCCATTTTCGGGTAATCGTCTTCTATAGCAACACCTGCCTCAGCACTTGGAAGAGGACAAACGTCAGCGGGTACACCGAAGCTTTCAGTAACCTCAAGATAAGGCGGTGTGATCTGCTGATCAACCATTGAGGAAAGGAATATGGGCAGAGTCTGAAGAGGCATAGGGATAAGATTCGGGAAGCCTGTGAAGACCTCATTGGGTACAATCTCATCCATAAGGACTATCTTCTTAGAAAGCTTGTTGCCCGGATTGATTTTTTCATCGGCACGTAATGAAATATTTATAAG
>JAZSGK010000008.1:0-3392 GCA_045532695.1 Acutalibacteraceae bacterium
GCCTTGTCAATAGCTTCAACATCAGTACCGATAAGCTTAACGCCGTTTTCCTGAAGGAAGCCTTCCTTCCAGAGCTGCATTGAAAGAGTAAGACCTACCTGACCGCCGAGACCTGCAAGAAGTGAGTCGGGCTTTTCAAGCTTGATGATTCTTTTTAATGTTTCTGATGTAAGAGGCTCAAGGTAGATTTCATCTGCGAGAGCCTTATCTGTCATAATTGTAGCAGGGTTGGTGTTAACAAGTACAACATTCATACCTGCCTGCTTGAGTACACGGCAGGCCTGTGCGCCTGCATAGTCGAATTCAGCAGCCTGACCGATTACGATAGGACCTGAACCGATAACAACAACTTTTTTGATATCTTTATTAAGCGGCATTGTTTACTCCTCCAATCCTTTCAAAAATTCTGCGATTATATCGTCTGTAGGCTCAAACTGCACTGAGAAAGCCTTGTCAGCCTTATATGCGATACCCTCAACTGTACCGTCATTTACATTTGAATAGCTGATTTCACCCTTCTTTATGCTGTCTTTGCAAACAGCGTAACCGTGATTCTGAGAAACAATAACTGATCTCTGTGTACCGACGATCTTTACAGGCTGATTTGAGCCGTGGTGACCGTAGGAAAGCTTGTAGGTATCTGCGCCCTGAGAAAGAGCCATAAGCTGATGACCAAGACCCATACCGAACATGGGAAGCTTTCCGAAAAGAGCTTTGATTTCTTCGATGATTGCACCGTTTTCTTTGGGATCGCCCGGGCCCTCTGTGATGATAACAGCATCTGCACCGAGTGAGAGCACATCATCAGATTTGAAGTTATAAGGCATTACAGTTACCTTGTAGCCTTTATCCATAAGAGTTACCTCAAGGTTTTTGCTTGAACCGAGATCAATTAAAGCGATATGCTTTTTGATTTCAGTCTTGGGAAGATATACCGAAGCTTCCTTGCTGCCTGTATTTTCAACGGCATTTACAATTCTGAAGTTCTTTACCTCGTCGAGATTTTCGGGTACAGCATCGCAGATAATTGCATTCATACTGCCGTTTTCACGGAGAATGCAGGTCAGCTCTCTTGTGTCAACGCCGTAAACACCGGGAATATCCTTATCCTTGAGAAATTTATCAATATCATATTCGCATCTGAAATTTGAAGGCGCCTTGCACCACTCTCTTACAACATAGCCCTGAAGCTTTGACTCACCGATAAAGTCTGATTCGATGATACCGTAGTTACCTATTGCCGGGAATGTCTGCAAAACAATCTGTCCGTAATAGTTGGGGTCTGTGAGAGTTTCGATATAGCCCACAACATTTGTGTTAAAAATGAGCTCACCGATTGCAGTTTTGTCAGCACCGAAAGCGTAGCCCTCGAACACTGTACCGTCACTGAGTACCAAATAACGCTTTTTCATTAAACGCACCGTCTTCACCTTAAGATGAAGTTTCCTTTCACATATATTCTTGAAGTTTTTAACTTAATATCAGTCTATCATACATTTTACGAGGACAGCCTTCTGAGCGTGAAGTCTGTTTTCAGCTTCGTCGAAGATTTCGTTTGCGTGCTCTTCGAATACCTTAGCTGTGATTTCCTCTTCGCGGTGGGCGGGTAAGCAGTGAAGTACCATAACACCTTCATTTGATACAGCAACAACGCTGTCGTTAATCTGATAGTCCTTGAAGATTTTCTTTCTTTCTTCAGCTTCGCCTTCCTGACCCATTGATGCCCATACGTCAGTATAAAGTACATCTGAGCCTGCAGCAGCCTCCAAGATGTTATCTGTGCAAAGGAAGTCACCGTTTTCTTTAGCCCATGCCATAATTTCAGCGTCGGGCTGATAGTCCTTGGGACAAGCGATTGCAACCTTCATACCTGTCTTGATACCGCCGACAATAAGGCTGTTTGCCATATTGTTACCGTCACCGATATAGCAGAGCTTCTTGCCTTCGAGTGTACCCTTATACTCGCGGATAGTCTGAAGGTCAGCGAGTACCTGACAGGGGTGGCAGAAGTCTGTAAGACCGTTAATAATGGGGATTGTGCCATACTTTGCAAGAGCTTCAACTTCGCTCTGCTCAAAGGTTCTTATCATAATACCGTCAAGGAAGCGTGAGAGTACTCTTGCCGTATCTTCTACGGGCTCACCTCTGCCGATCTGAAGCTCTTTTGAAGAAAGGAAGAGAGCCTGTCCGCCGAGCTCATGCATACCAACCTCGAAAGAAACTCTTGTTCTTGTTGATGACTTTTCGAAAATCATACCGAGAGTTTTACCTTCAAGAATCGGGTGTCTGATACCCTTCTTCTTTTCTTCCTTGAGTCTGTCGGCAAGGTCAAGAGTGCTGATAATTTCTTCAGTTGACCAGTCGAGTAATTTGAGTAAGTGTTTCATTTTTGATCTATCTCCTTTTGTGATTTCGGTTATCACAAATAAAATTACCTAATAACCTATTAAGATATTATACATTATCTATTTATATAAATCAATAAAGTTTGCATAAAAAATGAATAAAAAAATAACGAGTAACAAAAAAAGTTACTCGCAAAAAGTTAAAATATTATCCATTGAAGAAAACGAAAAGCAAAAATGACCGTGGCACTGGAATTGAGTCTTAGCCATCATACACATCATCTTCACCGTTCCTCTCGTTTTTATCTGCGGTATTATAGCACAGCAAAAGTCAAAAATCAAGAGGTAAAATGTGATTTTTTTTGATTTTTTTGGTACGCGGGGAAAGAGTGCTCAAGCGACAGGTTTTATCCCGCCGCTTAAAATGATTTATTCCTACATCAAAGTCTTACAACCCGTTCAGCGGAATTAATAATTTGCTCATCGTGAGTTACAAGAATAATAGTTTTTCCTTGTTTATTTAAGTCTCTTATTAAATCCATAACCACCTCGGCATTTTTTCTGTCTAATGAGCCTGTGGGTTCATCCGCTAAAACCAAATTGCATTTCTTTAAAAACAACCTTGCTATTGCTATGCGTTGCTGTTCTCCGCCGGAAAGAGTAAATACTTTTTTATCCTTTTTGTTTATTAAACCGACTTTGTTTAATGCTTCATCTATACTGACATCAGACATTGCACTCGGCTTAACTATTTCTAAGTTCTCTTTTACTGTCTTATTTTCAATTAAGGCGAAATTCTGAAATAAAAATCCGACCTCATTTAGCCA
Source organism: Acutalibacteraceae bacterium (assembly GCA_045532695.1). GTDB lineage: Bacteria > Bacillota > Clostridia > Oscillospirales > Acutalibacteraceae > UBA6857. The sequence goes on from JAZSGK010000008.1 coordinate 3,173, forward strand.
AAAAATCCGTTTTTCTTTAGAGGTTTTGATTTGTTTGCCTTTAAATAAAACCTCACCTGCATCATAGCTTTCCAAAGCTCCTATTATATTCAAAAGTGTAGTTTTTCCTGTGCCGCTTGCTCCTGCAACAATAACAAATTCGCCTTGGCTTATAGTCAGAGAAAAATCATCAAATATTTTTTCTTCACCGAAAGATTTATGTAAATTTCTAATTTCTATC
>JAZSGK010000079.1:0-10885 GCA_045532695.1 Acutalibacteraceae bacterium
AAAAGTTAACATCCCATAAATCGTTGAGGGAGAGGGCTGTTTCAGAGGAATTTTCAGAGAGCCGCACATTTGCTGTGAGTGCGGTAAATTTCAGAAGCAAAGCCTACCACTCCTGAGAGTATGCCGAAATAAGGTGTACCGTAGAACTGCGTTAAAGTTTTTGAGTGCCACAATAAAAGTGGAATACGGGTGGAACCGTGGAGCGAATTTTATAGCTTCATCCTGTGCAAAAAAGCATGGGATGGAGCTTTTTCTTTTTGCTTCGCAAAAAAATTCGGAATTGCGAGTGAAAGAGCTATAAAAATTAAATTGTACCCGCATAGTTGGTCTGATGAAGAGGTGGCAATGTGAATAATATTATTTTAGGCAAAACCAAGGATTTTGCTGTCAGAATAATAAAGCTTTATAAAATACTCCGGTTTGACCAAAATGAATATGTCCTATCAAAACAGCTTCTTCGCAGCGGCACCAGTATTGGTGCAAATACAAGAGAAGCCATGAGAGGACAGAGCAAGGCAGACTTTTATTCTAAGTTGAATATAGCATTGAAAGAAGCTGATGAAACAGCCTACTGGCTTGAGCTTTTATTCGAAACTGATTATATTACCAAACGACAATTTGACAGTATATATAAAGACTGTGAAGAGATTATAAGCCTGTTAGTATCAATAACTAAAAAACAAAATCAAAACATAACACAATAAATTCGGCGGGGTGTGAGTTTGAGTTTTGTGGGGATTATCCCGCAATTCCGAATTCCGCATTCCGAATTCCGAATTCACAAAGAAAGGATGATTACAATGATCAACGTAACCCTCAAAGGCGGTGTCGTAAAAGAATTTGAAAACGGCACAAGCGTAATGGACATCGCAAAGAGCCTCGGTGCAGGTCTTTTCAAAGCTGCTTGTCTTGCTAAGGTCAATGGCGAAATCTGCGACCTTCGCACTAAGCTTGAAAATGACTGTGAGGTAGAAATTCTCACATTTGACGACGCCGACGCAAAAAAGGCCTTCTGGCATACCTGCTCACACATTCTCGCTCAGGCTGTCAAGAGACTTTACCCCGAAACAAAGCTTGCTATCGGCCCTGCAGTAGATAACGGCTTCTACTATGACTTTGACAGCTCGGTCAGCTTCACTCCCGAAATTCTCGAAAAAATTGAAGCTGAAATGAAGAAGATCGTAAAAGAAGGTCTTGTTCTCGAGCAGTTTGAGATGGACCCTGCCGATGCAATTGCCCTTATGGAAAGCAGAGGCGAGATCTATAAGGTAGAGCTCATCAAGGAGCACTCTGACAAGGGTGAGAAGATTTCCTTCTACCGTCAGGGCGAATTTGAAGAGCTTTGCGCAGGCCCTCACCTTCCCGACACTTCAAGAGTAAAGGCATTCAAGCTTACCTCCTGCACAGGTGCATACTGGAGAGGCGACAGCAAGAATAAGATGCTTCAGAGAATTTACGGCACAGCTTTCACAAAGGCTGCTGACCTTGAAGCACATCTCGCTCAGCTCGAGGAAGCAAAGAAGCGCGACCACAACAAGCTCGGCAGAGAGCTTGAAATCTTCACAACCGTTGACTATATCGGTCAGGGACTTCCCATTCTTCTTCCCAAGGGTACTCATATCGTGCAGACACTTCAGCGCTTTGTTGAAGACGAGGAGAAGAAGAGAGGCTGGCTCCGTACAAAGACACCTCTTATGGCTAAGAGCGACCTTTATAAAATCTCAGGTCACTGGGATCACTATCAGGACGGTATGTTCGTTTTAGGTGACGAGGAAAAGGACGATGAAGTATTTGCACTTCGTCCCATGACCTGCCCCTTCCAGTATCAGGCATATCTCAACAGAGCACGCTCCTACAGAGATCTTCCCATGAGACTCGGCGAAACCTCAACACTTTTCAGAAACGAAGCTTCAGGCGAAATGCACGGTCTTATAAGAGTCCGTCAGTTCACAATTTCAGAGGGTCACCTTATGTGTACCCCTGAACAGCTTGAAGAGGAATTCAGAGGCTGTCTCGACCTTTGCATCTTTATGCTCAAGACTCTCGGTCTTTATGATGACGTATCCTACCGCTTCTCACAGTGGGATCCCGAAGATACAGAAAAGTATATCGGTACAAAAGAGCAGTGGGACGAGGCTCAGGGTATAATGTATAAAATCCTTGACAATATCGGCATTGACTATAAGATCGGTATCGGTGAAGCTGCTTTCTACGGTCCCAAGCTTGACATTCAGATCAAGAACGTACACGGCAAGGAAGACACCCTTATCACAATCCAGATCGACCAGATGCTTGCTGAAAAGTTCGGTATGGAATATGTAGATAAAGACGGTACCAAGAAGAACCCCTACATCATTCACAGAACATCAATCGGCTGCTACGAGAGAACCCTCGCACTCCTTATTGAAAAGTATGCAGGTGCTTTCCCCGTATGGCTTGCACCCGAAAAAGTTCGCATTCTTCCTATTGCAGACCGTCATCAGGACGCCGCTTACGCTGTCAAGGCTAAGCTTATGGAAGCAGGCATCGACGATGTTGATATTGACACAAGAAGCGAAAAGCTCGGCTACAAGCTTCGTGAGGCTCAGCTCGAAAAGATTCCTTATATGCTTGTTATCGGCGACAAGGAAGCAGAAGAGGGCACAGTTTCAGTCAGAAAACGCGGTCACGGCGACCAGGGTTCAATGGCTGCTGAGGACTTCATCAAGCTCATCACTGAAGAAATTGAAACAAGAGTTATCTGGTAAAAGCAACTTAGAGACACAGGGCAACTGCTCTGTGTCTTTTATTATTTATTTCAGCATAAAACAAAACCGGCTGTTTTATCACCTGATAAAATTTCATTTTATTAAAATTACCGTAATAATATTATTGACAATACAAATAATTCGATATATAATTATTATGCCAATTTAAATTAAGAAATGGAGGTATTTTCTAATGAAAAAGATTTTGGCTTTAATCATTGCAGCAGTAATGATGTTCTCAATTGCTGCAGTTCCCGCTTCAGCAGGCGTTGCTGAGTCAGGCCAGGCTGTTGCTGACAGCTTCAATGCAGGTGACTACTATGCTACAATCGACAACGTATTCACATTTGCAAAAGACCTTGCAGCAGCTATCCACGATCTCGTTGGCGGTATCCTTGGCGTTCTCGGTAAGGAATGTCCTTTCTGTGAAAAGGTTCACGGTGCAGCTGATGATGACGCAGACGCTGATGACAAGTGCACATGCGAAGGCGAATGCACATGCGGCAAGGGTGACAAGGAAGAGGATGCTCCTCTTTACGAAACAGCAGGCACAGTAATCGGTGCTGCTTTCGCAAACAAGGATATGTCATTCAAGAATCCCTATCCCCAGAGCGTTGACGCTGCTTATGTATTCACTGTTCCCACAAAGAGCATCACCATCGACGGTATGGCTACTGCAAACGTTAAGACAGCTATTATCCTTGAAGAAGGCGCTACAACAGGCAAGCTTGTATTCAAAGATACAGACACTTTCAACTACTTCCACGCTGTTGAAGGCTTCAAGCTTCTTATCAACAACTCAGGTGCTCCCGTATCAATCATCATCTCCGGTGAAATGAAACTCAGCAACGGTACAATTATCTCAGCTGCAAACATCGGCGACTATATTGAGGGTCCCTACACTGTTTCACAGGTAGCATAATCAGGCTGAATAACCTTATATAACTCCTCGGTTAACGGGGAGTTATATTTTTTTATGAAGTGTCAAATTTTATAAAATTACCCTGAAGAAATATTAACAAACTGTTGACACCAAAGTCTCAAAGGTATATAATTTAAATGCCAATTTATTTACAAAAAAAGAAATGGAGGTATTTTTCTGATGAAAAAGATATTGGCTTTAATCATTGCAGTTGTAATGATTTTCTCAGTTGCTGCAATCCCTTCAACAGCCGGTGTTGCCGACTCAGCTCAGGGCGTTGTTGATAATTACAATGACGGCAATTACGGTGCAGCACTTGAAAGTGCTTTCTCATTTGCAAAGGATCTCGCAAAAGCTATTCACAGCCTTGTTGGCGGTATTCTTGGCGTACTCGACAAGGAATGCCCCTTCTGTGATGAAATTCACAAGACAAAGGCAGATGACGCTGACAAAGACGATTGCACATGTGAAGGCGAATGCACATGCGGCAAGGGTGACGAAGAGGAAGCAACAACAGCTCCCGATGTAGAGGAACCTACAACTGAGGAACCCACAACTGAGGAACCCACAACAGAAGAACCCACAACAGAGGAACCCACTACTGAAGAACCCACTACTGAAGCTCCCGCAGTAAAGTATGAAACTTATTTTACACAGATTAAAAACAGCACTATAGCAGCTGACAAAAATTTCAACTACACAACTGACGGTAAATATCCGATGAATGTAGATGTTGCTCTTTATTTCTGGAACAGAAATTATAAGGCTAACACTGTAACCATCAAAAATATGGCAACAGCTTATGTAAATGCTGCTGTATATATCAGTGATGAATCAGTAGGTATAAATACTATCGTTTTTGCAGGCGGAAATAACTTCCACAGCAACAACGGTGTATTCAAGCTTATCGTTAACACAACCGATATCCCTGTTAAGGTTAAACTTTCAGGCACAAACAAAATCGGTTCAACAGTGCTTACAACATCCAACATCGGCGACTATATCGTTGGCCCCTATACACTTGCTTAATCTCAAGCAAACAAAAAACAGAGCCCACCGACTTGGCGGGCTCTTATTTTTATATTACACTCACTTACACGCGTACAAAACAAGCGGACAGTTTTTCTGCCGTACTCTAAAGGACAAAAAGAGTTAATGTAGCAAAAACTACATTAACTCTTACTTTTTTGCACTGTCACTAAAAGTGGTGAGTAAGTGCGCCTTTAGCATTAGGTACTATTCTTTCCTTCGGAAAGAGTGATATTATGCACTTTTCGGCATAGTGATATTGAAATCTTCGATTTCAGTGTTATTTTATTCACATAAAACTGTCCGAAGGACAATATCACAATGCGTAGCATTATATAACTGCGAAGCAATATCACTCGCCGAAAGGCGAATAAAACTGCGTGAGTGTCCTCAGGACACCCACGCATTCTGCCCGCTTTATTTTTTATCTGAGATTTTTCATAAACTCAACATAGAAGTCGATGGACTTGAGGAAAACATCAACGGGGAGTCTTTCGTTGGCATTATGCACTGACTTGAAAAGCTCATCGTCGATTCTGAAGCCGCCGAAACGGTATACTTCCTTGCAGACATTTCTGAAGTGTCTTGCATCAGTTGCGGCATTGAGAATAAAGGGTGCAACGCCGACATCGGGGAAGACCTTGTTGATTGTTGATTTTATGTATTCGAAGGACTGAGTCTTATGGTCGGAAATAGGCGCAGGCAGGGAGATGTTTTCTGCGGTCACCTCAAATTCGTCGCCGACAACCTTCTTTATGTGATCGAGGACAGCCTCTAAAGTATCGTGGGGAGCTATGCGAAGTCTATAGGTTGCAACAGCTGTATCAGCGGGAAGATTACCCTTGTTGGGCACGTCAATGCCGATAAGGTTGATAGTTGTCCTTATCATTGCGGCGGCGTCCTCTATACCCTCCATAACCTTTTTGATAGCAGGCTTGAGTATTGAAACCTTATCCATAACGATATTGAGTGGCTTGCTGGCGTAGGGCGCAAAAGCCTTGAGCATACCCTCAACGGGAGGAGTAAACTGAGCAGGCATCGGTGTAGAATCAAGCTTAGCCATAGCTCTGAGCATTTTTACGGGTACGGGCACCTTGCCTGTGGATTTAGCAGCATGGGCAATTGTTTCGCCTTTGAGAGTGATTTTAACTGTTGCCCAGCCCTTTTCGGATACTGCCACCATAGCAAAGGGGTGTGTGATACCCATAGGAAGCTCTGTCATAATTGCTCCGCCCTCATCAAGGACAAACCAGGGCTTAATGTTGTTTTCGGTAAACCATTCGGCAATCTTAATCATTGTGTCGCCTGCAACCTCTTCGTTGTTGCCTGCAGCGAAATAGATATCTCTTTCAGGTGTGTGACCCTCAAGGATAAGCTTTTCCATACCCTCAAGCACGCCTGTGAAAATGCATTTATTATCGATGGTACCTCTGCCCCATACAACGCCGTCGTGAATTTCGGCCTCAAAGGCAGGGTGCTCCCAATTCTGGTCTTTATCGGATACAACGTCATAGTGAGCCATAAGCACTACAGGTGCAAGAGCGGAGTTTTTACCCTTCCAGCGCAAAAGTATACCGAATTCATTGATAAGCTGACTTTCTACCACCGCAAAAACATCGGGATAGATTTCCTTGAGCATAGGCAGAAATGATGCAAATTCTTCTCTGTCGATATTGCCGTTTCTGTCGGAAACCGTCTTCTTTCTGACTATGGCCTGAAAGCGCTCAAGAGATTTCTGCTGTGACTGTGTTAATTCCATTTATATCTCCTCCAATTTCTGTACTGAAACTATTCTATCACTTAAATGCGGTTTTGTCCATTACCATCGGGAAATATGACAGTAAAAGTGCTGCCTTTTCCTATTTCACTTGTCACACTGACTCTGCCGCCGTGAAGCTCTGCTATCTGCTTTACCATTGCAAGGCCCAGACCGCTGCAGCCATCTTCTCTTGAGTGTGCCTTATCCACACGGTAGAATCTCTGCCATATTTTATCCATATCGCCTTCTGCAATGCCTATACCGTTATCCTCGACACTGAATACTATATCCGTACCCTGCCGCGTCAGAGAGGCTTTTACAAAGCCATTTTCCCTGCCGTATCTTACGGCATTGCTTATGAGGTTTTCTGCGAGTCTAGCCATAAGAGAGACTTCCATAGTCATAGTGATGTTATCCTGCACATCACAGATAATATCTATATCCTTAGTGCCGATTTTAGCTATATCCTCGGCTACACTTTTTACTATTTCACTGAGATTTTCCTCGGACATTTCGAAGCGGTGTGAGCCCTGCTCGATTTTAGTGAAGCTGAGAAGCTGAGTGATGAGATTTTTCATAGAAAGAGCCTGCTTGTTTATGCTCTCAATGCTCTCCCTTACCTCTTCATCAAGGTCTTCGGACAGCTGATACTCACACTCTGCAAGAATAACCGACACGGGAGTCCTGAGCTCGTGAGAAGCGTCGGAGGTAAAGTGCCTTTGGGCGCTGAATGAAGCATCAAGGCGCTCTATCATATTATTGAAGCTGTCGGAAAGATTTCTGATATCCGGGTCCCTGTCATTGATTTCTATTCGTTTTGAAAGGTCCTGACCCGACTGAATTTCATTGGCGGTTTTCCTCAGCTCTTTAATGGGCTTCATTGATTTCTTTGCGATTCTGTAGCCTAAGAAAGACGCAACTGCCACGTACAGCGGTAAAAGCAGAAGTGCCGCAATTGTGATGGTACTCCATATGCCGTCTTCGCTATCAGCGCGCACTATACCTCTTACCCATACATCCTCGTAAGCCTTCTCGGCAGAGTAAAATTCAAGCTCATATAATGGGTTATCGTAATATTCATATACCTTAGCTGTTATGAGCACTACGGACTCTGCGGCAATGCCTTTGTCTTTGAGAGCAATGTCAAGAGCTTCGGCATAGGTAAGTGCACAGCCCTCCCCTTTTTTGTCAAGGTCGCCCTCATAAGGTGTATAGCCGTCAATACCCTCGCTCTCATTCGAGAAGATATCACCTGTCACGCCGTTGATTTTATACTCGTACTTGCTGTACTCGATGATGCTGTCATAGATATAATAATCCTTGCCGTCTATATCGACTGTCCTGAATTCGCCGTTCTGCAAGGGCTCATCTGTGCTGACCCCCTCAGGATACTCGCCTGCAAGGACTTCTCCTGCACCCGAGAAAACAACTGTATTCACATTGCCGTTTTTAAAGGCAAAGTCCGATTCAATATCAAGTACGCCGTCATCAACCTCGATTTCGTCCATATTTCTCTCGACACTTCTTATAAGATTCTGCTGTGCCTCGGTACGCTGAGCCATATGGCCTGCAATGCTTATCATAACTATAAGCCCCACTGAAAGAAGGAAGATAAAGGCAGTGTACCACAAATTTATTCTGAAAGGCAGGGATTTACCCTTGAACATACGCTTTCCTCCTTATTCCTCTTTCTCTCTTCTCAGGACATAGCCTGCACCTCTTACGGTATGAATGAGCTTTTCATCAAAGCCCTCGTCGATTTTCTTGCGAAGATATCTTATGTAAACGTCTATTACGTTGGTACCGCCCATATAGTCGTAATTCCAGACGCTGTTTTCAATTTTTTCTCTTGACATAACTGTGCCCGCATTTCTTATGAGGCATTCGAGTATGGCGTACTCCCTTGCAGAAAGGTCAATTTCAACTCCGCCTCTTGATACCTGTCTGGACTTAAGGTTGACACTCAGGTCACCCAGGGTATATATATTACTGCTGTTGCCTGTCTGCTTTCTTGTAATAAGTCTTATTCTCGCAGCCAGCTCCTCAAAAGAAAAGGGCTTTACAAGATAATCGTCTGCGCCGCTGTCGAGGCCGAAGACTCTGTCTTCAATATCGGATTTTGCCGTAAGAAAAATGACGGGGGTACTGTTGCCTGCACTGCGCATTTCTCTTAAAACCTCGAAGCCGTCTTTTTTCGGCATCATTACATCTAAGACTACCGCATCGTACTGTGCCCCTGCAAGGTAATCGGATACGCTTTCTCCGTCAAAGCAGCTGTCAACGCTGTAGCCTATCTTTGTAAACTGCTTAACAAGTATTCTGTTTAATGTCTTTTCGTCTTCTGCTATAAGAATTCTCATAATAAGCACCGCCTTTTGGAGATATTATACCGCCAAAGCATTAAAGTTCAATTAAAAAACGGCAATCTTTACAGACTGCCGCCAGATATTACAATATCAGAAAAGTGATTTGATGAATTCGAAAATTCTCATAATTAAGAATGTAATATCCTCCCAGAACATAGGAAGTGACCAATCGGGTTCGGGATTTTCAATGAGTTCGGGATTCTTGTTTTCTTCGTTCATAGTAATATCCTCCTTCTTTACTTTAACCCTATTATATACTACTGTTTACAGTTTGTCAATAATTAGTTTTTCGGAAGGGACAATTAATAGTTGCCGTTGATGATATCAACGATCATTTCCTGAGCCTGTTTTGCTTCGGGAATGGGGAAGAGAACATAAGGATGGTTAAGACCTTCCTCAACAACACAGATGTGGTCTATACCCTGCTCTGTGAGCATTTCCGAGAACTTTACGTCATCGGGGCAAAGAATATCACGTGTGCTTGCAAAAATGCTTATATGTCCGAGATTTTCGAATGTGCCGTAAATGGGGCTTGCCATAGGATCGTGTACGTCCTTTTCACCTGCCCACATCTGACCTACTACTGCGATACCGGGTACGTCAAGCATGGGATCAACAGGGTCAACTGCTTCTGCTTCTTCGTTATCCATAGATACGTCCATCCAGGGTGAAAGAAGAATGATTTCATCGGGCTGAGGAGCTTCGGGATAGTTATCTCTGAGAAGCTGTGACATTACCATTGACATACCGCCGCCTGATGAGTCGCCCATAAAGACAAGGGTCTCGAAATCTCTGTCCTCGATTGCATCAAGGTAGAATTCCATTACTATTTCATAAGACTCTTCGCAGGTATACTCGGGTGCCTTGGGATAAACAGGCATAAGTATGGGGCAACCGATTTCCTGCGCGAGCTTATTGATGATTTTCCAATGGTACTTCAAGGGCTGATTGATATATCCGCCACCGGGATAATAAATAATCAGCTTATCGGACTCTGCATCCTCGTTGAAATGATAAACCTGCATACCGTGCTCGTAATCGTAGTAATAGGGAATATCCATACTTACGCCTGCGGGCTTAATATGAGCTTCAGGTAATTTGCGGTTTTCTTTTGCACTGTCAGTAGTTTCTTCCACAGCTTTCGCATAAGCAATATGGCCGGGCTTAGCATAAGCGGCGTACATTGCCTCACGGTCAATGACAGTCATATATATTTCAATGACTGTTGCAAAGAATGAGCGGTGATAAACTGCGTGTGAAACAACAAAAAGTGATGTGAGAAGAAATACAACCATCACAAGGGCACCTGTAATGGCCTTGTGTCTCTCCATGATTCTCTTCATTTTAAATCTCTCCAAACAAATATGAATACATTAAGATTTTAATGAGGAAAAATTAACAAATCTTAAACACATTGTTATACTTATATAAATAATGTACAAAATAATACACAGGCGTATAAAAACTTTGGTATCTTTTTGTCAAATCCCAACAAAATCAACAGTTGCATACGAAAAACAAGAGCGACACAAAAGCCGCTCTTGCCTATTTTTATTCTGAGAGAGAATTTTCGACACTTTACAAAATGTGTTGATGAATTTCTCACTGAAAACTGCCGTCGAATTTTTCATATGCACCTAAATATTCATCTTCAATTGCACAGATATAGAAGTAGGCGTATTGCTGAATTCCACCGTCGCCTGAATGGTACTTCACATAAAAGCGGTAGTAAGGCATATACAATTGCTGATTGCCGGCGGTATAGTAAATGAGATCTGTTTTAACTATTACATCTTCAGTGATTTTGCCGCCATCAACGCTTTCTTCGTCGGCAGAGGTTACATACTCCCCGGCTATGAGTTTTTCTTTGGCTTCGATGAGATTTATAACGGGATAGTCCCCCAGCTTTTCACTGCAGCTTAGATAATCGTCGTTGCGGCTGTTTATATAATCTGTGTTGCCGTCTGACCAACTGCATTGCCAATAGCTTCTCAGATTGAAGCTTACTATATTATCGGCAATATCACCGTATTTATAGTAGCTGCGTTTTTCAGTGCTGAGA
>JAZSGK010000220.1:0-15094 GCA_045532695.1 Acutalibacteraceae bacterium
TTTCTTTGGGACTCTGCCAGAGAATACAATGTGTATTTTCAGATGTGCTTTCTCAGGGATAAGGGCATTGCGCTGCGTATGAGATGCGATGAAACACAACTTCGTGCTGTCAACAAGGAAAGGGACGGCAGAGTCTGGGAAGACAGCTGCATGGAGATGTTCCTTTGTCCTTTCCCTGACAGAACTGAGTATGTTAATTTTGAGATGAACAGCGACGGTGTATATCTCAGCCAATACGGCAGTGTACGTGAAAACAGAGTATTTATAAAAGAAATTACTGATATTGAAGCAGATGTTACAACCAATGTCACTCCCGAAGGCTGGAGCCTTGAGCTTTTTGTGCCTTGCGAGCTTATCAGTGAAGTATACGGAAAAGAATTCACCGCAGACAAATGCACTGTAAGAGGTAACTTTACAAAGTGCGGTGATCTGACAGAATATCCACATTACGGCAGTTTCAGTGAACTTTCAACGCTGGACTTAGGGTTTCATAATCCCGATTGCTTCGCCGTAATCAATATAAGATGAAAGGTATTACAATTAATATAGGTAATATTATGGCAGTTGAAATAGATAATGAAATAGTAAAGGTGTGCAGACACTTTAACATAAAAGGTGAGCCCACGTCTCAGAGCGTTTTCACCGACGGACACATTAATACAACACTTCTTATAACCTTTGATGACGAAGGCGAAACAAAGAAGTATCTTGTTCAGGGTATCAATACTCACGTATTCAAGAATCCTGAAGAGCTTATGGAAAACATCGTTAATGTTACTACCTACCTTCGCGGTAAAATCGCAGAAAACGGCGGTGACCCCGAAAGGGAGACTCTGACCTTCCTTAAGGCTGAGAATGATAAGTATTATTTCTATGTTGGCGATAAGTGCTGGAGAGCATATAACTTCATCGACAATTCCCATACCTGCAATAAAATCGAAAACAAGAAGCTTTTTGAAAATGCAGGCAGATCCTTCGGTAATTTCCAGAAGTATCTCACAGACTATCCTATGCACACTCTCCACGAGACAATCAAGGATTTTCATAACACACCCAAGCGCTTTGATAATCTTGAGGCAGCTATTAAAAATGATCTGGCAGGCAGAGCAGACAGTGTCAAGGATGAGATAGCTTTTGCTATGGAAAGACGTCCCGAAGCAGGCAGACTTCTCAGCCTTTATAAAAAAGGGCTTATACCTCTTCGCGTTACTCATAACGATACAAAGCTCAATAACATCCTTTTTGATGATGAGACCAATGACGGCATCTGTGTAATCGACCTTGACACAATTATGCCCGGATTCTCACTTTATGACTTCGGCGATGCCATCCGTTTCGGAGGTAACACCACAAGAGAAGACGACGACAATCTTGATAATGTAAACATCTCCCTTGAACTTTTCGAGAGTTATACAGAGGGTTTCCTTTCGGCTTCTGCCAAGGCGCTGACTATGGCGGAGGTTGAAAACCTTGCTTTTTCGGCAATGCTGATAACCCTGGAGTGCGGTATCCGTTTTCTTACAGATTATCTTGACGGTGACATTTACTTCAAGACCAAGTATCCCGAGCATAACCTTGTGAGAGCACGAAACCAGTTCAAGCTTGTTTATGAAATAGAAAAGCATATGGACGAGATGAATGACATTGTTATGAGAATTTATAAAAAGTATATATAAATACTCGAAGGCAGGGGAGACTCTGCCTTCTCTTGCGATATGAGGAAGAATATGAAAGAATATCTGATAAAGAATAACGATAAGGGACAGTACGGAGACATTACAAAAAAGCTTCGGGAGATTCTATCTCAATGCAAAACAGAAAGCGGAGATAAGATTGTCCGCTTCGAAAAAGGTGAATACCATTTTTATTGGGAATCTGCCGAGGAAAATACTGTCTACGCTTCAAATACAGACACAGTCCTGCACCCAAAGAATCGCAGTGCAATTAATATAGACGGTATAAGAAATCTTACTATAGACGGTTGTGGCAGTGAATTTATAATGCACGGCAGAATGATAGCTCTACGAATCAGCGAAAGCGATAATATATCACTTCGCAATTTCAGTTGGGATTTTCCGACGGCAGGTACATTTCAGATGGACGTTAAATCTGTCGGCAGATACTATGCCGAATACTATATCCCGAAGTCACTTCAGTGGAAAATCGAAAAGGGCAATATCCGCTGGTATGAAAATAGTGTATTCACAGGCGAAGAATATTGGCACGTAATCGGACAGAATGACTCGCACTGTGTTGTCGGATATAACTCTCTCTCGGGCAATGTCAGCAGATACCCTCTTACAAAAGGTCCTCTTGCACATAAGCTCAGAATAAAGCAGACAGGGGAGAATACCGTAAGAATAAGCTATTTTAAACCTACGGACAGGTCGCTTTACTTTGAGGGTATTTCCTTTGAGCTTTGTCCAAACTACAAAAGACTCTGCACCGGTGCATTCCTGAGTGAAAGCAGTAATATTTCCCTGGAAAATATCGAAGTTCACTATATTCATGGCTTTGCCTTTCTCATTCAGATGTGTGAAAATGTATCCTTAAGAGGCTGCAATTTTACACCGAAAGAGGGTAGTGACAGAAACTGCACGTCATTTGCAGACCACATTCATGTGTCAGGCGCAAAAGGAAAAATTCATATCGAATCCTGCAGATTTTCCAATGCTCACGATGACCCAATTAATATTCACGGTACATTCACGAGAGTCAAAAAGGCAATTGACGAAAATACTCTTGTCCTCGAATATGTACACAATCAGCAAAACGCTTTCCGGCAGTATCACAAGGGCGACAAGGTAGTGTTTTATAATAGGGAAAACCTTGAACCCTACGGTGACGAAAAAGAATTTACCGTAAGTGAAGTAGTCAATCCTCTTAGCGAGGGTCTTTGTGCAAAGGAAATGAAGGTCACATTCGAGGAGACTCTGCCCAATGAAATAAGAATACCAAAAGCCTATGCTGCTGAAAATGTAACATATACTCCCGAGGTTTATATTGGTGGCTGTACTTTTGAAAAGATCCCCACACGAGGCATACTCTGTACAACAAGGAAGAAAGTACTTATTGAAAACAATGTTTTCAACGGTATGACTATGGCGAGTATATATATTTCAAATGACTGTAATGATTGGTATGAGTCGGGTGCCATCAAGGATATGACTATAAGAAATAACACGTTTTATATTAAGAAATCACCCAACAACGGACCAAAACCTGCAATATTTATCGATCCGATTGTTGCTAAAAGCGGCAAGGTAACGGCAGCAGTACATAGAAATATAACCATAGAAAACAATGAGATATATCTTGAAGATGACAAGGCGGTTATTGCAAAGCATACTGAAAATCTAAGTATAAGAAACAACAGAATATATTTTTTAAAGGACTATTCTTCCGATAAATCCGATATTTTCTCTTGCGAAAACTGTGTCGGTACCGAAGTGACAGACAACTATACTGAATGAATAGTCTTATTGACAAAAAAATAGCTAAGTAGTATAATTATCTGTGATCAAATCAGTAAAGGATTGTTTGAAATGAATCAATATTTTTACGATGAATTAAAATGCGCGTCAACCTCTATAAACGCCCTCAAGGTCAATCCCGGTGTTTATGCAGGTGATGAGATAAATATTATCGGTGATGAGCATTCTCTGAGTGCTTATCTTGCCGGTTTCTTTATGCTTGCTGCCAAGAACAACAAAAACGGTAAAATCAATATTATCGCAGAGGGCAAGGTAAGAAACCAGGAGCTTTTCAATGAAGTTATTTCCGAATTCAAGGGCGGCCCCACATTAAGTGTATATAAGAATATTGAAGATTATCTTGTTTCTGACAGTGACGCTGTGAACAGACACTTTTTCTATATTGCCAACCTTCAGCTTCCCGAGTACTCTTCCGAGGATTTCACACAGAAGAAAAAAGAAAATCTTGAAAAGTGGCTGAAGATTGCCCGTGACTGCAGCGGCAGCTTCCTGTTTATTCCGATTTTCAATTTTGCAGGACCTTTTGATAACGGCCTTGTCTGTGTATCCGAAAGAGAAATCGAGGCTGTTGCCGAGCACGACAGCGCCTTTACAAGCGGTAAGATTCTTATGGAGATGGAAGAACTTTGCCGTAAGTCCTTTAAGGAAAAGTCAATATCAATGAATATTGTCCGTTTCGATAATATTTTCGGTCCTCTTGTCGAGGATACAACCAAGCTCGGCATTGACAGTATCATTGATGACCTTGCATATAACAACAAAATTACCTTTAAAAAGTCTGACAGTCTTACACATTATACAGGCTGTTATATCCGTCAGGCTGTTACTGCAGTATTCCTTGTAGGTCTTATCGGTAAAAACGGTAACATCTATAATGCTGCCAACTACAGCTTTACCCTTCATGACATTAAAAATGATCTTTATAAGTGCTTCTCGCACCGCAATCCTGATGTGCTCTTTGAGGATGATATCCTTTCAGGCTGGACAATAGAGAAAAATTACGAGTGCCTTGCTAACCTTAAGATTAAGGCTCTCGGCTGGACAGAGGAAACTCCCTTGAGAGAAGCAATTTACAGAACTGCTCTCATTAAGATAAACGAAGAATATAAGGGCGACTTCTATGTTGACATCTATCAGGGTAAGCTTGAAAGAGTGAAGCGCATAGAAATGAATATAATGCGCGAAATCGACAGAATCTGCCGAGAAAATGATATCGGTTATTTCCTCGTCGGCGGTTCACTTTTAGGTGCAATCAGACATAAGGGCTTTATTCCCTGGGATGATGATATTGATATAGGTATGCTCCGTGAGGATTTTGAGAAGTTCAGACGTATCTGTCCTCAGCTTTTAGCTTCTCATCTTTCTTATCAGTCCTATACCGACGAGCCTACATCTCATTATATTTTCGACAAGGTGCGTCTTAAGGATACCTATTTCAGCACTAAATTCTCTAATCGCTTCAGCGATATAGAAAACGGTATCTTCATTGATATTCTCGTATACGACAAGACTGCAAACTCGGAATTCTTCCAGAAATTCCACATAAAGTCAATTCAGTTCTTCCGCCGTCTTATCAATATCCGCTGGGTAGGTAAGGCAAGAAGAGGCATTCACTATACCGCCTCAAAGATTATGCTTCCCATAATGAAGCGTGTACCATTCTTTACCTATCACCGTTTCTTTGAAAGAGCACTTCAGATGTTCGATTTCAAGAAAAACAGCAAGTATCTTATTGACGGTGTAGGACAGAACCTTGAAAAAGGACCTTTCCCCAAGGCATGGTTTGAAGAGCTGATAGATGTGCCATATGAGGATATGGTATTCAAGGCACCCAAGGCTTATGATGAGTATCTCAGACATTGGTACGGCAACAGATATATGGAGCTTCTTCCCTTGTCTTCACGTAACTCGGGCCATGCACTTGCAAGACTTGATCTTGGCAAGTATCTCTACGAACACACTGAGAATTATCCTATACGTGATGTAAACTTAGAGGGCGAAATTTTTGAAAAGCCAATCTATGACACTGAAGATACAGGAATGAATGAGCACTTCCTTGATGAGCTTTCACTTATTGATAAGGAAATTCTCACGAATAACCTTAAGCACGGTGCTCTTAACAAATGCGAAATCAATGTTATCTGCGACGAACACGCTCTTGCACCTTATCTTGCCGGTTATTATATGTACCGCAGTAAGAAGGGTCTTACTGAAGGCTGTGTAAATGTAATTCTCGAAGGCAAATGCAGACACAGAGATCTTTATGACCAGATAGCTGAAGAGTTTGATGCCAATGCACTGTTTAATATTTATGACAATGTTGATGCATATTACGGTGCAAGCAAGTCAAGCGCAAAGAAAGTTTACTACTATATTGCAAACCTTCAGCTTCCCGAATATACAAACATTGAGTTTCTTAAAGAAAAGAAGAGAAACCTTCGCAAGTGGCTTGCGCTTTCCAGAAACTCCAACGGCAGATTTGTATTCATACCGATTTTCAGCTTTGTAAAGCCTTTTGACGGTGGACTTGCTGCCGTATCGGAAAGAGAGATTGAATCCCTTGTGCTTCATGAAAAGAACTTCTATCAGGGAAGAATCCTTATGGAGTTTGAAGATGTGCTGAGAAAGTCTTTCTCATACAATAAAAATCAGCTCAGTGTTGTCCGCTTTGACAATATCTTCGGCCCCTATGTAAAGGATACCTCAAAGCTTGGTGTTGACAGAATTATTTCAAAGCTCATCAATGAGAATACTATTACATTCAATAAGAGTGACAGCGTAATCCATTATAGCGGTTGTTATATCCGTCAGGCTGTAACTGCTGTTCACTGTGTATGTATGAAGGGCAGAAAGGGCAACATCTATAACGCTTCCAACTATAATTTCACGCTTCATGATATAAAGAGCACTCTTTATGAGGCCTTTATTGAAAGAAATCCGAAGGTTGAATTTGTGGGCGATATCAAGGCAGTGCCCGAAAATGCTTTCTATGAGCGTATGGGTAACCTTAAGCTTCGTGATATTGGCTGGGTGAGTGAAACACCTTTACAGGAGGCTCTTTACAGAACACTTTATGCTCAGCTTGATACTTGTGAGGATGACCGTATATCTCAGGAGCTTTATCAGGGTAAGCTTGAAAAAATCCGCAGACTTCAGCTTGAAATCATAAAAGATGTTGACCGTATCTGTAAGAATAACGGTATCAGATATTTCCTTGTTGGCGGCTCGCTTTTAGGTGCTGTCAAGTATAAGGGCTATATTCCCTGGGAAGATACTATCGATATCGGCTTCTTCAGAGAGGACTATGAGAAGTTCAGGAAGGTTTGTCCCGGTGAGCTTTCTGATAAGCTCAAGTATCAGACATACAAAAAAGGCTCTGCTTCTCATCTTGTTTACGACAGAATACGCCTTAACGATACGGGCTTCTTTACAGCTGCCACCGACAGATTTAAGCTTGTGGACAACGGTCTGTTTATCAATATCTTTGTTTACGACAAGACTTCGAATACCACAATCGGTAAGAAGCTCCATCAGTTTACAGTTCAGAATCTCAGACGTATTATCAATATACGTTGGCAGAATACAGCGTTACCGGGTGAGTACTATACACTCTCGAAGCTGCTTCTTCCCTTTATCCGTCTGGTACCCTTCAATCTCTACCACTCAATGCTAAATGCTGTGCTTAAGAGATACAGAAAGCAGGAGGATCACGTATTCCTCATTGACGGTCAGGGTATGAATCTTATTAAGGGTGCATTCCCTGAAAAATGGTTCTATAGTCTTGTAGATGTTGACTTTGAAGGTCTTAAGCTTCCTGCACCGGCATATACTGATGAATATCTCAAGCATTTCTACGGTGAAAACTATATGAGAGCAATACCTGAGTCAAAGCGCCACAGCGGTCGAAAGATTCTGAGAATTGACCTTGGTAAATATCTCTATGAGGAAACAGCCGAAAAGAAGGCTCACGCTAAAGATGCAAAGGGCGAGCTCTTCGAAAAAACACTCGATGACTAAACTTAATAAACCGTCTGAATACTGTTTCAGGCGGTTTTCTTTTATATAAGGATAACTTTTAACTGTATATTCCTTGACATACTATCCAAAAAATAGTATTATAAACAATAATGGATTACTATGGGTAATTAGCGTTTAATCACTTTAAATATAATTTACGGTAATATAAAATTAATTAAGAAAAGGAGTGTCAGATTATTAAATGAGTGAAAACAAACAGAATCTCAAGCAAAGTAAAATCACGGCAAGTAAAAATAAAAGTAAAGCTAAAAACATAAATAACAAGAAAAAAAGAAATGCCACAAAAAAGACTCTTGAGTCTAAGGTAAATGATATTCTGCTATATGAAAAAATAGATACTAAAAAGGTTATAGAAACAAATAAGCAGACCGAAAACAAAAAGCAGATTGCAAAATCCAAGGAGAACAAAAAACAGAACGAAACGAAGAAACATACAGAAAATAAGAAAACACAGAATAAAGCGAAAGATAATAAGAAAAATACACAGTCAAAAAAAGGCGGCAAGGTACCGGCCAAGAAACAAAGCCCCATTAAGATTGCATTTTTAGGCGGTCTTAACGAAGTCGGCAAGAACATCACACTCTTTGAATATGAAGACGATATGATACTTGTTGACTGCGGTCTTGCATTTCCTGATGAAGATATGCCGGGTATCGACCTTGTAATTCCCGATTTCACCTATGTTGAAAAGAATGCTGATAAAATCAAGGGTATCTGCATAACTCACGGTCACGAGGACCACATCGGCTCACTTTCATATCTTCTCAGAAAAGTCAATGTCCCCGTTTACAGTACGCGTCTGACTAACGGCCTTATTGAGGGTAAACTCCGCGAACACGGCCTTCTGGACTCAGCCAAGCTCAATGTTGTCTCGCCGGGCAAAAAGGTGCATTTAGGCAAATTTGAAGTCGAATTCATACATGTAAACCATTCTATTCCCGATGCTGTGGGATTTGCAATAAAATGTGACGGCGGTACCATTGTTCACACAGGTGACTTCAAGATTGATACTACACCAATAGACGGTGATGTAATTGATATAGCACGATTCGCAGAGCTCGGTAAGCAGGGTGTTCTCTGTATGATGGCAGACTCTACAAACGCTGAAAGACCCGGTTTTACTGAAAGTGAAAGCAAGGTTGGTGCTTCTTTTGAACTGCTCTTCAGAAAGGCTGAGGACAGAAGAATTATTGTTGCTACCTTTGCATCAAATATCCATAGAGTGCAGCAGATTATTGATGTTGCCGAGAAAATGGGCAGAAAGGTTGCTCTTTCCGGCAGAAGCCTTGAAAATGTAGTTGCAATCGGTGCAGAGCTCGGATATCTCAAGGTACCCGAGGGCATTCTCATCAAGCTTGACCTTATCAATCACTATGCAGCAAATGAGGTTGTACTCATCACAACAGGCAGTCAGGGTGAGCCTATGTCGGCTCTTACGAGAATGGCATTCTCTGACCACAGAAAGGTTGCAATTGGTCCCAATGACTATGTTATTATTTCAGCAACTCCCATTCCCGGTAACGAAAAAACCGTCGGCAGGGTAGTAAACGAGCTTATGAAGCTCGGTGCTGAGGTTGTATATGAAAAGATGTACGATGTTCACGTATCAGGCCACGCCTGCAGAGAAGAGCTTAAATTGATGCTCAGCATAGTAAAGCCAAAGTATTTTATACCCGTACACGGCGAGCAGAAGCATCTTCTCAAGCATGCTCTTCTTGCAGAGCAGATGGGTATTCCTTCTGCCAATGTTGTTATTGCAGATAACGGTGTGCAGGTCGAAGTGTGCAAGGATCATATCAAAAAGACGGGTACAGTGCCTGCAGGCAAGATATTTGTTGACGGTTCAGGTGTGGGCGATGTAGGAAATATTGTCCTTAAAGACAGAAAACACCTTGCTGAAGATGGTATTATCATAGTTGTTGCAACTCTCGACGGACTTACGGGTCAGCTTGTGTCGGGACCTGATGTTGTATCAAGAGGCTTCGTATTTGTAAAAGAATCCGAGGAGCTCATAGAAGAAGCAAAGAATACTGCATATGAAACAATGATGAAATGCTATGACAGAAACATCTATGACTGGAACACAATCAAAAACAGAGTCCGTGACGATGTTTCTAAGCTTATGTATGAAAGAACAAAAAGAAGTCCTATGATTCTTCCTATTCTTATGGAGATTTAAGATGAAAAAGCTTTGGAAAATTTATGATTTATCCCTGATATTTATTGTGCTTGGCGTCTTCCTCTGCGGAATGACGGCAGGCTACAGCTATGTGCTTTCAGCGGCTCAGCTAGTGCTTGTAATCGGTTTTGCACTTGCTAAGTATATCTATCACATAGAGGTCAAGGAAAAGCTTCTTCACAAAGTAAATACAGTAACAGACGAGCTTAATTTTGAACAGGGCAAGGCTTTCAGTGTCCTGAGTGTGCCTTGCGTTGTAATTGAAAAAGACGGCTCAATTATATGGTTTAATGACCGTTTCAAGGAAACCTTCAGAATTACTCCCGATTTTACGGTGTCAAACTTCAAAGAGCTTATCCGCAAGGATAATATCGAAAAACTTCTTCAGGGCAGAGGCTTCAGACTCAGAGCTGACAATCTTTATTTTTCAGTTTATTCCAACGAGTTCAATGTTGACGGTGAAGATTTTTATCTGCTTTATCTCTTTGATGAAACAGAGCTTCGCCTTATAGAAAAGGAGTTTATTGATACAAGACCATGTATTATGCTCACAGTCCTTGACAATGCCGATGAGGTCTATAACAATTTTAAAGAAAGCGACTGTGCCGCTATTTTCACAAAAACCGAGCAGATGATTGAGCAGTGGGTTAATTCCTACGGCGGACTCTGCCGAAAATACAGTAGCAGCCGTATGATGGTTTTTATTGAGGAAAGAGCTTATCAGAGAATGGTAAATGACAAGTTCAATATCCTTGATAAAATCCGCGAGCTTACCTATGACGGCAGAAGTACCGACCTTACACTTTCTATCGGTGTCGGTCACGAATCTGATATGTCAGAGAGCAACAACTCAGCCAAGCAGGCTCTCGATATGGCTCAGAGCCGTGGCGGCGACCAGGTTGCCATTAAAGAGGGCACACAGTATAAATTTTTCGGCGGTGTGTCATCGGGTCACGAAAAGAAAAACAAGGTCAGAACGAGACTACTCTCAAAGACTATTTCTGAAATTATATCCGACAGCGACAATGTGCTAATAATGGGTCACAGATTTTCTGATTTTGATGCCTTCGGCAGTGCTGTGGGTATGCAGTGTATTGCCGAGCATTTCGGAAAGTCTGCAAATATTGTTGTCAACACCAAAAACACCCTTGCGCTTCCCCTTATCAGCGCTTTCATCCAGGAAAAGGGTGAGGGGATTGTCATTTCTCCCGATGAGGCTCCTGCAAAGGTGGGAAATAATACACTTGTAATAGTTGTTGATACCCACAAGCAGGATTTCACAGACTGTCCTGAGCTTGTTGACAGAGCAAGCAAGGTAATGGTCATTGACCATCACAGAAAGAGTGTAGACTATATTGAAGATACGATTATGTTCTATCATATGCCTAATTCATCGTCTGCTTCAGAAATGATCACAGAGGTTGCTCAGTATGTTGACACAAAGCCTGTACTCGACAAGTTTGCGGCTTTGGCACTCTTTACAGGTATTGTCCTTGATACGAGAAACTTCATTCTCAGAGCAGGTGTCCGTACATTTGAAGCGGCCGCTTATCTTCGCTCAAGAGGTGCAAGTACGGTTGAATGTAAAAAGCTCTTTTCCAACGATATGGATATCTTCAGAGCGAGAAACGCCATCATTGATGAGGCTGAAACCTACAGTGACTGTGCAATTTCAATTGTTGAAGAAAAATTTGACAATATACGTCTCGTAACTTCACAGGCTGCAGACGAAATGCTTAACATCGAAGGTGTAAAAGCTTCATTTGTTCTTTACCGAAACGGTGACGGTATCAATATATCCGCAAGAAGCTACGGTGAAGTTAATGTGCAGCTTATAATGGAAGCTCTCGGCGGCGGCGGACATCAGACTATGTCAGCCTGTCAGATTTCTGATAAAGATGCTGAAGAGGCTATGAGGCTTCTTAAAGATGAAATTGATAAATATTTCAGTAATTTATAACGGAGGTAAAAATATATGAAAGTAGTATTAAAACAGGATGTTAAAGGCTTAGGTAAAAAAGGTGAGCTTGTAAATGCTTCAGACGGCTATGCAAGAAACTTCCTTTTCCCGAAAAATCTTGCAGTTGAGGCTAATGCTCAGAATATGACAGAGCTCAAAAACCGTGAGCAGGCTGCAAAATATAAGGTTGAAACTGAAACAGCAGAAGCTAAAAAGAACGCTGAAAGAATTTCTGGTAAAACTATCACAATCACTGCAAAAGCCGGCGCAAACGGCAAGCTCTTCGGCAGCGTTACCGCTAAGGAAATCGCTGAAAGACTTGAAAAGGAATTCGGTATCAAGACCGATAAGAGAAAGATTACCGTTGAAGATATCAAGCAGTTCGGTACTTATGAATTTGAAATCAAACTCTACACAGGCGTATCAGCAAAGCTCTTTGTAAGAGTAGGAGAATAAAAGAAAAATAAACGAGGTGAAAATTGTGGAAAGAGATAAGATGCTGACATCATTTGACGATGTCAATATGCCGTATTCTCTTGAAGCTGAGCAGGCAGTGCTCGGCTCTATCCTCATTGACCCGAGTTGTATCACCCAGGTTCTTATCATGGTAAAGCCTGACTATTTCTATCTCCCTCAGCATAAAGAGATTTTCACGATTATGCAGGAGATTGATGCACTCGGCGGAAAAATTGACCCTCTGATTGTGCTTGAAAAGCTCAAGGATCAGAAAATATATGACGATGCAGGCGGAAAGCAATATCTTTTTCAGCTTGCCGAAATGGTGCCCTCGACCGAAAATGTTGAAGCTTATTCAAAAATTATAAGAGAAAAGTATTATGTACGTTCTCTCATCAATGTTTCAAAAGGCATAATTGAGGATGCGTCCTCATCAAATGAATCTGCAGACAGCCTTCTTGAAGCGGCCGAGCAGAAGATTTACGATATCCGTCAAGGCAGAGTTACAAGAGGCCCTTCCAAAATCGGCGATATCATTGTAAACGAGGTTTATGATAAGCTTCAGAAATTAAGCGGTGCAGATAAGGATAAGTATAAGGGCTACACAACGGGCTTCATTGATCTTGATAAGGCCATAACAGGCCTTAACAAATCAGACCTTGTTATTATCGGTGCCCGTCCTGCTATGGGTAAAACCAGCCTTGCTCTTAACCTTGCAAGAAATACTGCAATGATGGGCAAGAAGAAGGTATTGTTCTTCTCTCTTGAAATGACCAAGGAGCAGCTTGCTCAGAGAGTTCTTTCAACTGAGGCACGTATCGAAAGCACAAAGATGAGAACAGGTAATATCACAGGCGAGGAGTGGGCTAAGCTTGCAACAGCTACAGCTTTACTCAGTAACTGCGAGCTTTACTTCGACGATACATCTAATATGACTGTATCCGAAATGAAGTCAAGAATCCGCAGACTCCGTGACGTTGATGCAGTTTTCGTTGACTACTTACAGCTCATGAAAAGCGGTGGCAGAGTTGAAAGCCGTGTTCAGGAGGTTTCTGAAATTACCCGAAACCTCAAGCTTATGGCCAAGGACCTGAACATTCCTGTTGTTGTACTTGCTCAGCTTGCCCGTTCAACAGAAGGCAGAGGTAAAAGCCATAAGCCTCAGCTTTCCGACCTTCGTGAATCAGGTTCAATCGAGCAGGACGCAGATATCGTAATTATGCTTTACAGAGACGAATACTATGCAGGCGAAAAAAATGATGCACCTCCTGAAGAGGAAAGACCTGCAATCAACGAAGCAGAATTTATTATCTCAAAAAACCGTCACGGCCCCACAACTACAATCAAGGTTGCATGGAACGGCGACTACACATTGTTCTCAAATCTGGAGCAGATCAGAAATGATATGTAAAGTTAAACGTACAATAGAAAAATTTAATTTGCTTGAAGGTGTAAAAAGTCTTGCCGTCGGTGTTTCCGGCGGTGCAGATTCAATGTGTCTTTTGGAAATTTTAAGTAAATTAAAGTCAGAGTATGATATAATCCTTAAAGCCGTTCATCTCAATCACGGAATAAGAGGTGGAGAGGCTCTTCGTGACCAGAAGGCAGTTGAGGATTTCTGCAGAAAGCTCGGCGTTGAGTGTCTGTGCTTCAGCTTTGATATTCCCGCTCTTTCAAAGGAGATGGGAATAGGTGAGGAAGAGTGCGGAAGAATAAAGCGATATGAGTGCTATAAAGAAGCACGGTGTGATGCAGTAGCTACGGCCCACACCCTTTCTGACAGCATTGAGACTCTGATGTTCAATCTCATCAGAGGGACGGGTACTAAGGGCCTTTGCGGCATTCCGCCAAGGCGTGACAATATTATCCGACCGCTTATTGAATGCACGAGAAAAGAAATCGAGGCTTATTGCGAGAAAAATAAAATTCCCTATGTCACAGACAGCACAAACCTCAGCGACGATTATACGAGAAACTTTATCCGACACAACATAATCACGAATTTCAGCAAGGTCAATGAGAATTTCGAAAGCGCAATGGCTTCGGCTATGGAAACTCTCAGACTTGAAAATGACTTTATGGATAAAGGTAAGGACACTCTTATCGGACTTTGCGACAATGGCAGCAGTTATAAAATTGATCCTCTTGTTTTTTCGTACCCTGCCGTCAGACGCAGAGCAATTGCTGAAATCTTAAGTCTCAATATGCCTAAAGATGTTGAAAAACGACATATCGATTTAGTTGACACTGCAGTTTTAAAAGGTGAGGGAAAAATTGAAATCACAAAGGACTTGTATATTGTAGTCAGTGATGGTATAATGTTCTTTCAAGGCTGTGAACCTGAAATCGAGGAATGGCTGGCCGAGGAGAAAGACGGTGTATTCAATACACCCTACGGCAAATATACTCTTGTAGGTGCTTCGGCAGAGTACAGGGGAAAGAACGCCATAGATGCCGATAAGCTCAGGGGCAGACTTATTGTGTCCTCGAGAAAGCACGGTGACAGATTCTACAATAAAAAGAGAGGGCAGACAAAAACCCTTAAGAAGCTTTTTAATGAAAGCAAAATTCCTGCAAAAGAGCGTGGAAGCATTGCAATTTTGCGTGATGAGGAAAACCTCATCTGGATTGACGGCTTCGGTACTGACGGGAAATATCTTCCCGATATAAATACAAAGAACGTTCTGATAATAAAAAAGGAAGGTTAATACAATGCATAAGGATATTAAAGAAGTGCTTTTAAACCAAGTAGATATAGCTGAAATCGTAAAGCGTATTGCTTCAGAAATCAGTGAAGATTATAAAGATAAAAATCTTCTTCTTGTATGTGTACTTAAAGGTTCAATCTGCTTTATGGCTGATCTTATGAGAGAGATTTCCATTCCCTTGAAAATAGAATTTCTCAGAGCTAAAAGCTATCTTGCAGGTTCAACGGAATCGGCAGGCTCAGTTGAGGTTAAAAGCGAA
>JAZSGK010000193.1:0-10463 GCA_045532695.1 Acutalibacteraceae bacterium
GAGTCGCCTGCTTTCATACCCGGGCCGAAAATATAGCTGAGTCTGCCGATTTTAACATTCAGACCGTATTCGTCCGCATAGCTGACACAAAGATTTTCAGAGCCTTTTTTACTCAGCGGATAGCAGGAACGCACCTTCATTGCATCAATTTCGCCATAGGTTTCCTCATCTATTTTATCTACACCGTGTGTTGTGCCGTAAACCTCTATAGTAGAAACATAGAGGAAGCTTTCAGCATCCACAGCCTTGGCATAATCGAGAAGATTAAGAGTGCCGTAGAAATTGGTTTTCATTGTTTCTACGGGATAGAGAGAATACTCCTTGGGTGCGGCATTTGATGCACAGTGAATTATAAAGTCAGCCTTCTGCTCTGTCGGCAGGGGTACACAGACGTCCTGTACAAGGAAACTCAGTCTGCCTTTTTTCTCATATTCACCGTATACACTTCTTGCTCTGTCTGCATTTCTCACAAGGGCAAGGACTTTAACATCGAGTCCGTCATCTTCCCATTTCTTCATAAGGGAACGGATAATGAATGAACCGATAAACCCTGTAGCACCTGTAACAAGAACAGTCTTACCCTGAAGTTTGTCCCAGGAAAGCGGTGCAGATGCGATTTTTTCTATATCAGCTTTAACTATATTTGTCATATCAGCCACCGATTGCCCCGACCTTGATATATGCTTCCATAAGAGCGATGTGTTCTGCAGTTGTTACCTTGAAGTTTGTCTCTTCACCCCAGACAATGTGCACATCTTCACCGAGTTCAACAAGAAGAGTGCAGGTTGCAACAGTATCCTCGATACCGCGTTTGATTGCTTCTTCGTGAGCCCAGATAAACTTTGAAAGATAAAGGGACTGAGGAGTCTGAGTTCTTGCGATAAGGTTTCTGTCAACGATTTTGTCTGAATTTATCATATCTTCGCTGTAAAGAAGAGCCTCTGTTGTGGGTACGCATGTGATAGCAGTGCCGAACTCCTTAACGCCGCCGATATTTGTATCGATAATAGCATCTGAAATAAGGGGACGCACTGCATCGTGGATAACGATAATTGAATCCTCGGGATAGTTTTCTCTCAGGGCATTCATACCGTTACGAAGTGACTCCATACCTGTGTTTCCGCCGGGTACTATGTGCTTGAGCTTCTTAATACCGTACTGCTCGCACCACTTCTGAAGCTTTTCTTCCCAGCCCTTAAGGCAGACAACAACAACCTCGTCGATATTTTCATTTCTCTCGAAGGCTTCGAGAGTATAAATCATAATGGGTTTACCTAAAACCTTGATAAACTGCTTGGGTACATTCATTTTCATTCTCTGTCCCACGCCGCCTGCGATAATTAAACCGATATTCATAATGTAACCTCCGTTAATTAAAAATCGTAATCTTATACCTTTTTATTATATCAATTTTTATGTACTGTGTCAATAAAAAGAAAACTCCCCTCAGAGCCTTCGGTCCAAGGGAAGTATTGACAGTTTATTCTCTTTCTATAATGAACGTTGTTACACTGTTGCCCTTAAGAGTATATGTAAACTCATTGCCCTCAGCTGTAAATTCAGGTAGGGTTTTCCAGTGTTCGCCGTCTTTTATGGCTCCGCTTGTGCGGATAGGTGTAATTTTCCTCGCTCCTCTGAAGAAACTGTGAAAAAGCACGGAGACATCCTCATCTTTTTCTTT
Organism: Acutalibacteraceae bacterium; assembly: GCA_045532695.1. Lineage (GTDB taxonomy): Bacteria > Bacillota > Clostridia > Oscillospirales > Acutalibacteraceae > UBA6857. The sequence continues at coordinate 1,682 of JAZSGK010000193.1, forward strand.
GCCGTTAATTGAGACAAGCACCAACTTACCGCTGATTCTGTCATAAGCAGCAAGAGATTTTTTGTCTGTGTGCACTATAGTCATACCCGGTCTTATATATCGGGAAAACTGACCGAATGCATAGTATTTCTGCGTAAGGTATATTTCTTCCTTATCTATATCCGCAAAGGCTGTGCCCCAGTAACCCTTTGTAAGGTCGGGTATTCCCGGCATATCGAGTCTGCCCTTACTGTCAGGTACGCGGGAAATGTAAGCGGCAACAATCTGCCATATAACCCACGCAGAAGGAGAAAGAGTATTCATATCCTCTATTATCTTTTCGCAAAGCCAGAGTGCAGGCCCCATTTCGCCTGCTTTTTCTCCGCTGACTTCACTCCAGTCCGTTTCGCTCATCCAGATATTCTTGCCTTTTTCTCTCGCTAAATTTCCGATTTGCGGTGTGGCTTTGGCATAAGTGTGAGTGCTTATTCTGTCAACCACACTCAGAGCTTCGGGACTGAGTCTTTTAAAAGCAAAAGCCTGCAGGATAGTATTTGTCTCATCTGTAGCTGTTACTGTTATATCCTTGAGATTCTTCTCTTTAAGTGCATTTGCCGTGGCAAGAATCAGTTCACTCTGCATTTTACCCGGAGACACATGACAGCCCTCCTGCTTAGGTGAAAAATATTTCCAGTAGTTAGTAAAGGGCTCATTCATTGCCGCAAGGCTTTTTATTTTTATGCCGTAGTGTTTCTGAATATAGTCACAGACCCGGGCAAGGTACTGAGCAAAGGGTACAATCTGTGATTTTTTCAGATTGTTGGATATAGCATTTTTACTGCCAGAGCTGCAGCCGCTGACAGTCATATAATAGGGCGGTGAATTTGAAAAAGCTTCAACATAAGCCTTATCCCCTGCCGCTCTGTATGCCGCAAGCATAACTGCAAGCTGATTTTTATCAGTATCGGCAGAAAAAACGAAGTCTTTCTTTTCTTCGCTGTATTTCCACCAACCGGGCATTTCAGAGTCTGTTCTCTTTATGTGGTTGTGTGTAGGGTCGTCGCCGCCGCCGATATTATACCGCATAATATTCAGACCGAGTCCCTCGGGACTGAAAAAGAGCTTTGCACTCTCTTCGGTCATTTTTTTACTGAAGCCTACTCTGTTTGCCCACCAGCAAAGACTAGTGCCCCAGCCTTCAAAATTTCCACTGTTGGTTTTTGATGTTTTAGCCGTTGAAATGGTAATTTCTCTCATATTTTTCTCCTGAAAACAAAACAACCGAAGGCACCTTGGTACCCTCGGCTGATAAAAGTGATTACATTAAGCTGCGGATGCCTTCTTCATCAAGAAACTCAAAGCCTTGTCAAGAATAGCCTTTACAGCAGCGTTATTGTCTGCAACGCAAAGAATAACGTAAGCCTTCATCCCGGGTATCAGTTTGCATTATATCCAAGCTCGAAAGCCTTAAGATTTACGTCAATTGTCTTCGGCGGCACTGTAGAGCGGATAATATCCACCCACATTTCCTTGTCAATTCCGAGGAACTGAACAGCGGCGCCAAGAAGAACGATATTGGCACACTTAGGTGTACCTGCTTCAATAGCAAGTGAAAGAGCATCAAGAGAAACGAGCTTAATGTCTTTTTCAGCAAGCTTTGCAAGAATATCTTCGGGATAAGCCGCCTTGCCCATAATTACAGGCATTGGATCAATTTTCTGGGTGCTTGAAATAAGCACACCGCCTTTTTTGAGATAGGGAAGCCATCTTGCACTTTCAAGCTGTTCGAAAGAGATAATGATATCAGCTTCGCCCTTTTCAATTACCGGTGAATAGACCTTTTCACCGTATCTTACATATGTAACAACACTACCGCCGCGCTGGCTCATACCGTGAACCTCGCTGACCTTTACATCGTAGCCTTCCTGCACGAAGCACTTACCCATAAGCTTTGAAGCTAAGAGTGTACCCTGACCGCCGACACCTACGATAAGTATATTTTTAGTTGCCATCAGTCATTACCTCCTTTTTCGATTGCACCGAACTTACAAGCCGATGCACATACTACGCAGCCTACACACTGGGTATTGTCAATAACTGCAAGATATTTGCCGCTTTCTCTCTTTGTCTGTGAAAGAGCAGGACAGCCTACATTGAGACAAGCCTTACAGCCGATACACTTATCGGCATTTACTTTTACGGGAGCTGAATGCTTTACTGTCTTAAGAAGTGCACAGGGTCTTCTTGAAATAACAAGTGAGGGCTCTTCTTTTTCGAGTTCTGCCTTTACTGCTGCCTTTGTGCCTTCAATATCAAAGGGATCAACAACTACCACATTATTGAAGCCTACTGCTCTTGCAAGTGCCTCAAGATTAACCGCAACTGTGGGATCACCCTTGATTGTAAGACCGTTTGCAGGGTTATTCTGATGTCCTGTCATACCTGTGATTGAGTTATCGAGGACTATAACAGTTGAGAAGCCCTTGTTATATGCGATGTCAATAAGACCTGTAATACCTGAGTGGATAAAAGTTGAGTCACCGATAACTGCAACGCTCTTCTTTGCCTGCTCCTTGCCTCTTGCAACATTGAAGCCGTGAAGACCACTTACAGACGCACCCATACATACGCAGGCATCCATCATTGAAAGAGGAGCCTGAGCGCCGAGAGTGTAACAGCCTATGTCACCGCTTACATAAAGACCCATACCCTTAAGAGCATAGTAGAGACCTCTGTGGGGACAGCCTGCACAAAGTACGGGAGGACGGGGCGGAATATCTTCATCGAAGGTTTCGCACTCAACCTTATTGTCTGTGAGCACTGCAGAAACTGTTGCCTGAGAGAATTCGCCAAGGCGTGAGAATAATTCTTTACCCTTTACCTTGATACCGAGCTTGATGCAGTGAGTCTCAATAATATCATCGAGCTCTTCAATAACGATAACCTCGTCAACCTTCCCGGCGAATTCCTTGATAAGCTCCACGGGAAGAGGGTTAACCATACCGAGCTTAAGATAGCTCGCCTTTTCGCCCATTGCTTCGTGAGCGTAAACATAAGATGTGCCTGCAGCGATAATACCGATTTTTGTGTCGTTATATTCTACTGTATTGATGCCCATTTCCACAGCTTCTGTGTCTGCGAACTTTGCCATATCAAGAAGTCTCTGCTCTACTCTTACGTGAGCGCCTCTTGCCATAGCAGGCATCATGACATTTTTCATAACATCCTTCTTATATTCTTTTACCCCTACTTCGTTTCTGTCCGCCATAGGTACAAGTGAACGGGCGTGTGAAACTCTTGTTGAAAGACGAAGAAGCATAGGTGTGCCGAAGCGCTCTGAGAGCTCATAAGCAAGAACTGTGAAGCGTGAGCATTCGGCAGAGTCCGAGGGCTCGAGCATAGGAGTCTTTGATGCGATTGCATGGTGACGTGAGTCCTGCTCATTCTGTGAAGAATGCATACCCGGGTCATCTGCAACTGCACATACCATACCGCCGTTTACGCCGATGTATGACGCTGTGTAAAGAGGGTCTGCAGCAACATTGAGACCAACATGCTTCATTGCGCAGAAGCTTCTTGCACCGCCTGTTGCAGCACCGAAAGCTACCTCAAAGGCCACCTTTTCGTTAGGAGCCCATTCGCTGTAGATTTCGTCATATTTTGTTACGTGTTCTGTGATTTCTGTACTCGGTGTGCCTGGATATGATGAAACAACTGTCACGCCTGCTTCATAAAGACCTCTGGCAACTGCCTCATTACCGAGCATTAGAGCTTTATCCATTTTTATGTCTCCTTATTTATGAAATCCTGTACTTTATGAGCTGAGCCTGCAAAAGCTGAAGCAGTCTTTCAGCCCGAAAAAATTCACTGAGCAATCAGTGAAATACAGTTAACCCCCAAAATGAAGGTTAACTGTAATTATACAATAGCAAATTAAATTATTTTTTCTTATTCGGAAATTTCAATCATTTAAACAGCTGATTTCTCATAAAATTCTTCGCCCACTGCTTCTGAATTCTTTGTAGCTGCGCTGACTACAAGGCAAAGCGCTATTGAAACAACCATTGCAAGGCAGGCGAAATGGGGACCCATATCCTTTATTGCACCGAATACGGGAAGTGAAACCTCCGGAAGGAAGAGCTTGCAGATAACGGGAGGAAGTGCTGTGAAGAATCCGCCGAGCACACCTGCCCAGGCACCTGCCTTGTTGAGCTTTTTCCAATAAAGTGAAATCATATATGGAGCAAGGAATGAACCTGAAATTATACCCCATGAATATGACATCATATCAAGAATAGGTGTATTACTGTTTGCAATGAAGTATGACATTACAATAAATATAACACACATCCCTCTTGTTACCCAGGCTGTTTTTACTTCGTCCATATTCTTTGCAATCTTAGCTTTGATGAAGTCCATTGTAAGAGTCGATGAAGCTGTAATTGTAACTGACGCAAGAGTAGAAACAGAAGCGGCAATAAGAAGCACAAGAATTACACCGATAAGCACCTCTGAAATATCTGACATAGCAAGCATATTCGGTACGAGATAGTCTGTTTTACCTGCACCTGCTCCGGGAATTTCATCAAGTGTATTAAAGAAGAGTCTTGCAAGTGAGCCGATGAAATATCCGCCGCCTGCAACAACGAGACAGAAGATAGTTGAAATTACAGTACCTCTCTTAACCTCACGCTCGTCCTTGATGCCGTAGTATTTATGTACCATCTGAGGGAGACCCCATGTGCCGAAGGAGGTCATAAGCACTGTTGCCCAAAGACCGATATGACTTGAGGCTGTGAGACCCAGCGCCTCTGTTTTCTGTGTGATTGCTTTGATGCCCTCACCGAATCCGCCTACAATTTCGCTTCTCATAACCGCGATAATAAGAAGGATAACACCGACAAGCATTACTGCGCCCTGCACAACGTCTGCCTTGAGTGTAGCACCGTAACCGCCGAGAATAACAATAAGTATAGCGGCAATTGCAATAACTATCATACATACATTTTCATTTACACCTAAAAGCACACTGCAGACACTTGTGAGACCCTTATAAACAGAAGCAGAATAAGGCACAAGGAAAATAAAGATAACCGCTGTGCAGAAGGTTTTCATCGCCTGAGAGTTAAAGCGTTTTTCAAAAAGCTGCGGCATAGACTTTATTTCAAGGCGTCTTGTAACCTCTCTTGTACGGTTGGCAAGAACAAGCCAGGCAAGAAGAGCACCGAAAACTGCATTACCGATACCGGGAAGAATGCCCCACAGGCCGTATTTCCAGCCTGTGCCACCGGCATAGCCGATGAACATAACTGCTGAGAAATATGCTGTACCGTATGAGAAAGCAGAAAGCCATGCGCCTGCATTTCTTCCGCCGACTGTAAACTCGGTTATGCTCTTTGATTTTCTTGAATTCAGAATACCCACTGCAAGAATGAAAATAACGTATACTGCAATGGTAATCCAGATAGTAGCCTGATTTTTCATTTTCAGCACCTCGTCGATTTAAAGTTTTAAAGCGTTGAAGATATAATATCACTTTAAAGCGCTGATGTCAAGTGTATTTCTATAATATTTTCAGGTTTTTTTAATAAAAAAAGCCGCCCCGAAGGACGGCTCAGATAAGTTGATATTAAAGCTTTGAAAAACCGTGGCTGTTGATGAGTGCATCTATCTTTACGCCTGCCTTGCACATAGGGCATTCGTGCGAAGGATAGATAGCATAACCCTCAAGGTCATTGGGGTCGAATACTGAGCGTACAGGGAAGCCGCAGCATTCCTTGGCAGTTGAGAAGATTGCAGATATACCCGCAACTCTGCCGCCGTAATATTTAACAGCTTCAACAGCCGATTGTGCAGTTTTACCCGAAGCGATGGATACACCTAAAATCATAACATTTTTATCCTTGATCATAGGCACAATGTTGTCGCGGAAAATAAACTGGTTACCGCTTGTGATTTCGGGTGTAACAACATAAATTGACTTATGGGCATTCATATTTATGATATCGGACTTTGAAAGACTGTCTGCAAAGCAGGCACCTATTACTTCCGTACCGTCGAGGCAGAGAATTGTATCAACAACTGTATCAGCATAATAATATGTGCTTAACTCCTCTGCTACTGCTCTTGCTTCTGACATACGTGCCTTCTGCGATACCACATCAATATAGTAGTTACTGTGGCTGTTGCCTGTTGCGAAGTGACCCATAGCAACACGAAGATACAGGTTCTTACGCTTGGTTGCATATTTTACGGTATTTAAAGTTGACATACTATTACCTCCTATGATAGGTTAATAGCATTATACACTAAATTTTATACTTGTTCAAGTAGTTTTTGTGTATTTTTGCAGATGTACACCTTTTGTTTACTGTATAATCACGCTGTTTTTGTTTTCTTCTCAGGAATGATGAAGATAAACACAAGGCTGCTCAGAAGGAGCATCATAGGATAGTAAAGATTGGAAATTATATCAAAAGCCGAAATCTGTCCGCCGAGAGTAGCAACGGCCGACATTGCAACGAGTATCTGTGCACCGTAAGGAAGCACACCCTGGAATATACATGAGAAAGTATCAAGTATAGATGCAGTTTTTCTCGGACTTATATCGAAGTCCTTTGCCATTTCGCTTGCGATGGGGTTAGCCATAACAATTGCAACAGTGTTGTTAGCTGTGGCAATGTCCATAAGACCGACAAGAAGACCGATACCCAGCTGACCGCTTCTTCTTCCCTTGAAGACACGGCGTATTCCCTTGAGAAGAGCCTCGAAGCCGCCGTTAAATCTGATAAGCGCACAAAGAGCAGCAACAAGAATTGCCACCATTGAGGTCTCGAACATACCTGATGCACCTGCACCCATGCCCGAAAGAAGCTCAGGGAATGTAACAGCACCGGTAGCAAGCATAATAATACTGCCGGAAATAATACCGATAATGAGAGTAACAAAAACATTGATGCCTACAATACCGCTTATAAGCACGAGTACATAGGGTATAATCTCAATCATCTTATACTCTTTGTCTATAACCGATGAAATGTCCGCTCTTAAAGTAAGAGCACAGATAATGCCTATTGTTACAATAGCTGCAGGTAAAACAACGGCGAAGTTTGTGCGGAACTTATCCTTCATCTGACAGCCCTGACCGTTACAGGCGGCAATAGTTGTATCTGAAATAAAGGAAAGATTATCACCAAACATTGCACCGCCTACAACTGTGCCCACACAAAGAGGAAGCGAGAAGCCTGAGCCTTCTGAGATAGCCACAGCAATAGGAGTTATAAGCGTGATGGTGCCTACAGAAGTACCCATAGCAGTTGAAACAAAGCAGCTTACAACAAAGAGCACCAGTACGGCAAACTTAGGCGGAGTAACCGACAGCATAAAATAAGCTACACTTTCAGCAGAGCTTCTGCCTACAACACCTACAAATATACCTGCCAGCATAAAAATCAGAAGCATAGTGATGATGTTTTTATCGCCTACACCCTGACCCATAATTTCGAATTTTTTGTCGAGCTTTTCACCCTTTGTCTGAAGCACAGCCACAAACAGAGCAATCAGAAATGCCACTACAACAGGCACACTGTAAAAGCCCATTGGGATTTTCATTACATACTCGAAAACTATACCGAGCACAAGATAAAATGCCATAAAAACGCCGATAGGTATCAGCGCAAGGCCGTTGGATTTTTTCATTACAACACTCTCTTTTCTTTTATATTCGGCAATTGTGCCACTAATAGGGAATTATACCATACTTTCAGGAAAAATACAACGCTTATGTCTGTCTTGTATTCGAGCACATCAGTGAAATAAAAAAGCATCACCCCACCGAGTTGATGAGGTGATATTGTCAGGCAGCATTTTCAGCCGCATATTCTTTATCTTTTATGGCGTCCTGTTCCTTGTAGTACTCTTCAGCCTTTTTGTTGGCTTCGTCTACTCTTTCTGTAAGGCCTTCTTCATATATATCACTGTATAAGAAGTCCATAACCTCTGCCCTGCCCTCTCTCCAAGGGCCGTCATCTTCCGGCTTCGGATATTCAAGCACACAGTCAATAGCATAAAAGCCTACTCCTGCTTCATCCATAATTTTTCTGATACCGAGGAGTATTTCCGCAAGTCTTCTTACACTAACTTCCTCATCATAGATATAAACTGTAAGCTTGCCCGACTTTCTGCCAAATTCACCTATATCGTAATCTTTGTCAAGGATAAGTGCATCTGTAGATACGGCATAATCCGGCACTGAGCCGTCTTCGGGTATGTCACCTTCTGAGAACTCAATATCACCGAAGGCTATATGGTGATTATATGGGAAGCTCTCACTTTCAAGAACCTTATCCACCGCTTCACGGTAAGCGTCATTGATTCTGCCTGCAGTGTTCCACTTATGTAAAACAGCACTCTCATAGGTATCGTGTCTTATCTTACCGTTTGTGCCTGCATAAAGAGTAAACTTGCTGTCCCGACTGCTTTCTGACTCAACAAGCACATAATAATTACCTGTTTTGAAGTCAAACTGCACCGCATCAATGTAATAGTCCTTATCCTGATAATTTTCTTCGATATATATTTCTGCATTTTTTGTTACGAGAAACTTTGACATAGGGTTGCCGAAAGGCACAATTCCCATAACTGCACCGCCGATAGCCAATATAATACTCATAAACCAGGCTGTTATTTTAGTCATATAAACTCCTCCTTAATTTTCCTGCTCTTTCAAAGCCTCTTCATAGGCTTCGATTTCCTGCTCCTTGAGCTCGTCCTGCAGCTTGTAATATTCTTCCATCATTCGGTT
>JAZSGK010000250.1:0-8653 GCA_045532695.1 Acutalibacteraceae bacterium
ACTCGCTCTTGTAATTTTCACCCTTTTCTTCCGTGTAATTCTGCTTCCCTCTGCTATAAAGCAGCAGAAGAGCTCAGCTAAGACTGTCCGTATGCAGCCTAAGCTCAGACGTATCCGTGAAAAATATCAGGACTACGCTCCCCAGGAGAGACAGCAGAGAATACAGCAGGAAACAAGCGAGCTATATCAGAAGGAAGGCTACAGTGCTATGAACGGCGGCTGTGCACCTCTTCTTTTACAGCTTCCGATTCTCTGGGGCCTTTACGGTATTATCCGTTTGCCTCTCACACACGTTCTCAACATTTCAAAAGAAGCTGTAACAGCTCTTACAACCGCTGTTACCGAGCTTGGAATTTTAAACGCATCAGCTAATGCAGGCAGATCAAGTGCTATAGCTTATGTGGAAGCTTCAGTTATTTCAAATATTGAAGCAATTATTGAAGGCAAGCCCGAGCTTCTTACTCAGTTTGCTTCTGAGATTGATAAAATCCGTGCTTTCGATTTCTCTGTTTTCGGTATCGATCTTGGTTCGATTCCCAAGGAGTTTTACGGAGCATACGGCATAAGCAAGGCTTCAATCCTTGTTCTTATGATTCCCGTACTTTCAGCTCTCACATCACTCCTTACAAGTGTACTTACACAGATAAGACAGAAGAAAGCTAACCCCAATATGGAAAATCAGCAGATGATGGGATGTATGATGCTCACAATGCCTCTTATGTCCGTCTGGTTCACTTTCCAGTTCCCTGCAGGTATGGGTATGTACTGGATTCTCTCAAACGTACTTGCTTTCTTCCAGACTCTTGTTGTCGGTCACTTCTATGCACCGAGAAAGACTATTGCAAAGCTTATGGTTGATGAGACAATCTACCGCCGCAGCTATGAGAACACAAAGAAATTCGGCAAGGAAAACGATATCGCTGAATAATCAAAAAGACTAACATTAAACCACGAATATTTTTAATTTAATTTGAAACAAACGGTGGTGAAATAAATGATACACGAAGCTATAGCTACTGGCAGCACTATAGACGAGGCTATTGCCAATGCCAAGAAAGAGCTGAATGCTCCCGCTGATGCAGATGTACGCACAGAAATCGTTGCAATGCCTCAGAAGAAAATCCTTGGCTTATTCGGCGGCTCACCCGCTAAGGCAAGAGCTTGGTACGAGACACCCGATGCACCTATAAAGGCTGAGAAGCCCGCAAAGGCACCTAAGGCTCCCAAGACTCAGGCTCCTAAAGCTGAAAAGGCTGCAGCTCCCAAGGCAGCACCCGTTAAGGCTGAAGAGCCCGCAAAGGAAGAAGCAGCAGAGCAGCTCACAAAGGTAAACATCGCTGACAGCGCTTCACTTACAAGTGCGGCAGAGTACCTCAAAGCAGTGCTCAAGGGTATGGGTGTAGCTGAACTTAGCATCGAGGCCTTCCGTACAAAGGAAGACGAGATCATCTTCGAGCTTGACTGCGGCGACGATTACGGCGTTGTTATCGGCAGAAGAGGCGATACCCTCGATTCTATTCAGTATCTCACAAGACTTGTTGCCAACAAGCAGAAGCAGGAAAGCGAATATCTGAGAATCACTATCAACGTAGGCAACTACCGCGAGAAGAGAAAGACAACTCTCAGAGAATTAGCTAAGAAAAATTCCGAAAAGGTACTTAAGTACGGCAGAAACGTAACATTCGAGCCTATGAATCCTTACGAGCGCCGTATCATCCATACAGCAGTTCAGGAAATTGAGGGTGTAACCTCATATTCCGTTGGTGCAGACGCAGGCAGACGCGTAGTAATTTCTCTTGAAGAGGGCGTACAGCCCACACATCCTTCAAAGGGTGGTTACAACCGCGGTCGCGGCGGCAGAGGCGGTAACAACCGTGGCCGTGGCGGCAGAAACGGCGGCCGTTCAAGCTCAGCAGTTTCTTCAGCTCCCACAAGAGCACCCAGAACTGATGCAGGTGCAGAGAAGGTTTCTCTTTACGGAAAAATCAACTGATAACAAAGCGGAGGCGAAAAGCTTCCGCTTTTTTGTTTAATAAAGAACAAGCAAAGTTTTGTCAAACTTTTACAAAAGTTTGTGGGGTGTGGGGCAAAGCCCCGCAAACGTAAAAATTCAGTTATCTGAAACTTTATATGCCTGAAAACACTGCAGAATTCTTATTAAAAGCTTTCCTTTTTCATCTTGTTATAAAAAATACGGCCACACCCTTTACGATGTGACCGCTTTTCTTTTTTACTGTTCCGCTCGCCGCGGAGGCGTCACTTTTGCTGGCGCCCAAAAGTGACCAAAACGCGCTGTTATTATGCGTTTAATGCGTCAAGTGACTGCTTCTTAAGATATGCATTGATAAATCCGTCAATGTCACCATCCATAACCGCATTGATGTTACCCATTTCAAAGCCTGTTCTGTGGTCCTTGGCAAGAGTATAAGGCATAAATACATAGGAACGGATCTGGCTGCCCCAACCGATTTCCTTCTGCTCACCCTTGATATCTTCAATCTTGTCAAGATGCTCTCTCTCTTTGATTTCGATAAGCTTTGACTTGAGCATTCTCATACATACTTCCTTGTTCTGATGCTGGCTTCTTTCAACCTGACAGGATACAACAATGCCTGTAGGCTCATGGATAAGACGTACAGCTGATGAAGTTTTGTTAACCTTCTGTCCGCCTGCACCCGATGCACGGTAAACTTCCATTCTGATATCTTCTTCTCTGATTTCAACCTCAACTGTGTCGTCGATTTCAGGCATAACCTCAAGAGAAGCAAATGATGTGTGTCTTCTTCCCGAGGAGTCAAAGGGTGAAACACGTACAAGACGGTGAACGCCCATTTCGCTCTTTAAGTAGCCGTAAGCATTTTCACCTTCGATAACAACAACAGCACTCTTGAGACCTGCTTCATCGCCGTCAAGGAAGTCAACAGTTGTAAACTTGAAGCCGTGCTTTGTTGCCCACTGACCGTACATTCTGAAAAGCATCTGACACCAGTCCTGAGCCTCAGTACCGCCGGCACCTGCGTGGAAGGTGAGAATTGCGTTGTTGTTGTCGTATTCGCCTGAGAGAAGTGTCGCAAGGGTCTGCTTGTCAAGCTCCTTTTCAACCGCTTCAACACTGCTCTGACATTCCTCAAGAAGATCGAGGTCGCCCTCTTCGTCTGAAAGCTCAATCATGACAAGTGCATCTTCATATGCAGTCTTAAGGTCTTCGTAAGCCTTGATTTTATTCTTAAGTGATGCGATTCTCTGTGTCACCTTCTGTGCATTCTGCAGATCCTCCCAGAAGCCTTCAGCAGCAGTCTGCTCTTCAAGGACATCAATTTCCTTTGCCATTTCGTCAAGGCCGAGGGCAGCGGCAAGCTCTGTGAGGGGCTTTTCGCTTTCAAGTAACTTTAATCTTAATTCTTCAAACTGAATCATAATTACAATCCTTTCAAAATTTCGCTTTTACGGTTGACATAAATACTGTATTAACACATAACCGTCTACCTCTGAATAGTAAGATTACAAATTTATCCTTTTACATTATACACATTTTTAAGGAAAGGACAACACCTTTAGGAAAATATTTTTGAGATTTTACTGCACAGGGGAAAGTTTCTTCTGAAAACGGCAGGCGGCTCCATCAAATCGCGAAACGATTTACGGCTACGGCGTAGCCGGCACGAACGCAGTTCGTGTATGGAGCCGCCGAACCTGCCTCTTGTGCACACTGAAATTATTCCTCACAGTTTGTATTTGCTGTTTCATTGTAAAGTCCTCTTTTAAGGACTTTATATATGATATAATAGCACCACAAGATAAAAAGAGGGTGAATTAATGGTATATCTTGACACAAACCGAAAAACTTATGAACAATTGGTAGATTGTCTTCCTGACTTAATTCCAAACATTAAAATAGATGTTCTCGTTATGGATGATAACCTTGAAAGACTTGGCTTTTGTGAATCAGCACCGTGTAAAATTGCTATAAATATGAATGATGCTGAACTTGATGATCTGTTAGATGAATTAATAGACATTGAAGCAGATATGGCCATGGCTTGCGACGGTTATTATTATGGTTATGAAAATAACTACCATTATAAACGTTATAAGAAATATTGTTGGATGTATGATATTTTTTATTATGTCGAGGCTGTAGATTAAAAATGAATTGCCTTCGGTATGAATTGGCTTACGCCATGAATTGACCTAGCGGCCATGAATTGCACCCACGGTGCATGATAAATTTATCACGGGCTATTGACAAGCGTTTTTATGAGTGCTATAATCCACTTAACATAAGAATATTACTGGGGGTGCTGATTTAATCGGCTGAGATTATACCCATAACCTGATTCGGATAATACCGACGTAGGCTAAGTAAGATGCTCTTGAATTTCGTACCACCCAAAAAGGGTGGTATTTTTATTTCCTCTGCCGGCGAGGAAATGACTCTTTTGGTATCGCCTCTCATTCTTGTCGCCCCTGAAAGGGGAGATGTCAGCCATAGGCTGACAGAGGGGTTAAGAGCGAATCACCGCAGGAATTTTCCTATGTTAGAAAATTTATCACAAGGAGATGTCTAAAATGACAGCAAGTATCGCAATTCAGGTCTTACCCAAAACCGACAGTGAGGAGGAGCTTATCCGCATAGTTGATGAGGTTATAGCATATATTGCCTCAACAGGTCTTAATTATTATGTGGGCCCCTTTGAAACAGCTATTGAGGGCGATAGCTATGACCAGCTTATGGAAATAGCAGCAAACTGCCAGAAGGTTGCCATTGAGGCAGGCTGTGAAAGCGTTTCAGCTTATATCAAGGTTGTTTACAGACCCGAAGGTGAGGTTTTAACCATTGACAAAAAAGTATCAAAGCATCACATCTAAAATAGCACCCGCAGTGTCGCTGCTTGTGCTTGCAGGAGTGTGGCTCTTTGTCAGTGAGGGTGAAATTGTGCCCTCATATATGCTGCCGTCACCTGTTGATGTGGTCAGAGCATTTGTTGCTGACTTTTCCGTGCTTATGTCTCACAGTGCAGTAACTCTGCAGGAGGCATTTTACGGCTTGCTTATCGGCACGGCTCTTGCCTTTGTTATAGCAGTTCTGATGGACCGCTTCGACTTTCTTTATAAGGCAGTGTACCCCATACTTGTTATTACTCAGACAATACCCACCATTGCAATTGCCCCTCTTTTGGTTTTATGGATGGGCTTTTCAATGGCGCCTAAAATTACTCTTGTGGTGCTCACCACCTTTTTCCCCATAACCATTTCATTGCTTGACGGCTTCAGAAGCGCCGACCCGGACAGTATAAATCTTGTCAGAAGCATGGGCGGCGGCAATTTTAAGATTTTCCGTCACATAAAGCTCCCGGGAGCTGTGGAGCAGTTTTTCTCAGGCCTTAAGGTTTCTGCCTCCTACAGTGTTGTGGGTGCAGTTATATCTGAGTGGCTGGGCGGCTTTGAGGGTCTGGGTGTATATATGACAAGAGTAAAAAAGGCCTATGCCTTTGATAAAATGTTTGCGGTAATTATCCTTGTGTCTTTAATCAGTCTTGCTCTTATGGGCTTGGTAGCATTGCTTAAAAATATTGCTATGCCCTATAAGAGAAAGAAATAGAAGAAAGGATTTTTATTATGAAAAAAATTATTGCAATAACACTTTCACTGCTGCTTCTTTTCTGCCTTGCCGCCTGTTCGGACTCTGCCGAGGAGGAAAGCGACCTTAAAAAAATAACACTCTGCCTTGACTGGACACCCAACACAAATCACACAGGCCTGTATGTTGCTTTGGAAAAAGGCTATTATGCCGATATGGGTCTTGATGTTACTGTTGTTCAGCCTCCCGAGGGCGGTGCTGAAATGATGACCTCAGCAGGTCAGGCACAGTTCGGCATCTCTGCCCAGGACTCACTTGCAGCTAACTTTGCAAGTGCAGAGCCTCTTAATATCACCACTGTAGCCACAATTCTGCAGCATAACACCTCAGGCATTATCTCCCGTGACTGCAAAACACCCAAAGACCTTGAGGGCAAACGCTACAGCACATGGGACAGCCCCACTGAAAAGGCTATCATTAAACATGTTATGGAAAAAGACGGCGGCGATTTCTCAGAGGTAGAGCTTATCCCCAATGTTATCACTAACGAAGCCGAAGCACTGAGAAACGGCGACACCGATGCAGTTTGGATTTATTATGCATGGTCAGGCATTAACGCAGAGCTGACAGATCTCGATTTTGAATATTTCGATTTTGGTGAGCTTGACAGTGTTTTTGACTTCTATACACCTGTTATCATTGCCAATAAGGACTTCTTAGAAAATGACCCCGACACTGCAAGAGCATTCCTTGCCGCCACGGCAAAGGGCTATGAGTACGCCATTGCAAACCCCGAAGAAGCTGCTTCAATTCTTGTTGCAGGTGACACCACAGGTTCACTTGTGGGCTCGGAGGAGCTGGTGCTTGCAAGCCAGAAGTGGATTAACGAGCAGTATATAGCCGATGCCGACAGCTGGGGCGTTATTGATGCAGAGCGTTGGGACAGCTTCTATAAATGGCTCAGTGACGAGGGTCTTGTAGAAAAAGCAATTCCTGCAGGAACAGGCTTCACTAACGATTATCTTTCATAAAAAGTTGGTTTGATTATGGAAAAACTGAAAGCGAGTAATATTTCCGTCTGCTTTGACGGCGTAAGCATAATTGAAGATATAAGCATACACCTGAATGAGGGCGAAATTGTCTCTCTTTTAGGTGTCAGCGGCAGCGGCAAAACAACACTGTTTAATGTGCTGTCAGGTCTCAATGTGCCCAATAGCGGCAGGGTACTTTTAGACGGTGAGGATGTGACAGGCAAGTCGGGCAAAATGAGCTATATGCTGCAGAAGGATCTGCTTTTGCCTCATTATACCGTCCTTGACAATGTGGCGCTGCCTCTTATAGTTAAGGGTGAAAAGAAAAAAACTGCAAGAGAAAAGGCGGCAGAGCATTTCAGGTTCTTCGGTCTTGAGGGCACAGAGAAAAAATATCCCCATCAGCTTTCGGGCGGTATGCGGCAGCGTGCAGCTTTTCTGCGCACCTATCTTGCCTCAGAGGGTGTGGCACTTTTAGATGAACCCTTCAGTGCTCTTGACACCATTACAAAAACCGCCGTTCATCAGTGGTACCTTGACATTATGAAGGAAATAAAGCTTTCCTCTCTGATTGTTACACACGATATTGACGAAGCCATATTGCTTTCAGACAGAATTTATATTCTTTCCGGCAAGCCCGGCAGAATAAGCGATGAGATAAGCATTGACCTGCCCAAGCCCAGAAACAACTCACTTTTAATGACAGATGAATTTTTGACACTCAAAAGAAAAATTGTGGAAAAAATTTCTTTTGCAGGCTGAAAATAACAGCTTAACACCCTCATAATTTCTGCTGCTTGCGGAAAGATAATGAGGGTGATTTTTATGGATAAAAAAGAAAGCAGCTTTAAGGAAAATAATCCTTACCGCTTTGATAAAACAAGCGAATTCCTCTATGACCGCTATAACTCGATAAGAAGCAGAAAATCGAGAATCGAAACTGAGCAGCGTATGAGGAAAGAAAAAAGCTAATAAGAAAAGGCAGTGTCAGCACTGCTTTTTTTATTTTATCTGCTGCGACAAAAAATGACCCTGAGGCTGTGTTATTATCCCTGTTATGTGCTGTTTATGGGTCATTAAGCAGGAAAATCAATAAAAATGCCAAAAATGGCACAATTTCTTCTAACAAACTGCACAAATCCAATATATGGTTTTAGATAATGTTGTAACAAAATCACAAATCCTATTGAAATTTTCTTTTTATAGTGCTATTATGGTATATGAGGTAATATAAGAATGGGTTTATTATGCACAATCGGCATATTACCCTGTTAAAATAAAGCAAAAGAGGTGTTATAATGGCGGATAAAAAAATCTTAGGCGATGACATTGCTTTATACCTGTTTCATCAGGGCAACAATATGAAGGCCTATGAATATATGGGTGCTCATAAGGTGGAGGGTCAGGATAACCTTTTCTCCTTCCGTGTCTGGGCTCCTCACGCAAAAAGTGTGAGCGTTATAGGTGACTTTAACGGCTGGGACGAAGCACGCGGCGAAATGGCACTCATAAACGATGCAGGTATGTGGGAATGTTATATTCCCGATGTGAAGGTTTATGACAACTATAAATTCCTTGTCACTGCCGCAGACGGCAAAAAAACCGCAAAGGCTGACCCCTATGCCTTTCACAGTGAAACAAGACCGCAGACAGCTTCAAAATATTATGAGCTTTCCGGTTATAAATGGAAAGACAGCAAATGGCTTAAAGAGGCTAAAAAGAAAAATGTATATGAGTCACCGATGAACATATATGAGGTTCACGCCGGCTCATGGAAAACTCATGAGGACGGCAACCCCTATTCCTACAGAGACCTTGCAGATGAGCTTGTTCCCTATGTTAAGGATATGGGCTACACCCACATTGAGCTTATGCCGATGTCTGAATATCCCTTTGACGGCTCATGGGGCTATCAGGTAACAGGATATTTTGCCGCAACCTCAAGATACGGCACGCCTCACGATTTTATGTACTTTATAGATGCCTGCCACCAAAGCGGCATAGGTGTTATCCTCGACTGGGTGCCTGCTCATTTTCCAAA
>JAZSGK010000210.1:0-27748 GCA_045532695.1 Acutalibacteraceae bacterium
AGCTTTTCGTTTTCGGCATTCATTCTGAGAATTTCTTTTTCGTACCATTCAACCTGATTGGGATGAATGTTATCATATGTACCCTTGATGCTCTCGATAATGTTGTCCTTTACATATGCCTGAGAGTCAATAAGGATTATAGCCTGAGTGATGACACCCTTTGAGTTTTTAACCTCGATTGTGTGGTTGCCGTAGCCGTCAACGTCTTCGGGACCTGACTGGAATAAGCAGTATTTGTAGCCCTCGTTTTCATAGAATTTGCCGAGGGCCTCTCTGTCAAAGTATGAGTAAGCCTCTGCATCATGGTTACCGAAGGTAACGTCCCAGTAAACGCCGAGACTTTCCATAAGGTTAGCAAAAGCCTTAGCACCGCTGTAGTTGTTGAAGGTACCTGCGTCATAGGGCACAGGGAAAGCGATATCGCCTGAGGCAATAACAAGGTCGGGCTTTTCTTTTATTACCATAGTTGCAACTGCGTTGAGTGCCTTGCGGTCAACTTCCTTTGAAAGAAAACCGCCGCCGATATGAATATCCGTAAGATGCATTACCCTGAAGTCGCCGTCAGTTATAAAGTACCAGTTTCCGTTTTCGTCCTTTTGGGGAGTGAGCTGATTTTCAAATTCAATCTTACCGTAGGACTCGCCCTGGTCAAGAAGCTTATTTACCGACAGGACGTTGAGACCCGCTACCGCTGCCGCAATAATTGCAACAACTAAAACTGCAATTAATAAAACTTTTTTTACTTTTGACATAATATGTCACTTCCTTTTGAAATTATATTTTCAGGATAACATAATAAGTACGAATATTCAAGCATTTTGCATAATTTATTCATTCTTCTCTTATGCAATAAATCACTTGAAGTCTCCCCCTTTAAATGGTATACTAATTACAAATACACTATGCAGGAGGCTTTATGAAAAAGGTTATCGTTGTTTCGAAAACTCATCTCGATCTGGGCTTTACGGACTACGCTGAAAATATCAGAATGCAGTATATTAACAGGTTTATTCCCGAAGCGATAAATTTAGCCGAGCAGGTAAACGACAAAAACAATAAAAACTTCATCTGGACAACAGGCTCGTGGATACTAAAGGAGGCCCTGCTCTATTCCGATGAAAAGGGCAAGGAAAGTCTCAGAAAGGCTCTCGCAAGTGGTGACATTGCTCCCCACGCTATGCCTTTTACTCTTCACAGTGAGCTTCTTGACTGCGACACTCTCGACTACGGACTTTCTGTTGTTGATGAGATCGATAAAATCAGAGGCAGAAAAACTGTCGCAGCAAAGATGACCGATGTGCCCGGACACACTAAAGGTATAATCAAGCCTCTTGCTGAGCACGGAATCAAGCTTTTACACATCGGCGTAAACGGAGCTTCCTCTCTTCCCGAGGTGCCCGAATGCTTCTTGTGGAAGTGCGACGGCCATGAGATAGTTGTTATCTATTCCGGGGCATACGGCGGTGCTTTCAAAAGTAACCTTGTAGATGAAATTCTCTATTTCGATCATACTCTCGATAACCACGGTGCTCCATCACCTGAAAAGGTACTTGAGAAAATCGATGCCATAAGAAAAGAATATCCCGGCTATGAGGTCACAGCAGGCACTCTCGACGAATATGCCGAGGCAATATGGGCAAAAAAAGATGAGCTCCCGGTATTGGAATGCGAAATCGGGGACACCTGGATTCACGGCAGTGCTACCGACCCATATAAGTCAGCTTCTCTCAGAGAGCTTATGGCACTCAAGAGAAAATGGCTCGGTGACGGCAGTATGCTCAAAGGCAGTGATGAATATACAGGCTTTTCCGATGCTCTTCTCTGCATAGCCGAGCACACCTGCGGTATGGACTCTAAGATTTATTTTTCCGATTATGAGCACTATCTCAAAAAGGAATTCATAAAAGCGAGAAAGGCGGATAAAGTTAAAATCCGCCACCCATTCAGAGACTTTCCTCAGAGCATTATGCCTCTTACGGGCAGACTTGACGGCAGAAGAAAGCAGGGATATTACAGCGTTATTGAAAAAAGCTGGAAGGAGCAGAGGGAGTATATTGATCTGGCACTTTCCAAGCTAGGCAGTGTACATAAAGCCGAGGCGGAAAAAGCCCTCTCAAGACTTATTCCCGACTCCCCTGCTGAAATTAAAAATCGCAGCTCACAAACTGAGCTCCTGTGCGGTAATTGGAAATTCAGTCTTAACTCAAAGGGCGGTGTAGGCTCTCTCAGCTTCGGAAACGATGTAATTATCCGAGATAATGATGAGTCGGCAGTTGACTATTTTTCATTCACCAATGATGATTATAAATACTGGCTCTCCCATTACACGAGAGACCTGAAGGAAACCTTCAAATGGTGCATCGGTGACTTTGCAAGGCCCTCACTTAAATTCACCGACGGCAAATTCCCGGCAGGCAGATTTGAATACTCTGCCGAATGTGTTTCTTATTGTGAAGAGGAAAACAGTATTACCGTCAATCTCAGGTGCGACAAAAAGCTCTGCGACGAGCTTGGTGCACCGAAACTCATTCAGATTAAATATACTCTCACCGAAAAAGGACTCGGCATGGATTTATCCTGGTACGGCAAAGATGCAAACCGTATTACTGAGGCAATTTATTTCCACCTCTTCCCCTGCGGTGATGTGAAATACAATAAAATCGGCACACTTGTTGACCCGTCGGATATAGCTTCCATGGGTGGCAGAAACCTCAACGTAGTTGAAAGCGTGCAGATAAAGGACAGCTACAGAATTCACAATCTTCACTCCCCTATTGTGTCGGCAGGTAAGGGCAAAATCCTGCAGTTTGACAACAAATATGAAGATATAGAAAAAGACGGACTCACTTATGTGCTTTACAATAACGTCTGGGGCACCAACTTTCCCTTGTGGTATGAGGATAATGCACACTTTGAATTCCGCATTGAAAAGCTTTAAAATCAATAATCTTATATAAGGAGGCATATTATGAAAATCTTAGAAAGAGACGGAGTATTTATACTCGAAACAGAAAACACACACTATGTAATGGCAGTTGACTGTGAGGGAACTCTCAGCCATCTTCATTGGGGTAAGCCCTGCAAGGACGAGGACTATGTTCCTGTTTTCAAACCCTGGGACATTAACTCCAATCACTCCGCAAGAGACTTATCCAAGACCGAATACATTCCCTATGGCGGTAAGACTTACAGAACACCTGCTTTAGTTGTTACATATCCCGACGGCTGCAGAGAAGCGGTACTCAAGTATAAGGACTTCAACGTTCGTGAAGACGGTGATGCTTTTCTTCTTGAGATTATACTTGAGGATAAGCCCTATGACCTTGAGGTCACTCTTTGCTATAAGCTCAGGGAAAACACCGACATCATCGAAAGATATACTAAAATCAAGAATAATTCTGACTCCCTTGTTGTTCTTCATAAGGTTGCCTCAGGTGAATTCAATCTTCCCTCACTCAGACCCTATACCTCAACCAACTTCAACGGCTCATGGTTAGCAGAGTTCCGTATGGAAAACACTGAGGTTAAAAACGGTGTTCTCAGCTATGACAGCCGTAAGGGTGGCAGTAACCACACAGTGAATCCTATGTTTATCCTTTCTCAGAATGCAGACGAAAAGCAGGGTGACGTTTTCTTCGGCGCTCTTGCATGGACAGGCAACTTCAAAACAGAGATTTCACGCGACTTCGCAGGCAGAACAAGAGCAGTTATCGGCATCAACGATTTCGACTTTTCATATAATCTTCACGCAGGCGAAGAATTTATCGCCCCCTCAGTTTTCTGCGGATACGCCAAGGGTTTCGGTGCAATGAGCAACAAGATGAATTCCTTCGCAACAGAGTATATTCTCCCCGAAAGATACAGAAAAGAGCCTCTCCCCGTTCTCTATAACAGCTGGGAGGCAACCTGGTTTGATGTCAGCTCAGAGGGTCAGCAGAAGCTTGCTCAGATGGCAGCAGATATCGGCTGTGAACTTTTCGTTATGGATGACGGCTGGTTCGGTCAGAGAAAAGATGACTGGGCAGGTCTCGGCGACTGGTATGTAAATAAGGATAAATTCCCCGAGGGCCTCAAGCCTCTTATTGATAAGGTAAAATCCTTGGGTATGCGTTTCGGTCTTTGGTTTGAGCCCGAAATGGTAAACCCGGACTCCGACTTATTCCGTACTCACCCGGAATGGGCATATCACTATGATACAAGAGAAGCTTCTCTTCTTCGTCAGCAGCTTGTTCTCAACCTCACAAGAGACGAGGTAAAAGAGTACGTCTTCAAGGTAATGGACGATATGCTCTGTGAATATGATATCAGCTATATCAAGTGGGATATGAACAGAGCTTATTCGGAAACAGGCGCAGAGAATCTCGAGAATCCTCAGGAGCTCTGGTACAGACACGTAAAGGCAGTTTATGATATTGCTGACAGACTTAAGGCAAAGCACCCTGACCTGCAGATTGAGTGCTGTGCTTCGGGCGGCGGCAGAGTGGATCTTGGCTCACTGTCACACTTCGATATGGTATGGACTTCTGACAACACCGACCCCGTTGACAGACTGGAAATCCAGCATGGCTTCTCACTTCTTTATCCCATCAAGTGTATGCGTGCATGGGTCACAGACACCAACAGAGGCTCAAGACCAAAGGATTGGGACTTCCGTTTCAACGTTACAATGCAGGGCTCACTTTCCATCGGCGGCAACCTTCTCAAATACAGCGAAGAGGAGCTTGAAATCCACAGAAAGTATATCGCAATGTATAAGGAGATAAGAAACACCGTTCAGTTCGGCTCCTTCTACCGTCTTGCGAACTTCAGTCAGGACAACATTTACGCAACACAGTATGTAGACGATGCGCAGAGCGTGCTCTTCCTTTGCAGAAGCGTCAACAGCTTCTTCAATACCAAATTCTATCACATTTGTCTTGACGGTCTCGATGAAAATGCACAGTATAAATTCGAGTATGAGGACAAGGAAGTCACATTCTCGGGCTCATATCTTATGAATGTGGGTCTCGATTTCGAAATGGGCGGCACCCTTCAGTCTAAGATAGTAATTTTAAAGAAAATCTGACAAAAATAAAAGAGTAAAAGGCATCAGGGAATTCCCCGATGCCTTCTTTTGTTACAGTGTGACTCCGTCTTTGAAAATCGCAATTTCTCTTGAGGAGTTTATTTCGTTTTTTGTTTCTTTTCCGTCGGCTACTTCTTTTATCAGCTGAAGAAGCGCCTTAGCTATTTTATCCTTTTCAAAGCCGTATGCCGAAAAGTCAATCCAATGAGGTTTCTTTTCCGCAATGGCATTATTTGATGCTATCTTGACTGTCGGCACTGCACCGCCGAGTGGTGTGCCTCTGCCCGTAGTAAAAAGAATAAGGTGACAGCCTACAGAAGCAAGATTTGTTACCGAAACTATATCGTTACCCGGGCCGTTCAACAGATTGAGTCCCGGAGTCGCTGCCTTGTCGCCGTATGTGAGCACATCGGTAACAGGTGCTATACCGCCCTTTTGTATACAGCCCAGGGATTTTTCCTCGAGGGTTGTTATTCCGCCCTCTTTGTTTCCCGGTGAGGGATTCTCTGAAACAGGCTGGTTGTGTGAAGTAAAGTACCCCTTGAAGTCATTTATCAGCTTTACACTTCTGCCGAAAACATCTTCACTTACACACCGTTTGAAGAGCACTGTCTCTGCACCGAACGTTTCGGGCACCTCCGTAAGCACACAGGTACCGCCCATAGCACAAAGCATATCCGTAACTCTGCCGACAACCGCATTGGCTGTAATTCCCGAAAATCCGTCTGAGCCACCGCATTTGAGTCCCACCTTAAGCCTTGATACGGGGACCTTCTGCCTTTTATCCCTGCCTGAAACAGTCTTCAGCTCTTCTATAATTTCAACTGCGCAGGCCATTTCATCTTCGCAGTCCTGGACACTGAGAAATCTTATTCTCTCCTCATTCCATGAGCCGAGGACTTTTTTCATTTCGGCTATATTGTTGCTTTCACAGCCGAGACCCAGCACAAGCACACCACCTGCATTCGGGTGACTGATAAGACCTTTAAGTATGAGCTGCGTGGTTTCCATATCACCGCCGAGCTGACTGCAGCCGTAAGGATGAGAAAAAGCTATAGCACCCGTTTTACGGGCAATACTCCCGGCGATACCGTTTACACAGCCTACAGTCGGCACTATCCATATATCATTTCTTATGCCGATATCACCGTTTTCTCTCAGGAAGACCTCTATCTCAAATGGCTCTGCAGGTGTAAGCTCTTCGTATTCCGGCTTATACTCATAAGAGAGAATATCCCCCAGCTTTGTTTTCATATTGTGTGAGTGTACGCTTTCACCCTCAGCGATATTTTTTGTTGCGGCGCCTATAGGAAAGCCGTATTTTATTATGTCTTCGCCCTCGTTTATATCACAAAGGGCAAGCTTGTGACCTGTTTCAAGATTTACACATACATTGTCTTTTTCGTTTATTCTGTAAGTATCCATCTGATCGCTTCCTTTGCACCGAGCTCCCTGATTTTTCCGCAGTAGCTTTCAATGAGCTCTGTCATATCGGATATATCTGTCTGCCACAGGGCTTTATCTGAGAGAATATCGTAAACAGTGCCCTTTTTCATTTTTTCTGCCGTTTCCTGAGCGTCATCAGGCTTATCCCATTTATAAAAGCATATAAGCGTGGCAAGTGAAAAAGAAAGAAGCTTCGGGCAGGCACCGTATTTTTCTTTATAATCGAGAATTGTCGGCAGAACACGCACTGAAAATTTACTTACACAGTTAAGAGAAATTGATCTTAGCTGATGCTTTATAAAAGGATTGCGGAATCGCTCAAAAACATCATTCATAAACTTTCTGCTGTCTTCATTATCACCGATGGCAGGCAGAATTTCCTCATTCACACATCTGACAAGATACGCCGACACTGTTTCATCGCTCATACACTCGCCTACGGTTTCAAGCCCCGAAAGAAGTGCTCCCGCAACAACAGACGTATGGGCACCGTTGAGTATTCTCACCTTGATTTTTTTATATGGCCTGGCATCATCAGTCCATATGACATTGAAGCCTGCCCTTCTGAGTGGGAGCTCCCTTTCGAAATCGCCCTCAATTACCCACAGATGAAAAAGCTCACCTGTATCAATAAATCTGTCCTCAGGGTGAAGTGCGGCAGTTTCATCGGCAGGGTACCCCGTAACTATGCGGTCAACGAGAGTGTTCAAAAAGGTGTTTTCATTTTCAATCCAGTTTATAAAGGCTTCTTCCAAATTCCAGAGCTCAGCATATCTGAGAATGCACTTTTTCAGCTCGTCGCCGTTACTGTCAATAAGCTCGCAGGGCAGAAAAACAAAGCCACCCATACTGTTTTTATATCTGCGGTAAAGAAGCTGTGTCAACTTGCCGGGAAATGACTTGCAAGGTCTGTCATCAAAACGGCAGTTTTCGTCAAAAACGATTCCTGCCTCGGTTGTGTTGGAAACAACAAACCTGAAGTTTTCATTGTCAGCAAGAGAGAGATACTCATCAAAGCTTTTATACGGGTCAACACACCCTGAAATTGACTCAATAAAATGATGTTCACTTTTCACCTCGCCGTTTTCTATACCACGGAGATAAAGATTATATTTACAGTCCTGTTCCCTGAGCAAGTCACATTTTCCGCCTGCTCTGGGCTGAACAACAACAGCTTTTCCGTCATAGAGTCCTTTTTTATTCATCGAGTCAAGGAAATAATCAAAGAAGCCTCTGAGAAAACTTCCTTCGCCAAACTGTATAACTGTTTCTTTCATAAATCAATACCGTCAATTCTTTACCATTTTCTGTTTTTCACATCAGGACAATTCTGCTTTTTGAATGCGGCTCTGAATTCCACATAGCAGCCGCATTTCATACATACCCCCGAAATAAGGTTGTCACAGTTTTTGCATTCGCTGAGGCGGTGCTCATAGAGCTCTGCACTGACTTTTTCCTTGTCTGAAAGCTTGTCAATACGCTCCTTTATACTTTTCAGAGTATCCTCCTCTGCCGCCTCATGAAGAAGACATCTTTTACATTCTTCCATATTATTCAATCACAAACTTCACAACCGAGCAGGCAGGAAGAGTTGCATAGAAGCCGTCTGAAAGCTTTCTGAAGTTGGTAAACTCTACGGTTTTTATATTGTCGCCGTTATCGAAATCGTTTTTACCGTGTATGTCACCTGTGAGAATTTCAGCTCTGATGCTCTTTATTTTTGTGTCTGCAATCTGGCACTTGATTTTAGCCGGTTTCTTTGCAGAGGTGTTGACGATTGTTGAGTATATTACACCGTTTTCATCGATGGAAGCTGACTCAATAAGCTGAGGAAGTCTGAGATTGCCCTCGTCGCCGGGGTGCTTCTTTGAATCTACAGTGCCTGTTTCTGTTGTGATAAATGAGCCGAGAAGTGTATTTTCCTGGTGCTCCCTGAACATTCTGAAAACATAGTATGTGGGAGTGAGCACCATCTTTTCACCGTCAGTAAGGGCAACTGCCTGAAGTACGTTGACAGTTTGTGCAATATTTGCCATTCTGATTCTGTCTGAGTGCTTGTTGAAAATATTGAGAGTAAGACCTGCTACAATAGCGTCTCTCATTGTATTCTGCTGATAAAGGAAGCCGGGATTTGTTCCGGGCTCAACATCATACCAGGTGCCCCACTCGTCGACAATAAGGTCTACTCTGTGCTTCGGGTCATACTTATTCATTATCTCGATATGACGTGTGATAATTTCATCAATTTTATAGGCCTGAGCAAGAATTCCGTAGTACTGTTTTTCGGTGAAATCCGTCGCAGACTTCTTTGTCCTTGTTTCGCTGTCCCATATATCAGTATAGTAGTGAAGAGAAAGTCCGTCTATTTTATGGTGGGCTCTCCACATTATTCTGTCTGTCCAGTGATAGTCCTCGGCGTTGGGACCGCAGGCAACTCTGTAAATATGATTTTTACTGTCATAGTCACGGACATAGGTGTTGTATCTCATATAGCTCTGGGCATAGTCCTCAGGCAGGAAGTGTCCGCCACAGCCCCAGTTTTCGTTGCCTACACCGAAATATTTCACCTTCCAGGGCTTTTCGCGGCCGTTGGCCTTGCGAAGGTCAGCCATAGGAGAAACTCCGTCAAAAGTCATATATTCGACCCATTCGCTCATTTCCTGCACAGTGCCCGAGCCAAGATTGCCGTTTACATAAGCCTCACAGCCGAGCTGACGGCAGAGTTCAAAAAACTCATGAGTACCGAAGCTGTTATCCTCAACTACACCGCCCCAATGGGTGTTTATCATCTTTTTTCTGCCTTCTTTAGGGCCGATACCGTCTTTCCAGTGATATTCGTCAGCGAAACAGCCGCCCGGCCAACGAAGCACAGGGATACCCATTTCCCTGAGGGCACCCACAACATCTTTTCTCATACCGTTTTCATTGGGTATCGGTGAGTCCTCGCCTACATAAAGGCCCTCGTAGATGCATCTGCCTAAGTGCTCACTGAAATGTCCGTATATATCCTTATTGATTTTGCTGATTTTCTGATTGGGATTGATAAGATATTTTTCCATAAGAAAGCTCCTATAAATTTATTAGCTATATTCTATTACGAAAATCCCCCACTGTCAAGAAGTCTGTCCCTTAAAGTAAAAAGAACCGCCCATCTGCAATTAAGCAGACAGGCGGAAAGGATTTTTCAGATTATATCAGTAATGTCTTGCTCCGCATTCACATATGGGATTTGTTTTGAAGAGTTTCCAGAAAAACTGCATTATTTTCCAGAAAAATCCCGATATGCCTTTTTTGTGGCATATGTGGTCGCAGAACATTGTCTTGTCGGTAATAACGGAGCAAACATCACATTTGCCGTTTTTATCTGAATCGTTATGATTTGTGATTCCGAGCTTCTGACCGTAATAGCCATATGTGCACTCACACTCATAAACTGTAAAGCCTTCTTCCAAGCAGGTGGCCGGGAAAGTTTTCTTGATAAAGCTGTGGGACACACCGGGTTTCTTTGTTGTTTCAAAGGTGAATGTGCCCGACAGGGTTTTAAACTCAGCGAAGCCGTTTTTTGTACCGAGATATGTAACACCCTCTGAGCTCTGAGCTGCAGTTGTTGCCTTTACG
Source organism: Acutalibacteraceae bacterium (assembly GCA_045532695.1). Lineage (GTDB taxonomy): Bacteria > Bacillota > Clostridia > Oscillospirales > Acutalibacteraceae > UBA6857. The sequence continues at coordinate 10,130 of JAZSGK010000210.1, forward strand.
GAGCCGAAATACACATCACTGTGACTAACGGGTATATACACTGTCGCCGTGCTGTTGGCAGGGACCGTAATTTTATACTTAAAGCCGTTGCCTGTGTTTTTCCATGAGGATTTTATTTTGCCGTAAACTCCTTCATACTCTCCCGAAGCATAGGTCATAAGCTTTTCGTTGGAAGGTATTTCACTGTTTTGTCTCATATCCGGGTTAAAACGGAAAATTACATTTCTGAAGCCCGGGGCATTTTCATCGGCATTGATACCGAGCATATCACTGTACATCCACTCAGCAACTGCACCGTATGAATAGTGATTGTATGAATTCATAGAAGGCTCATAGAAGCCGTTTTCTACAGTATATGAATTCCATCTTTCCCATACTGTAGTAGCTCCCTGGTCTACACTGCAAAGCCACGAGGGATTTTCACGCTGAAGAATCAGGGTATAGGCTAAATTACTCTTGCCGTAATCTGTAAGTATCTCGTTGATATCAGCTGTACCTACAAAGCCCGTTGCAAGCTTGTTGCCCTTTGCGACAATACTGTTGCAAAGAGAGTAAAGCATTTTAAATCTCTCTTCCTCTCCCTCAAACATTTCTGTTTTCAAAGCCATCAGATAGCAGGTTTGAGTGCGGAAAGAAGCCTTCAGGTCTCCTTTTTCCATAAAAGTATCTCTGAAGTATTTTTTTATATTTTTATAGAGATTTCTGTAGTGCTGAGCTCTGCTGCCTCTGCCTGTCGCATCGCACATTTCAGCCATAAGAGTCACATCATATGCATAATAAGCCGAAGCTATAAGCTCTCTTACGGGGATACTGTTGTCTTCATATGAAAGCCAGTCGCCATAAGTAACATTTGCACCCTTGTATCCTCTCGTTGCAAGATGAGCCATATACTTTTCCATTGAGTCATACATTTCCTCGATGACAGCGGTGTCCCCGTACATAAGATATATGTAGTAAGGTATTATTATACCCGCATCACCCCAGGCGGCATTGCCTTTACCTACAATGGGAATATAGGGCACTATATCCGTATAGCGTCCGTCAGTGCCCTGACTGTCACGCAAATCCTTAAGCCATTTATCCATAAATGTTTTTATGTCTGCATTATAGGAAGCCGCACCTATGAAAATCTGTGCATCGCCTGTCCAACCGAGCTTTTCGTCTCTCTGAGGGCAGTCTGTAGGAATGCTCAGGTAATTGCCTCTCTGGCTCCAGAGTATATTTGAAAAAAGCTTGTTTATGCTCTCATCAGAGGTTTCAACAGTACCTGTTTCCTTTTCAACAGAAGACACTACCTGACCCTTAAAATCCGTAATTCTTATATCCTTATCGGCAGTAACCGACACATATCTGAAGCCGTAAAAAGTAAATCTTCCATAGCAGGTTTCTATACCGTTTCCGTCGGCAATATATTTTCCGTCAGCCTTGGCACTGCGATAATTCTCCGTATACAGTGAGCCCTTCGGACCGTCATTTTTTCTTGAGAGCAGGCCGCTGTCATTGAGCATTTCCGCATAGTCAAAAAGGATTTCGGTATCTTTCTCGGCCGCAAGGCTGATTTTCTGCCAGCCGGTAATATTCTGTCCTAAATCAAAGATTGCCGTCTGACCCTTTCTAAGGGTAAATTCGCTGAAGCCCTCTGTTTCACTGAGAATATCAATTTCTCCGAAGTCGCTGCCGTTATCCCTGGTACCCTCATAAACGGTAACCTTCTGAGCACCTCTTTCGAGATCCTCACGCACCCTTGGGCCTGAGCCTGTGTGAGGAGTTATTTCACCGCTGTAGGATATGCTGTCATCGGCGTTTTCCCAACCTGAAGCGTCAAAATCCGCTTCTGAAACCTCGGAACCGTCATAGAGATTTGCATTATAAACCTCACCGTCATATATGTCGCTTTCTGTTACGGCGCTGTCATCGCTGTATTTCCAGTCTGAAGATGTTGTAAACCATTCATCGGTACCGTCGGTATAGATAATGTGAGTCTTCATAGTAAAGGCAGTCTTCGAAAAGCCGTAATGCCCTTTTGAGATTTTTCCGAGAGCCCAACCGTCTGCCAGCATTGCAGAAAATCCGTTTGCGGAGTTTCCTTCAAGGTAAGGTGTGATATCATAAGCATAGTAAAGAATTCTCTTTGTGTAGTCGCTCCAGCCTGGCTTCATTTCATCGTAAAATGTTCCATCATCGGTTGTCTTACCCACACGCTGTCCGTTTATAAACAGGTCAAATACACCTATTGAGGAAGCAAAGACCTTAGCGTAAGCTATCTCTTTTTCGGCCGTGAACTCGCCCCTTAAAACTGAGGTGTTATCATTTCCGCTTATCCAATTCACACCTTCAAACAAATCATTTTCAGGCGCAGTTTCAAAATATGCCGTATCAGAGGTTACAGCAAAATCATCTTCGTTCCACACAGTAACACACCAGGCATATTTTTCATTCGGAGAGAACTTCAATTCACATCTGACACCTACCGATTTGTCGCTCTGAATCTTTCCGCTGTCTGACAAGAGTTCCCCTGTCTTGTTATTCACCTTGTCATAAGAATAAACCTTAAGCGCATAAGCGGTCTGCTTTGCTCCTGTCTTGTCTGAGAGCATCTGCCAGGAAAAGCTTATATTCTCTCCATCGGCAAGTACAGGCTCTTCTTCATAATTTATTCTGAGAGCTGTTACGGAAAATTCCGTCTCAGCCGATACCCATACACCGAGGGGCACGGTACTTAAAATCATAATCACTGAAATAATCAGGGCTAAAGCTTTCTTCATATCAATCACCTTTTGTATTTTTTTCAGTTTCATTTTATCAGCATTTTTTCACCTTGTCAATCACACAAAGAAAGAAGGCTTCGCGAGGAAGCCTTCTTTTAATTATTAAGCGAATAACTTTTTGAAGAACTCAACGAGTCTGTCAAAGAGAGTTTTTATCTTAGCGAAGAACTTGACAAAACCGTTAGGTGCAATTCCCTCATCGGCGTCAATGATATCTTCGAAGATTTCGTGGTCGAGAATATCAGCAAGCACATTGCCGATGCTTGATTCTTCGGGATTGTCGGACTTGCCGAGCTTCTTGAGAATCTTCTGCCACTTCTTGTTTACATCCTTGAGTCCGTCTGCTGTTTCGCCTGCTACTATATCGGTGCTGTAGAAGATATAGTAAATATCAGCAAGTGCCTTATCCATACCCAGACGTGTTTCAACAGCACATTCTGCAATAAGGTTAAGTACAGCTCTGATGTATTTTTCAGCCTCTGCATCCATTCCGCAGTAATCCTTGAGGATTGAGATTACAACCTCTCTGTTATCCTCTGTAACAAGGAATGTAACAAGGAGTCTGAGAAGGATTGTCACCATTTCTCCCTTTGCGGTTTCGGACTGATATACCATCTTGTAAAGAGTTTCGCCGTTTGCTGACTCATAGGTTACAAGCTTACCTACTGTAAGCTCAAGGAATGCGTTACCGTCAATAGCGGTAAGCTCATAGCCTGTATTTTCTGCAATAAGCTCAAGAGCATATTCAAAGAGCGATTCAAAGGTGATTTCGTCAAGTCTTACATTGATAAGCTCATAGAGATCAACCTCTACAAGAGGCTCAATTGCATCGAGTATGCCGTATACAGCATGAAGTGCATTCTTGAAGCAGGTATCAAGTCCGCCTGAGTTAATGAAGTAAATGATGTTGGGAAGCATCTCGAGAATTTCATCTGCAGGTGCTGCCATAATAGCATCAAGCTTATCAAAGAGCGGGTTGAGTATTGCTGTTACGATTGCATTTTCATCGTTTTCTGCAGCCTGATAATATTCCTCAGGTGTGAGGATATTCTTGCATTCAAGAGCCTCTAAAAGGGGAATAACGCCGTAAGCGTAGCCCTCAGCACCGAGAAGATTTACAACGTCCTTACCGTCGGGATTGATGAAGAATGAGATGTCTTCATTGCAAAGTGCCCATGAAAGCAAGGGATAAACAGGAGCGAGGATTTCACAAACAGTCTTTGTGAAGAGCTCTCTGTCATCTTCGAATGAGGGTACTGTGTAGTTATCCCATGCATCAAGGTCAACGCCGAGAGAAGTCCTGATAACAGCCTTGATGTGATCGCTGTGTTCAATCTTCTCAACCTCTGCAGCAAGATTTCTGACTGCTTCGAGAATCTTTTCAGCGTTCTTGCTGTTATAAAGTGAACCGTTTACATATGTATTGAGAATATCTTCCAAGCTGTCGACTCTTGTTTCATTTACTTCGATGCCTAAAAGATAGATGATATTGTCGATGAATACCTGGATATTGTCAGCTATATGCTGAGCCATTTCCTCAGTATAAAGAGGGCCGTATTCGTGACCTGCATAAAGCACTGAAGTTTCAAGAGCTGAGAAGGTCTTATCTGTATTTGCATGCTCTTTCCAGAGATAGTCTATTTCCTTCATCTCAAATTCCTTGAGGTTGAGAAGGTTAAGAATTACAGTGTATTCCTCTTCGCCTATGAGATCTCTGAATATATCTGCATTATTCTGAACGTTTATAACCTGAACAAGGGCTGTAAGGATAAGAGTAATCATATCCTTTCTGTCAGACTCTTCGGTATAGGTCATCTTGTATGCATATTCGCCGCTGAGTGAGGGATATGTCTTGATGGTACCTACACAAATACCGCTGAAGACAACCTTTACAGGTGTAAGATCGAGCTTTGTTGCGTTTTCGATAAAGCCGACGAGGTCGCTGAGTGAAAGCTTTGAAATATCAGTACCGAAGAGAGTATTGATGTCGAAGCCTGCACCGATATTTTCAAGTGACTTACCGAGAGCGTCAAGAGCACTCAGAAGATTATATACACTTACTGTAAGACCGTCTGCATTGAGGAAGTAAACTACATTGGGAAGAATTTCGAGAGCCTTATTGAGAGGATCTGAGAGAATGTCATCGAGTCTAGCGAAGAATGACATAAACATAAGCTCTGCAAAGTTTTCTTCTGAGCCGTCGGGGATATTCTCACATCCGAGAGCTTCGAGTACGGGTACGATACCCTGCTTATAGCCTTCAGCACCCTTGATGGAAATAATATCATTGTAGATATATTCGCCGTTCTCGTCTTTTTCAGTGCCTGTGAAGAAGCTGAAATCGTCAGCGAATAAGAGCCAGTTTACAAAGCCGGGTACTGTATCAAGAATATCTGAAAGTGCCTCAGCAAACTCTTCCGGCGTATCAATGCCATCGGGAGCAGTATAGTTATTGAGTGCCTCAAGATCTATATCAAGAGCAACCTTGGCTGTTCTGATGAGACTTTCATCGAGATTTGCAAAGAGCTTCTTTACAAGATCAGCTACAGCCTGAACATTTTCTGTTGTGTAAAGATTGAATTTGTCGTTTATAAGTGATGTGAGGTCACTGTAGTTGCTGTCTAAGGTGCTGACAACTGTATTTACAACGAATTCGAGATTGTTGTTTACATACTCTGCAGTTTCCTCTGTCCAGTTGTTGGTATAGTCAAGGCTGTGAGTAGTGGGTACAATGTCGATACCTGTTTCAAAGTCATAATCTGTGAAATCGTGGTCCTCACCGAAATAGTACATCCAGTTGATTTCCTTGGTTTCGGGATCAATACCATTGAAGAATGAAAGGAGTGCCGCTGCAAAATTGTCTGCACCGATAATTGAATCAAAGGCTTCTGCATTGCCCTCTTTTTCGAGAAGCTCAAGGAGAAGGCTGACAACAACTGTAATCATATCAGCTCTGTCAAATACGCCCTCTGTGTAAACGCCCTTTCTGCCCTCGCCTACAAATGTGCTCTGCGATGTATAATCAACACCGATTACCTTGCATACATCATAGATTATTGTGTCTGCGCCCTCAAGGTCGAGACCTGAAAGCTTTTCAAGATAGCCCAGTAAGAAGTCAAGACCGAGATTGTTAAGGTCGATGTCAAGTGAGCTGAGATTGAGAAGTGAATTGAGGTCGATATCATAGAGAGGTCTCATTGTATCGAGAATTACATATACGGGGTGAAGAAGATTTCTTGCCGCTACTGTAAGAGCATCACTTGATGCATAGTAGAAAATACCGGGAAGAATATCGAGAATTTCGTTGATGGGGTCCTCACCGATTTCGTCGAGCTTAGCGGTCAGAGCTTCGATAACAACTCTGAACATATCAGCTCTGGGCACCTTCTTGAATTCCTCGTATGACATAACTTCGCAGTCAAGAGCCTCGAACAAGGGAATAAATGTTGTATCATAGCCGTTATTTCCGTAGAAGGTTACGATGTCTTTACCCTTGATATCCTCAAAGAGTGTGAGATTCTCGTCAGCGAGCAGGAAGCCGTAAATAGGCTCAAGGGGTGCGAGTACGCCGAGAATAGCGTCGATGAAGCTGTCACGGTCGCCGTCATTAAAGCCCCAGTTATAGTCTGCAGGAAGATCCTTATACTGCTCAAAGAGAGTAAGATCTATGCCGAGCTCATCGTATATTATTCCGATTACCTTTTCAGGGAAGGCTGTAAGACCTCCAAGGCTCTTTGCGATACCTGTAAGGGTTTCGTTGGTGAAAATCGAGTTGATAAAGGCTGTGAGCTGTTTGCCGATATCTATATCGCTGTTTGCCGCCGCGAGAACCATATCAACTATTTCGTTGATATTCTCGTCAACATAGTCAGCGGTTTCCTTATCCCAATCGTTAGTGTGGCTCAGATATACCATAGCCGCAGGTGTGATACCCTCAACTGTGCCGCCGTAGGTGCCGTCGTACCACTTATACTCTTCGAGGCCGTACTCTTTCTGATTGAGAAGCTCGATAATAGCGGCAATTGCCATATCGGGATCAGCAGTAACATTGGAAATAATCTGCTTTACCTCGGGAGTAAGGGGGCTTGAGCCGTCCTTTGTCGGCATAAACGCATTGAGAAGCTCTTCAACTAAAGCCTCGTCTGAAAGGCATGAGGTGAGGTATCTCATAAATGCCATAAATACATCTGCCTTGTCAGCCTCAAGATTTGTTCTCTTGCCTGAATGGCGAAGGGTTGAAGCATTTGTATTGAGCTTTGCGAGTCTTACAAATTCACCTGAGTTAAGTATGGGAAGCTTACTAAAGTCAATGCCCGGGAACATTGAGGAGAGCAGGAAGTGAAGAACGCTGCTGAAGGATGAAACATCAAAATCAAAGGGAATAATATCCTTGGTGATGTAGGAGTCCAGATAAACATCCACCGGTGCTCTGTCAATAACCTTGATACCAAGAATGGAGTCATCAACTGTGTAGTAAATTCTGAATCTGAGAAGGTCAATAAGATCCCAGAGCTTATCGAAGGGAATTGCATAAGCAAGATTCGGGAGTATTGAAGCAATAGTGCTTGCAGGAGCTGAAGCCAGCTTATTCTCAAAGAAATCAATGATGGGATTGAAAATAGCATTTACAAACTGTCTTGATGTTGTGTAATTCTTGACAGTATTGTATGACTGTATACCCGAGCAGCCGAAGGCTTCAAGAATGGGTACAATAACATCCGAATAGCCTGCACTGCCGTCTGCATTGAGCACAAGGTCACCGTTAAGTGAGAAGGTGATACCTAAATAGGTCTTACTTGCGGAGCCGACCTTCTCTGCCATTACCTGCATATCGTCTCTGTCTGCAAGGATAACTCTCAAAAGAGGAAGAATAGCATCAAAGGCCTCTGACATTGCGCCAAGGAACTGATTCTTCTTTGCAGTAAGATAAGCAGAAGTTGTCTTATAGTTTTCAGGCTTTATTGCATTTATGCCCCAGTTGAGAACGAGATTGCCGTTTTTATCCTGAAGTGCCTTCCAGGTCGAAGCCTTTGAGAGCTGTGATTTCGCTGTACCGTAGCCGTTAGCAATAAAGTCATCTACCTGGTTGGGATAGACACCGAGGCCGGTTTTATTGATTATCTCTACAAGTGAATTATAACTGAGATTAACTTCACCGATACCCCAGATGCCTGTGTCGTAGGTTTTGGGAAGACCTCTGAATATACTCTCGAGAGTATTTACCAGAGCTGTGTAAATTGCATTGACAAGCATATTTACAACTTCGTCTGTATAGAAGGTCTGAGCGAGAGTCTCCTTGATATAGTCGCTGAGAAGAATGTCTCTGTCGGGATTCTGGTCTATATCAACAAGCTCTGTAAAGTCATTACTTGTAAGGAAAGCATCCAGCTTTGCAATTGTATCAAGAAGACGCTTCTCTGTTACATCGTAATTATCCTCTTCTCCGCTTCTTGCCTTATCGTCTTCTACAGGCTCACGGGTAAGGAATACGCCATTTGAGTCATGGAGATGCTTCTGAGTGAAGCCTGAAAGGCCGTTACCGGCAACGAAGCTGTTATACTGACTGAGAAGAGTGCTTAACTTGTTGTAGTTTGTTCTGAGAGTTGAAGAAATAATTGAAGGATTGTTCTTATTGATGAAATCCCAGATGTTTCTTTCAACTCTGTCAACTGCTTCCTTGACAGCGATAAAGTTGTCAAGGGTAATCTTACCGAAGGCATTGTAATAGCCGACAGCTGTATCAACCTCAGAAGTAAGTCTTGCAAGAATAACAGCATAGAGTCTTGCTATATAGTCATCGATAATATATCCCAGAGCATTCTCACCGTCACCGAAGATAAGCTTCATTGTCTCCTCGCCGATAAGAGCGAGATACTTATTATACATTGTATTGTAAGCATTTCTCTTTGCTGTGGCGTTGGGAATGTTAGGTGTTGTAGCGGGAATACCTGAATTTATAATCTGTTCAGTTGTATATGATGTGAGATCTTTATAGATAAGGGGAAGGAACCATGCATAGAAGGATTCATACTCTGCCTCAGCCTCTCTCTTGTCCCATTCAAACTTAAGATCTGATCTGAAGGTATAAGCATACTCAGTGCCCTCAGTAAATACAGCGGCAACATTTTCCTCTTCAAAGCCTTCAAGAGCAGTTGTATAGCCGAGCATCATATCATATGTAGTCCAGAGAGTGAAGCTGTCGTTTATGTAATTTCCTTCGGCATCGGTATCAATTTTACCTATAGCATCAGTGTCGGGGTACTGAGCGTGAAGAGCATCAACAGCAGTCTTGATTTCTCTGATTTTATAAAGCTCTATATCGTCGAAGAGCTTATCCATAAATGCAGTTGCAGCTTCAAGAGAGAATGTGTCATAGCCCTCGTAGTTTTCAGCAACATAGGCTATAACGTCCTGCTTGTCTGAAAGGAATTCGAGGTTGGGCTGCTCAGCGGCATAGATAGCTTCCATACCGGGAAGATCATTTGCATCGTACCCTGCCACCATTGCATCGTTGAGAGATACGATAGCGGGTTTTGCATTGGCAACCTCCTGAGCGAAAACACAGTTAGCTCTGAAGGCAGCTAATTTATCCTCGTCAAAGAAGTGGTTGGTTATACCTGCACCGTAAGCCTTATCAATAGCAGCAGGCTTCTGATCAACGGCATCAATACACGCCTGCAGCTCTGCAACAGTATAGTTCTCGCACAGATCCTTGACTGTTGTATCTACAAGGTTGTTTTTAAAGAAATAGTCGTTGAATGCGTGAAGGTCTTTGTAAGCCTGAGTATTGGCGGTGTTTACAGTTCTTGATGGCTTCGCTGAGAAATAGTGCCAGGAGTATGAACGCCAGTACCATGTTCTGCGGGCTCCCCAGTTTATATTTTCATACTTGGTGCGGTAGCCGTCTTTGCGAGCATGGGGATAATTGTAGGTAACCTTGAGAAGAATCGATGAAGGAACCTCATCAAGGCTGTCATAGGTTTTAAGAACCTTTGTAAGGTTAGCTGACACAGTTACGGATTTGGTCGGTGAGGTCGTTACAGTGTAGGAAAGCTTACCTGTATTGAAGCCGGGCTGACCCCATTCTGTATAACTGCCTGCCTTATAGGTACTGCGATAACCTGAGTCATCCCATACACCTGAAGTGGGTAAAAGCTTATCAACAAGTGCATTGTATCCGTTACCTGTGGCAGTTTTGGCACCCTGGTTGAGATTAACAATTGAGTTGTCACCCTTTGCACTCAATGTGGGGTTATCATAGTTTCCTCCGATGCTGTTTGCACTTGTAACAGCTTTGGCATTTGCCCACTGATAAAGCAATTCAGCTGCATTGAGAAGTGTGCCGTCACCGTTTGTCAGATCTGTAGTGTTTGTGATGGCATTAAATGCAGCATTGAGCTGAGCATTAGTGGGCGCAGCTGCATAAGCTTCAAGGGGACTGAAGCAAACATTCACACAGCTGACGAGCATGAGTACCGTAAGAATCACGCTCAGGGTTTTCTTACATAATTTCATTAGAATTACCTCCATATTTGCAAATATAAATTTTTTGTAAATATCCAGTGTATATATTAACTTAAAATAAACTAAAAATCAAGCGTCAAAAAATCGATAAATGTTGCTTTACCTCGTTGTAGTGTCAATAAAGAATTTTCAGTTTCACATTCTGTTGATAAATTTGTAAACAATTTTATTTTGACATAAAAAATGCCCCCGACAGCAATTGAAATGCACCGTCGGGGGGTAGATAACAAAGTTAAGCTCAACTATCGAGGCAAGGTACCAGGGAGTTATCCTCAAGAAGAGTATTGATATTATAAAGATAAAGCATATGACTGAAATCGTTTTCCTTGACAATACTGTCAAGGCTGTCGGTGAGATATCTCGGGTCAATTACAACTATCCTGCTGAAATAGGGGGTCAGCATCGGGATCATACAGTTTGCATAGGAGTCCTTGATAAGAAGAAGTGATCTTCCCGATGAAGCCACTGTAGAGATGATAACCTTATCGTAATTACCGCCCATGAAAACCTCATAGTGGTTTTTCTGCTGAAGCTTATCTTTGAAAAACAGTGAGGCTGTCTTTTCACCTGAGGATTCGAAGTTCACTACATAGGTACCCTCTGATTTTTTCGGCAGGCATATTTCTACGCTGTCCTTTGTGCTGTGGACACCTGAGGTTGAGGCGAGAGTGCCCTCAAAGGTATTGGAAACCTCATAAAACTCAAACTTTTTATCTATGGCCTTACTGCTTTCCTCCAATTCCCAGCCGAGACAGAGCTCCCTGAAGAGAAGGTACGCTCCCCTTGTTGTCCAGTGGTGGTCTGTCTTATAGTAAAGCTGAGACTCTGAGGCATTTTCCCTGAGTATATTTGCAGCAGCAGGCCAGAGTATTGTTTCATCATCAATCTGCTTGTGCACTGCTCTTATGAGCCATCTCTGGTCGGGAAGTTCGAGATATTCAGGCAGATATTCCGAATAGACATAGGTTGAGTTCGGGGCAAGAATAAAGGCGGTTTCAAGGTCGCTGTGCTTTTCCTTGAAAGCAAGAACAGCCTTGCCTATTTCCTTGATGTGCTCACGGCTGAGGGGTGTCTGAGAATCGAAGAGGTAACCCTCTTTGCCAATATATACACCGTTTTCCTCATTTTTACCGACAATTCTGTCAGCCAGAGTCTTAAGGGATATTATGCCGTCTCTGAAAGGGAACTGATCTGTGAGATAAGTCTCAAAGTCTCTCATAAAGCTGCCGTCAGCAACAGTCGCAACCGAAAGCTTCGGGAATTCGCTGAGGACTCTGTTTTCGTTTTCCGAAAACTTGCTGTCATCTGTAGCAATGTGAAGTCCTGCAACACCGAAAATAACCAGGCAGAAAAACCATATCATAATAAGACTTATGAATGCACCCTTTTTCTTGAGGCTGTTATATCTGAAGTCGTAAAACTCCTCTTCATCTTCCTCGCTGTTTTCGAGGAGGATATCTTTATCGTCTGTATTCATTATTATCCTCCCGAATCAGAATCTGAAATATAAGAAGGGGTTATAGGTTTCGCTTACAAGGAATGTGATACACAAAATGAAAATCACAAGATAAACCACACACTTGAGAGCCTTGTATACTCTCGTCTCTTCTCGTGTAGATATCATTTCAAAAACGCCGACCGCACTAAGGCCCATAGCAAAAATCGGGAAAGCGTTCTCACTTAAAAGATACATAGCCTGCGAGTCTATGAAGCTTCCGTTGCCAAAGCCTGCAAGAGCACCGATAAAGTCTGTTGCCTGAGTCATATTTTCGCTCGAGAAGAACACCCAGCCTATCATAACAACTATGAGTGTGCCAATATGTCTGAGGATGAGTGGTACTCTTTCGAGGACATTTTTAAGCACATACTTTTCGAGTATAAGCAGTACGCCGTAAAACATACCCCATGCGATGAAATTCCATGCAGCACCGTGCCACATACCCGTAAGAGACCATACAACAAAAATATTGAATACTGTTCTTAAGGTACCCTTTCTGTTGCCGCCCAGAGGGATATATACATAGTCTCTGAACCAGCTGCTGAGACTTATATGCCATCTCCTCCAGAAATCGGTGATGCTCACAGCTTTATAGGGGAAGTTGAAGTTCTGCACAAACTCGAAGCCAAGCATTTTACCAAGGCCCACAGCCATATCACTGTAGCCGCTGAAGTCAAAATAAATCTGAAGAGTATAGCAGATTATACATATCCAGGCCGTTACCACAGAGGTGTCGCTGATACCCTGAGAAATAATATCGCTGTAAACAGCACCTATTGTGTTTGCAAAAAGGACTTTTTTACCGAGACCTCTGATAAAATATATTATACCCTCATAAAAATTATCTATGGTAACTGTTCTGTAGCTAAGCTGCTTTTCGATGTCGCTGTACTGAACAATAGGGCCTGCAATAAGCTGAGGGAACATTGAGATATATGCGGCGAAGCTTACAATCTTAGTCTGCGCTCTCACCTGACCCTTATAGACATCAATGACATAGGAAAGAATCTGGAAGGTATAGAAGGAAATACCCACAGGAAGCGGTAAACCTTCGAATTCGATTGCAGTACCGAAAAGTGAGTTTATGTTGGAGACAATGAAGCCTGCATACTTGAAAAAGCCCAGCATAAACAGATTGAAGCATACGCCAAAAATCAGCAGCGCTTTCATTTTACGGCTGCTGTTTCTGTGTGATTCCATATCGAGTCCAAGATGGAAATTGAAAAATATGCTAAGGCACATAAGCACTATGTAAACAGGCTCGCCCCAGGCATAGAAAATAAGACTCGCAAGGCACAATATTAAGTTTTTCTTTGCTATATCCTTTTCTTCGTCACCGCTTCTGCCTGCCATAAAATAAAGTATCAGTGTCAGCGGGAAAAAGACGAAGAGAAATACGGCACTGCTGAAAACCATTATTTCACCTCTGAATTATTTTAAGCTTTCCAAAAAGTGTATCATTGCATCTGTTGCATTCTCAGAAACGCAGTAAAAGACGAATCCGTCTTTACAGGAAAGAGCGTAATTTTTAAGAAGATCACTCTGCTCGGGAGCATATCCTTCAAACAGAATCTGCTTTTCCTTTACACGTTTTTCGATTTTTTCCGTAATATCATCAGCTTTGGCATTTTCCTTAAGCTTTATTATCATAAGCTCGTCAACTGTCATAACAGCGTCACTTGAATAGTAGACAAATGAGTCTACATAGTCAAAATCAAAGCCGAATTCCTCTTTGATTTTATTCTTGTCTGCCTTCTGAAATTCCTTGAAATCCGCACTTTGAGGAAGAAATTCAAAAACCTCGTCGACGGTCTTGTCACTGTAAGAATCACCTGTAGACATAAAGAAAATAAAAACCGCTAAGAAAACAACACAAATTATTTCAAAAATTCTGTGTTTATTCATCCGACTATCACCATCTCTTTGATTATAAATCTCAGCCAGTATTTTTCATAAAAAGCCTTTGAAAGATGTATGCCGTCACTACCGTAGCACTCGGGGTGTGCCTTTAAAACAGATGAGCTGTCCATATACTCAATTTTCAGCTTTTTGCACATTTCCTTAAGGCCTTTGTTATATTCGTCTATTTTGCCGAAGCGCTTTGCTCTGGCAATATCTCTGTCAACAGGGAAAATACCGCTGACTATTATTCTCGTATCGGGCAGCGCTGCCTGAAGCTCCTCAATGATGCCCGTATACATAGCAATGTAGTTACTCAGATATTTTTTATCTGTCGCTATCATATTCACACCGTAGTGGAGTATCAGCACAGGCGGGTTTATCTTTATAATTTTTTTGACATTTCCGTCAAGATGATAAAGGCTGGCACTTACCTGAGTTATAAGATGATTGGAATTGAGTATATTGTAGGCCTCAAGACCGTTCATAAGGGAGTCGCCCACAATGTAAACGTTTTTGAACACCTTTCTGTAAGTGGTTTTTCCGCTGTCAAGATTTTTTAACGTCTGATTTACGCTCTTATACTTTTCCAGCTTCTCATTACGCTTTTCCTCTGCTGATGTAACATTCTTCTGTGCTTTTTTGACATCGAAGCCTACCAGAGCCTCTATAACACTGCTGCCTTCTGATAAATCCGTATCTCCGGGAGTTACACCGCCTCTTGCAAGGCTGACTATATTAAAAATCGGATATGCAGACAAAACTGCAACCAGAATTAAAATTATAGTTATTTTTTTCAACTTTTTTCACCTGAATTTAACTTATTATGCTTATATTATATATTAAAGACTCTTATATACGACAATCTGTGACATAATTCCGCATTCTATTATAGTTTACATCTTTTTTCGGCGTAAATCAATAGCAACTTGCACCTTCAGGTGTAAAAAATATATTAACCTGAGGCGCCGTTTTCGTATAAATTGTCTTAAGATTCCACCTCTGGCCCTTTGTCTTGACTTAGATGGTCAGAAATGATATTATTATGTTGTATTTTGCAGGAAAGGAGCCTTCAGATTGAACATAGAAAAGCTTAAAGAAATGGAGCCGTTTTTCGGTTCCTGGTATGTTGAAACAAAAATCTCCGAAGGTAAAAGTTCAAAGTTTTATAAGGTTTACAAAACAGACGGCATCGAGAAAAACTATCTCGGTCTCAAAACTGTGAAATTCCCATCAGGCGACAGAGAGCTGAGTAACGCCATAGCCTCGGGCAAATATCAGAATGTAGACGAGTATCTCGATATTTTACAGCAGAGTGTAAGTAAAAATATGGGCATTATGCGCTCACTCTCGGTGCATAATAATGTTGTAAGGCTTGAGAATTTCACCATAGTCAGAGAAGCCTCCTGCTTTTATGTTCTTATGCTTATGGAGCTTCTGAGTCCCCTGAGTGACTATCTGAGCTTTGAAAATGTCAGCAAAAACGATGTAGTGAATATAGGCAAAGACATATGCCGTGCCATAGAGGCATTCAGAGAAAAAGGCGTAATTCATCACAACATCACCCCCGAAAACATTTACGTTGACAATATGGGTAACTATAAGCTGGGTGACTTTGGCCTTTTCGACTACAGCAGCAATATGTCCGAGGGCTCACTTTATATTGCTCCCGAGCTTTATCATAAGAACTATCTGCGTGATACCTCATCAGATATCTACTCTCTCGGTATGCTCCTTTATAAGCTTCTCAACAACAACCGTTTCCCCTTCCTGCCGCCTTATCCTGCTCCTGTTTCCCTTTCAGACAGAGAGCAGTCCTTCTCAAGATGTATGAGGGGTGAAACCTTCCCTTCGCCTGCAAATGCAGACTTCAGATTAACCAACATAATTGCAAAGGCCACAGCATACAGAGCCGAGGACAGATATTTCTCTCCCCTTGCAATGCTTTCTCAGCTTGATGCATATCAGCAACCCTCTTATACAGCTCCTGCTCCTGCCGTAGGTTTTGAAATCGCCAATGATGACGGCATACACTTCGACTCCTATGAACATTCTCAGGAAGAAGCAATTGCCGAGGAAGAAGTATACGAAGAGCCTTATTACAACGCAGAAGAAGAGCAGCCTAAAAAGCGTTGGTACTTCCTTGTATTTGCTCTCGTTATAGTGTTAGCTCTCATTGTAGCTTTAATCGTAAAATCGGGCTCCGACGGCAAGGATAAAACTACCACCGAGCACACCTCAACAACTCTTGCTCCTCCCACACAGACAACAACTGAGGAAACTACTGAAGAAACCACAACTGAAGAGACTACTACAGAGGAAACAACTACCGAAGAAACTACAACGGAAGAGTCGACTACCGAGGAAACCACCACAGAAACGACCACGGCAGAGTCCACAACAGAGGAAACCACAACCGAAGAGACAACTACGGAGCCCTTTGAGGAGCCCACACTCGTCAGCACCGACCGCAAAAACGGCGACAAGTCTCCCGACGGCAAGACCTATATGAAAATCAGCAGCTACAATGTGGAAGAAATTCCCGATGATGAATTTTTTGACCAGGTGCTCATTTCAATCGGCGACAATCTCGGTGAAAACCTTATGGGCACAAGAGCTTATGTCTATCAGATGTCAGGCTCAGTCCTCATTCAGAAGGTAAGTGCCGATGTCTCCTGCGAAATCAGCGAGGACTTCGGGAACAATATTCTTTGCACTGTCACTGTTGACGATGCCGACTTCTACTACGAGCCGGATATTTTCCAGTATTATCTGTGCTTTGAAGAGGGCACTATTGTGTCTGACACGGTAATCACTCTGCCGCTTCAGATAAGGATTGAACAGAAATTTTAAAGCTTAAGGGACAGACCCGAAGGTCTGTCCCCTCTTTTTTTAAAAGTTGGCGGTGGCGGGTAGTCCGGCGGCTCCATTAAATCGCGGAGCGATTTGGCGGCTGCCAAAGCAGCCGGTCCGGACGCAGTCCGGGCATGGAGCCGCCCACCTCTTGCAGAAAGTAAAAATCAGGGAGCTGAAGACTCCCTGACTGTTTTATTCGGGTTTTTTCTTTGGCTTGAACTTCTTGATTATGATTACGCCTGCAACTATCAACGCCACACCGACAGCACCGCTCATAAACCAGGTCAGAAGAAACGGTATTGTCATACCTGTTGCACTCATAGGTACATTATCCATCATTACAACACCCGCAAAGACATTAACGAGTCTGTATATGCCAAGTACGATAAGCACTATGCCGCCGAGCCAACCGTATCTTTTAAAAAAGGGTGCCAGCTTTGAAGGCAAGGTATCAATCCAATTGGTAAACTTGTCAAAAGGGTCTGAGGCTTTGACCTCCTGTCTCATAAACACATCCTCATTATCATTGAGTAGAAAATCTGTTGTGACTCCGAAAACCTCTGAGAGGCTCTTGAGCTTTGTGATTTCGGGCAAGGCTTCGCCTGTTTCCCATTTGCTTACAGCCTGCCTTGATACGCCAAGCTTTTCAGCAAGCTCTTCCTGAGAGAGTCCCTTGAGTTTTCTTTGAGAATAAATTTTTTCATGAAGCTTCATATCTGCTTCCTCCTTTCTTTGCGACTAAAGCTTATCATAAGTAGCCGCAAAGAGCTATAAAGTGAGGCTTGAAATTTCGCAACCAACAGTTGCAAAACTCGATTTCACCTAGTTTTTATAGTGATTTCTCAGTCTTTCATATTCCTCTTCGGTTATCTCAACTATACCGCCGTGCTTGAAGCCGTAAGGGAAGGAGAAGCTTTCCTTCGACATAGTGAAGTTGCTGTCACCGGGTTTAGACGATACGAAGGGCACGTAACCCATCTTAGGCTTTTCACAGCCGAAGAAGTCAAGCATAAGGCACCATCTGCCGTCGGGCAGTATAAGAGTAGTCGGTGCTTCATAGCTACCGGGCTTTTC
>JAZSGK010000087.1:0-2406 GCA_045532695.1 Acutalibacteraceae bacterium
AGTCTCGGCTACACCTACAGATACTACATCGATACTCTTTATAAAAACGATAACATCAAGACTATTGCCATTGACGGTATCGCTCCTACTGATGAAAATATAAGAAATGAAAGCTATCCTTTCACCACCAACTACTACGGAGTTATCCGAAAGGGTGATGAGGAAAAAACAGGCGGTAAGTTCCTTAAGTGGATACTTTCCGACGAGGGTCAGAAGTGCATAGCTCAGGCAGGGTACATAGCACTGCACTAAAATATTAATTCACATATAAAAAAGAGGTGCATCTCAAATGAAAAAGACAGTTTCCCTTTTACTTATAATTATAATGCTTTTCTGCCTGAATGCCTGCGGCAATATTTCAGACACCTATGGTGATATTTCAGAGGCAGTAACTCCCGAATATTCTTCAGATATTCACAGCAAAGAAGACATAGAAACAGCCATTGAGGTGGCAAAGGACTACTTCAAAAAAGAATTTGAAGGCTGCAAGCTTTTAATTATCACCTATGGCGGCGACGATTTGCTGGACTCTCATACAGACTCCACCGAAAGCGGAAAGGAAGAAGACGTTATTGTCCTTGAATCCTCCTTTTACGTCAGTCCGAATGGTGGCGACGGATCACTCAATCAGGACTATACTTACACCGGTTGGAAGTGGATTATCGTCAGAGCTGCAGATGGCAACTGGGTACATAAAGACCACGGATATGCATAATGCATTATTTCACAGCAAAGTCAATTCATAAAAAACAGCCTCCACTTGGTTATATTTCAAGTGGAGGTTTTCTGTTATTGCCTTTTCGTTGCCTCGCCGGGCAGGTGTTACTTTTGCTGACGCCCAAAAGCAACCAAAATGCGCTTATTTTTTATTTCACATACTTCTCTATAAACTCATCGATCTTATTTTCATATGCCTGCTTACCGTCAACATGAGCCTGAGCATGGTCAGCTCCCTCAACAATAAGAATATCCTTATTGGGTGTCGAGCAGCTTTCATAAAGCTCCATCGCCATATACGAAGGCACAAGATTGTCTTCCTTGCCGTGTACAAACAGCATAGGTACTCTCGCATTCTGAACGCTTTCTACAGGAGCAATATCCTTGAAGTCAAATCCGTGGTTCATCTTATGGACACAGTTAACCGCCTTTAAAAGGCCGAAATCCGGTATTTTAAGAGCATCCATCTTAAACTTGAATAAATCCTTAGCCGTAGTGAAACCGCAGTCAGCAACGGTAAATTTTACGTTCTGAGGCAGATTGTTTCTGCCGCTCATCATACACACCGTCGCACTGCCCATAGATACACCGTGGAGAATAATCTTAATATCCTCACCGAAGTGGTCAGTCATATACTTGAGCCACTTCATGCAGTCTTCCCTTTCATAATAGCCGAAGGTGCAGTGAGTGCCCTCGCTCTCGCCTGAAGCAATATGGTCGGGGAAGAAGATATTGATACCTCTGCTAAGATAATACTGCGCAAAACCGCAGAATTCCTTTTTACCGTAGCTTCTGTAACCGTGAGCACCAAAGACATAAATATCAGAGGGTTCTTTTGCTTTCATAAGATAGCCCACAAGACCGTCGCCTCTGTCAGACATAATATAGTGCTTCTCATAGCCGTAGTCCTCAACCCATTTAAGGTTATTGGCAAGAAGCTCGCCCAGATGGCTCATATCGCAGCCCGAAAACTTTGCGCCGACTTCCTGAGGCAAAACAAGCTTTTTATTAAAGAGCAATTCATCAATAAGAGTGCATACGCCGTACCCTGCCGCCAAAGCACCTACTGCACCCGAAATAAACATTGTACTTCTCTTCATGTTATCATCACCTTTTTTATTGCTTTGGTTTATTATACCAAAGACGCATAATACTGTCAATATCAACAGCTACAAACAGACCTGCAAAAAAAATCTCCCGCTCCGCAACCGGAACAGGAGACTATCAAAAGGCCTGAAACCCTTTATTTATCTAATTATTACAAGTGTAACGAGTAACAAGCTTTGCTTATTTTGATGCTTCTTCAACTGCAACAGCACATTTGGCAGTAGCACCAACCATGGGGTTGTTACCCAATTTTAGGACATATATTTTAGTGTGTTTTTCGTGTAAATACATAGAAAAATGGTCATTTTTGCACCATATTTTCCATACAGTGTTTTTGTTTTGTAAAGTTTCGTCAGAAAAACTCACCCCGATAATCGAGGTGAGTCGTCTTTTTTATCACTCTTTAAGAACTTATTTTTCCAGCTCGATAGGACTCATATCCATCTTATCGAGAACAAAATTGAATATCTGTAAAAGCATCTGAACGAAGGCATTCAGAATATTCTGTGCATCTTTTCTTTCAACAGCCTCAAGAATGAGATCTACGATATAAATTGCAAATTCCATATTTTACCTCCCATC
>JAZSGK010000179.1:0-13806 GCA_045532695.1 Acutalibacteraceae bacterium
CGCTTCAAGGGTCCGGAAATTGCTCTTGTTGAGGTTAATCCCTCTGAAGAGCGCGACAGTGCCGTAACCTGGAGAGAGGCAAGTCTTATAGAAAGTGCAAATGCAGGTACACCCTACCGCCGTGAAATGACATGGAAAAGCTTTGACCGCAGAGCAAACCGTTTTGCGAATCTTCTTCTCAGCCGCGGCTTCAGAAGAGGTACAAAGGTCGCAATCCTTCTTATGAACTCACTTGAATGGCTCCCCCTTTACTTCGGCATTCTTAAGGCAGGCTGCATTGCAGTACCTATGAACTTCCGTTATTCGGGAGATGAAATCAAATACTGTCTCGAGCTCGCAGACTGTGAAGTCCTCATTTTCGGCAAGGAATTCATCGAACGAATTGACTCAATTGTAAATGACATTCCCGATGTAAAAACTATGTTTTATGTTGGTAAAGACGGTCCGTCCTACAGTGAAGACTGCTGCGCTATGATGAACTACTGCTCTTCTGAAGCACCTCCAATTATGCTTAAGGAGGACGATTATGCAGCTATCTATTTCTCATCAGGTACCACCGGCTTCCCGAAGGCCATTTTACATAACCACAAGGCTCTTCTTTCATCCTGCCAGACAGAGCAGAAACATCACGGACAGACAGAGGACGACGTTTTCCTTTGCATTCCTCCCCTTTACCACACCGGTGCAAAAATGCATTGGTTCGGCAGTCTCCTGAGTGGCAGCAAGGCTGTTCTGCTAAGAGGTGTTAAGCCTGAATGGATTCTTCGTACAATCACAGAAGAAAAATGTACAATTGTCTGGCTCCTTGTACCCTGGGCTCAGGATATGCTCGATGCAATCGACAGCGGCAGAGTCAACCTTGACGATTACCTCCTTTCACAGTGGAGACTTATGCACATCGGCGCTCAGCCTGTACCCCCAAGCCTTATCAAGCGTTGGATGCGTATATTCCCCCACCATCAATATGACACAAACTACGGTCTTTCAGAATCAATCGGTCCCGGCTGTGTACATCTTGGTGTTGAAAATATCCACAAGGTCGGCGCAATCGGTAAGCCCGGCTATCTCTGGGAGGCAAAGATTGTTGACGAAAAAGGAGCAGAGGTTGCTCAGGGCGATATCGGTGAACTCATTGTCAAGGGTCCGGGTGTAATGCTCTGCTACTATAAAAACGAAGAAGCTTCAAATGAAGTTCTCAAAGACGGTTGGCTTTACACAGGCGATATGGGCCGCGAAGATGAAGACGGCTTCATTTATCTTGTTGACCGTAAAAAGGACGTTGTTATCTCAGGCGGTGAAAATATCTATCCCGTACAGATTGAAGATGCGCTTCGCAAACACGAGAAAATCAAGGATGTTGCCGTTATCGGTATTCCCGATGAGCGTCTGGGCGAAAAGACCCTTGCAATCATCGAGCTTAAGGACGGAGTAAGCTGCACAGAAAACGAGATCAACGAATTCTGTAAGGCTCTTCCCCGATACAAGAGACCAAGAAAAATTGTTTTTGAAAAGGTTCCCAGAAACCCCACAGGTAAGATTGAAAAGCCTGTTCTTCGTAAGAAGTACTGTCAGGGCAGCCTCGTAGAAGCACAGATAAAATAAAATATTTTGAAGCCTGTCTTATGATCTGATATTTATACATAAGGCAGGTATATTTTTATCAGATTTCACAGCTTTATTAATATAAATTTGACTATACGCAGGATTTTTTGTATAACATTTCATTTTTTAAGAAAAAAGTATTGACTTTTACAATTTAAAGTAATATAATCCAAAACATAAGCAGTTGAACGATAGGTCGCTGTTTACAATAAAATGCGGTGATCAGAAAGTAGTAGGTTGGAAATAATCTGAAGAGAGTTGCCGGTCGGTGCGAGGCAACGAGGACGTCCTTCTCGAATTCCTTCTGTTAGCAGTGCGCTGAACGAGAGAAATCTTCAGTAGGATGCAACGGGAGTTCCCGTCACAGAACTAAGGTATAATAGTACCTGATAAGGTCGCTGTTGTGAAACAGTGACGAACTGAGGTGGTACCACGGGATAGTTAATTTCTCGTCCTCTGTATTCTTAATCGGAATGCGGAGGGCGTTTTTGTTTTCCCCTTTTCACACTCCGAAACAATCAAAACCATACAAAAGAAAGGGTGTTCAAAATGGCACAAAATTTCTATCAGAAAGAAATTGAAACAATGCCGGCTGAAGAAATGAAAAAGCTTCAATCGGAAAAGCTCGTCAAGCAAGTGAAGCACGTTTATGAAAATGTACCTTACTACCGCAATCTTATGGATGAAAAGGGCGTAAAACCTGAAGATATAGGTGGAATCGAAGATTTACACAAGCTTCCGTTTCTTACAAAAGCAGATTTGCGCGACGCTTATCCTTACGGTCTTCTTGCAAAGCCTCTTGATGATTGTGTACGTATTCAGTCAACATCAGGCACAACAGGACGCCGTGTAGTTGCTTTCTACACACAGAAGGATATTGATTTATGGGAAGACTGCTGTGCACGTGCAATCGTTGCCGCAGGCGGGTCGAACAAGGATGTATGTCAGGTTGCTTACGGTTATGGTCTTTTCACCGGTGGTCCCGGTCTTAACGGCGGCTCACATAAGGTTGGTTGTCTCACTCTCCCGATGTCATCAGGTAACACAGAGCGTCAGATTCAGTTTATGACCGACCTCAACGCTACTATTCTTTGCTGTACACCCTCATATGCTGCATATATCGGTGAAACACTCAAAGAGCAGGGCTACAAACCGGAGGATATTCCTCTTAAAGCCGGCATCTTCGGTGCAGAGCCCTGGACAGAAGAAATGCGCAGAGGCATTGAAGCTACACTCGGCATAAAGGCTTATGATATTTACGGTCTTACCGAAACAACCGGCCCTGGTGTTTCCTTTGAATGCAGTGAGCAGACAGGTATGCACATTAATGAAGATCATTTCTATGCAGAAATCATCGATCCCGATACAGGTGAAGTTCTTCCCGAGGGAAGCAAGGGTGAGCTCGTATTTACTTCTCTTGATAAAGAAGCCTTCCCTCTTCTGCGTTACCGCACCCGTGACATCTGCGTTCTCTCACGTAAAAAGTGTTCTTGCGGACGTACTCTTGTCAAAATGGCAAAGCCTATGGGCAGAACAGACGATATGCTTATTATCCGTGGTGTTAATGTATTCCCGAGCCAGATTGAAACTGTTCTTCTTAAGGAAGGCTATGAGCCCAACTATCAGATTATTGTTGACAGAAAGAACAATACTGATACTTTCGAGGTTAATGTTGAAATGACGGCTGAAAAGTTCACTGACAAGGTTGCCGACATTATTGCTATGGAAAAATCCCTTGCCAATGCATTGAAGATTATGCTTGGTATAAATCCTGCAGTTCATCTTGTTGCTCCCAAGAGCATTACAAGAAGCGAAGGCAAGGCAGTACGAGTTATTGACAAGAGAAAGCTTATATAAAACAAGGAGGATTCGTTATGGCTATTAAGCAATTAACAGTATTTGTAGAAAACAAACAGGGCACCCTGGTTTCCATAACCAAGACACTTTCTGAGTACAACATCAATATGAGAGCTCTTTCTATTGCAGAAACTCAGGATTTCGGTATGCTCCGTCTTATCGTTGATGACACTGCAACAGCAGAAAAGGTTCTCGCTGACGAGGGTTATCTCATAAAGGTAAACGATGTTGTGGGCGTAAAAATCGGCGATGCTCCGGGTAAGCTTTCCGGTGCGCTCAGTGTTCTTGATGAAAAGAAAATCAATATGGATTATCTTTACGCTTTTATGTCCCGTACGGAAAAACACGCTTATGTTGTAATAAGAGTGGAAGACAATGCTTTAGCTGAGAAAGCTCTTGAGGATGCAGGCTATCACATTATTACCGATGCGGATGTAAACAAGCTTTAAGATAAAGTAATAATAATCTATAAGGGGCTGTTTTTACAGCTCCTTTTTTCTTGATACCTTACCTGCAAGGGTTAACCTTATTTTCAATGTAATTCTCCCCTATTGAATAAATTAAGAGTGACAGTGATGTCACTCTTTTTGTTTATGCTGCACCTTAGTTGCCAATACTACCCTCGAGGTGATATTATGGAAAAATACATCTGCCCCTGCGGCTATGTTTATGACCCGGAGAAAGGCGACCCTGAGCACGGTGTTGCCCCGGGTACCCCTTGGGAAAATGTTCCCGAAGACTGGCTCTGTCCTACCTGCGGAATCGGCAAGGATTTCTTTCAGGAGGAATAAAAAACTTAAGGAGTTGCTTTCGCAACTCCTTTTAATGTTTTAAGCGTTATCTTTCTTTTTAGTCATCTTTTTGACAACGATACTCATAATCACTACGAATATGGGAATGGGTATGATATAAAGAAGGCTGTAGGGGTTTGAAAGATCTCCCTTATTGGCAAGGAAGGAGAAAAGAACATTAAAGGGCAACATACCGAGATTTGATGCTATGAAAAACTTCCAAAAGTTAACATTCATAGCTCCGTAAATTACACTCATAAGGTCTGATGGTACCACTCCCGATGCCTTGACAACATACACAACCATAAACTCGTTCTGGCCTGCAAAATCATCAAGCTTTTTGATTTTAGGAAAACGTTTTTTGAGAGTATCGAGAAGATCCTTACCTGCGAATCTGCCGAAAAAATAAGGCAGAACAACACTACAGGCAACCGCTATTGCATTGACGAGGACGGCAGTCCATACATTATCAAACAGTAATCCCGATACTGCTAAAATAATAGCAGGCGGAAATATAAGAGCAAATGACTTGATAACGGTAAAAGCTATAATTATCAGTGCCACCGTCAGAGTACCGCCTGAGATGTAGCTTGAAATTTCTGCAGCATTTTCTACATTGATGTCAAACTTGTTCATAACTACAAGCATAACCACAACCATTACTACCATAAATACCAATGCAGCTATCTGCAAGGCTTTTATAACTTTATCGTAATTTTTGTTTTCCATATTTTTCCTCCAGGCAATTAATATATACATTCTAATATAACCGCCGCTTATTTGCAATACGGATTATGTTAATTTTTGCTGAAATAAAAATATCGGACAGAAAACTCTTCATCGTTTTCTGTCCGCATATATTACTGTTATTTTCTGCCCGTTGAACCGAAGCCACCCTCGCCCCTTAAAGTATCGTCAAGCTCATCGCTGAAAACGTAGTTAACTGCAACAAAGGGTGCAATTATCATCTGAGCAACACGCTCCCCTGCTTCGACTGTCTGAGGCTCTTTGCCGTGGTTGTGGAGAGCAACCATAACCTCGCCTCTGTAGTCAGCGTCAATTACACCGACCTTGTTAGCAGGTGCAAGACCTCTCTTTGAAGCAAGACCGCTTCTTGCGTGGACAAAACCTGCATAGCCCTCAGGGATTTCAAAAGCAAGTCCCGTAGGTATCAACTTTGTCTCCCCCGGAGCAATGGTTACTGCTTCATCTATAGCTGCATACATGTCTGCGCCTGCAGCGTACTCACTGCCGTATGTGGGCATCTGAGCATTATCTCTGAGTTTTTTTATTCTTAAGTCAAACTTCATTTGTCTCACCCTCCCAAAGTGTGATTTCACCTTTTTCTTCAGTTTTTCTCAGGTCGATTATCCTCTGATTTTCCGAGCCCTTGAAGCGAAGCTTAAGGTTTTTAAGCTCTTCTACAAACTTTCCGTCAACGAGGATATCGATATGTCTTAGCATTTTATCTGTAATATTTTTATCGCAGAGCCTGCCACTGAGCAGGTCTTTTTCATAGGTGTAGCCCGTATAGCACCAGATATTTTTTTCGGGGTACGCTTCTTTTATTTTTTCAAGGATATCTGCTAAGACTACCTGATTCCTCGGCTCAAAGGGTTCCCCGCCTAAAAGTGAAAAACCTTTTATATAGTCCGGCTTCAGTGCTTCGAGTATTCTTTGAAGGCTGCTGTCAGTGAACTCCTCACCGTAAGAAAAGTCCCAGGCTTCTTCATTGAAGCAGCCTTTACACCTGTGGGTACAGCCGCTGACAAACAGTGATACTCTTACACCGGGTCCGTTTGCAACATCGAATGGCTTTATTGTGGCGTAGTTCATGGCTCACCTCCGCTTCGCCAAGTTAGGAGTTAGGAGTTTTTTTATTTCAAAACCTTCTCCGCTCTCAAAGAACTCCTTAATGATTTTGTAATAGAAGATAACATTTTTTCAATTTCTTTGCAATCTTCAACTATCGATATGTATTCTTTTTCATTCAGGTATTCTGCTCTCTTTAACAATTCCAACCAATATAAAACCTCTGAGCACTCTTTGTATGCTATATACATTTTGGATAAAAATTCTTTTTTACTTATGGCACTTAGTGCTTCAGAAATATTTGCTCCGATAGAAGTTCCGCTGCGAACCAGCTGTTTTGATAAAATATATTCATGCTTTTCTTCATTGAGGTATTTGTAAAGTTTCACAGTCCTTACTGCGAAATCTTTACTCTTTTCAAATACAATACTGTCCGCCATACTAAACCTCCCTTTCTTAATAGTTAGTGAGAAATTAAAAGCTTCGTCAGCAACTCCTAACTTCTAACTCCTCACTCCTAACTTTTACAAGTGCAGCACTCTTGCTTTGATTTCTTTTGTCTTGCCGACATTCCAGAAGTTTTCACCTAAGTAGCCGCAGGTTCTTCTTGTAACATTCATCTTACGCTGATCCTTGTTGCCGCAGTTGGGACACTCCCACTCGAGATTGTCGTTGACTATAATCTCACCATCATATCCGCATTCGTGGCAGTAGTCGCTCTTGGTGTTGAATTCAGCATACTGGATATTGTCATAAATAAACTTAACAAGCTCTTCAAGTGCTTCAAGATTGTGTCTCATATTGGGTATCTCAACATAGGAAATTGCACCGCCCGATGAGATAACCTGGAACTGACTTTCAAAAGTAAACTTCTCAAAGGCATCGATATCTTCTCTTACATCAACGTGATATGAGTTGGTATAGTAGCCCTTGTCAGTTACGTCTTCGATAGTGCCGAAACGCTCCTTGTCTATTCTTGCAAAGCGATAGCACAATGACTCGGCAGGGGTACCGTAAAGACCGAAGCCAAGACCTGTCTCCTTCTTCCACTTTTCACAGTGCTCACGGAGAGTCTTCATAACCTTGATTGCAAACTCAGTACCCTTGGGGTCAGTGTGGCTTACACCCTTCATAAGCTTTGTTGCTTCGTAAAGGCCGATGTAACCAAGAGAGATAGTAGAATATCCGTCGTGGAGATATTTCTCGATAGTCTCACCCTTTTTGAGTCTCGCAATAGCACCGTACTGCCAGTGAACAGGGCTCGTATCCGAGATAACATTGTGAAGTGCGTGGTGACGGCACATAAGAGCTTCAAAGCAAAGCTGAAGTCTTTCTTCAAGAAGTGCCCAGAACTTTTCCTCGTCGCCTCTTGCAACGATACCGATCTGAGGAAGATTGAGAGAAACAACACCCTGGTTAAATCTGCCCTCAAACTTATAGTTACCCTCTTCGTCCTTCCAGGGTGAAAGGAATGAACGGCAGCCCATAGGTGAAAAGACATTGCCCTCGTAGTTTTCACGCATCTTTTTAGCTGAAATATAGTCGGGATAAAGTCTCTTTGCCGAGCACTTGACAGCGAGCTTTGTAATATAGTCATATTCGCCGCCCTTAAGGCAGTTATGCTCGTCGAGTACATAAACAAGCTTCGGGAAGGCAGGTGTTACATAGACGCCTTTTTCATTCTTGATGCCCTCGTAACGCTGACGGAGGATCTCTTCGATAATCATTGCGTTTTCTTTGATATACTCGTCATCCTTCTTAAGGTTGAGGAAGATAGTTACAAAGGGGGACTGACCGTTGGTAGTCATAAGTGTATTTATCTGGTACTGGATAGTCTGCACGCCTGAACGAAGCTCATCGCCTAAACGGTCATTGACAATCTTATTTATTTGCTCTTCACTGAATTCGCTTCCGAATTCTTCTTTTATATGCTTATAGAACTTATCTCTGCTCTTGCGAAGATATTTGCCGAGATGGCTGATATCAACGCTCTGTCCGCCGTATTGGCTGGAAGCAACAGAAGCAATAATCTGAGTCATTACGTTACATGCAACCTGGAAGCTCTTGGGACTTTCTATAAGCTTCGCATTCATAACAGTACCGTTATCCAGCATATCGCCTATATTGATAAGACAGCAGTTAAAAATAGGCTGAAGGAAATAGTCAGCATCGTGGAAGTGGATGGTACCCTCATCGTGAGCCTTGGATATATATTCGGGAAGAAGCAGTCGGCGTGTAAGGTCCTTTGACACCTCACCTGCAATAAGATCACGCTGAGTAGCTGCCATAACGGCATCCTTGTTGGAGTTTTCTTCCATTACGTCTTTGTTGGAGTTTTTGATAAGGCTGAGGATTGAATCATCGGTAGTGTTAGCCTTTCTTACCATTGCTCTGTTATAACGGTAAATAATATATGCCTTGGCAAGGGCAAATTTACCGATTTCCATAAGCTTATATTCAACCATATCCTGGATATCTTCAACGAGGATACGGGTTTTCTGCTTTGCGGTTATGTAGTCAGCAATAGCATCTATCTGACTGTGAGAGGCTTTTTCGTTTTCTTCAACGGCATCATTTGCCTTTGTAAGGGCAATAACTATCTTGCTTCTGTCATACTGTACAACAGAGCCGTCACGCTTGATTACGTTCATTTATTCATCGTCCTTTCGTCAATAAAATTACAGCAGTTCAATATATATGATACAATATATGTAGTGGTTTGTCAATAAGCAAGGGGCTAAATATTGTGATTTAGTTGGTTTTCGTTGAAAGTGACAAAAAGATTATATATGAGCATTATTTTATGTGCAAGTCTGCAGTGGGAGGCGGCTCCATTAAAACGCCCCGTATGCGGGGCGTTTTACACGGGAAGCGGAGCTTCCCGTGAGGCGAAGCCTCCGGCTTCGCCTATGGAGCCGCCGTACTCCCCTCCGGCACAGACTAAAACTTACGCCGACTGCAAAAACAGTCGGCGCTTGCGTATTATTTACTGAGATACAACTTATAATCCTCATACAACTTCGCCGAATCCGGGTGACCTGCAAAGGACGGTGAATCGGCAGGATTCATAATACCGAGATACTGATACGAGAGGATTTTGTCTACATAGGGTGCTGCATTTTCTATCTGCTTCTGAATACGCTCGAACTTACCGGGTACAAGAGCACTTTTATATACTACACCCTCAAAATCGAAAAGCTCAATGTCTGCCCAGAGCTGAGATCTTCCGGCTTTATCGTGAGCATTGCGGAGCTTCTCAAAAAGCCGTTTTGTTCTGTCTACCTTGGTTTTTTTCACACCCACCTCATCCTGATAGGCGATGAAGTCAACATCAAGCTCAGTCAGGCATCGAATATATCTGTTGTTAGCCAAAGCAAGATTTGTGCCGTATGGAGCTATAAGAGTCTTCTTTTCAGGGGTCAGCTCGTGACAGCGTGCAGAGCAGAGATTGACATATTTCATAAAAGCATCGGAGAAACGAAGAATTATGCAGGTCTCATCAGGGAAATACCAGCCGTAAAAGCTTTCGTGATGAGCATAAAGAACAGCAAGCTCTTCCATAGCTCTGAATGAGCGGTCGATGACCTCCTGACTTTTGATATTCTGTCCTGCCTTGCGCCAGTCGCCGTAAAAGCCGTTACCCAAAAAGACTTTCACACCGCATTTATCCGCTTCGCTGAGGACCTCTTCGATCGGGTCAGGGCAAAGAGTATCGGCAAAGGGAAAGACTGTCGACCTGAAATAGCATTTATCGTAAAGTGCCGTAGCCATAACTACAATATATTCCATGCCCAGCTCTGAGATTTCTCTGACCTTCTGACGCCAGTCAGTACCCTCAAATTTTTCGAGAGCCGGATTCCAGTATTTTCCCTCAGCAGTGTTATGGTGTCTGAATTCAAAAAATGTACCGTCTATCTTTCTGTTCATTTGTTTTCTCCTTATGATAGTTTTACTTCCGATTACATTATATCACGCCCGACAGCTGAAGACAAGTCATGAAAAAGCTGATTTTTCCGTTCGCTGTCCACTACAGACAACATAATATGCTACAGCCTATTGATTTCCTATATGTAAAATGCTAGAATGAAAACAAGAAGAAAAACGGACGGTGATACAATGGTTATAAAACACAAAATCACAAAAGACAGAGAGGGACAGTATTACACTATTCCTTTTGATGTGCCTGAAAACGTCACAAAAATTACCGTCACATATGACTACTATAAACCCACTTCGGGTCTTATGGGCGACCTGAAGCCCTCTAACACTATTGATATCGGACTTATGGACGAAAAAGGAATTTTTCTCGGCTGGTCAGGCAGTGCGCACAAAACTATATACGTCGGTGAATACGATTCCTCAGCAGGCTACCTTTGTGAAAAAATCAACAAGGGCAGTTGGAGTATTATTATCGGAGCTTATCATATAATGGACGGTGGCGTAGAGATAACTTACAATATTGATTTTGAGTATGAAGGTGAGGTTCTTCTTTACGGCGACTTACATATTCACACAACAGCCTCCGACGGTGCTCTGAGTGCCTTTGAGGTCGGCAGACTTGCCAAAGAAAACGGTCTTGATTTTATCGGTCTTGCAAATCACAATAACTTCGCCGAAAATCTTGCCCTGCCCCATATAGACGGTCTTACATTTGTTCCCGCAGTTGAGTGGACCCACTACAATGGTCATATGAATTTCTTCGGGGTATCCGCACCCTTTGAAAACAGCTTTATTGCCAACACCAAAGAAGAAATGCAGTCTATTATCAGCCACGCTAAAAGCCTCGGTGCTGTAATATCCGTCAATCACCCCGAGTGTCCTCTTTGTCCCTATAAATGGGGGGACGATGACATTTACGATATGATGGAAATCTGGAACGGGCCCATGAGACCCGCAAATGTCCGCGCAGTCAGAAAGTGGACTTTCCTCTTAAGACAAGGCAGACACATACCTATAGCAGGAGGCAGTGACTTCCATAAGCCGAAACAGTTTGCAAAGCTCGGCAATCCTGTTACGGCAGTGTACTCGCAGTCACGCAGTGCAGAAGCTATTCTCAAGGCAATCAGAAACGGTAACTGTTTTGTCGCAGAAAGCAAAGACGGTGTTAAACTGAAACTCAGATACGGCGATACAGTTATGGGTCAGACAGCAGAGTTTGACGAAAATACCTGGCTTGAGATTTATGCCGATGCGAAAAAAGTTACCATAGTCACCGACAAAGGCGAAAAGGAACTGTCGCTGAGAGACGGCTCCGTAAAAGTCAGACTCAAAAAAGTTAAATTTGCTTACATCAAGGTCTATAAAGGCTTTGGTAAGCTTAAGAGGATTTGTGCAATCTCAAATCCAATATATTTTAAATAAAGGAGAGAAAACAATGGCACCAAAAAATGCACTGACAAAGAAAACATCCCCCGCCAGATATGGCTTTGCTATGTTCGGCACATCAATCCCCATCAATATGTTCAAGTCCTTTGCGGCTATCTTCTATGTAGATATGCTGGGACTTGACATGAAAAAGTATTCTCTTGTACTTTTCATTTACACTTTCGTTGACGCAATCGACAATCCCGTTTACGGTTTCCTTTCAGACCGCACCCGTACCAAGTGGGGCAGACGCAGACCCTGGCTTCTTATCGGCACTCCCCTGCTCGTACTGTTCTTCATTCTTTTCTACAATGTACCCGCTTTCATTGAAACAGAAAAAGGCATGCTTTTTATCTATATGCTTCTGATGTACATACTGACGGGTACTCTGGACTCTCTGGTAAATGCAAACTACGGCTCACTTTTCCCCGAGCTTTTCAAAAAAGACGAAGAGAGAGCCAAAACCAACGGTTTCAGACAGATTTGTCAGCTTTTCGCTATGGCAATCAGTATTGCCCTTACTCCTATGATTACCGAAGCTATCGGATACAAACTCACATCTGTTATTTACGGCGTTATTGCCCTTGCAGTAATGATGTTCTGCTTCTGGGGCTGCCGGGAAGATACAAACTATGAAGAGCTTGAAAAGCCAAGACTTTTCGACAGTATAAAAGCTCTTGTCACGAACCCTCGTTTCTGGATATTCGGTCTTGCAGGCGCATTCTATTCAGCCTCTTTCTCACTTATTTCCCAGGCTCTGCCCTTCTTCGTAAAATACACTCTCGGTCTTGGCGGCAGTACTACTACAATTATGCTGGGCATTGTACTCGGCGTTGCAGTTATCGGTATTGTTATCTGGTCAAAAGTGATCCAGAAAGTAAATATTATGAAAATCTGGAGAACCGGTTTCATTATTATGGCTGTAGGCTTTGTACCTCTTTACTTTGTATCCTCACTTGTACCTGCTATAGTTATTGCGGCAATAATGGGCTTCGGTATCGCCGCCTGCCTTACAACAATGGACTGTATCGGTGCGAAGATAGTCGATGACGATTACAGAAAGAACGGCATCAAGCGAGAAGGTATTATCAACAGCCTTATGGGTGTTATGAACAGACTCAACGGTCTTTACACATCACTTGCTTTCTACCTCGCTTCTGAGATTTTCGGCTTCATCAGCGGTGACGAACCCGGTGATAATCCTGCACTTGCAGCAAGAGTACTGCTTTGTGTGTTCCCTGCAGCTGCTATGGCCGTGGCTTCAGTTATCACATTCTTCCTTAAATTCCCTGAGGCAAAAGAAAATGAGTAAGTATCTTATAATCAACGCCGATGATTTCGGTCTTAACAAAGAGCAGAATGAAGCTATCAAAGACCTGCTGAGCAACAAGCTCATAACCTCCACCTCCCTTATGGCTGTAGCATCCGAAGCAGAAGATGCAGTCTCTTTTGCAAAGAACATTGATTTCCCCGTCGGTGTGCATATAACTCTCAATTCCGACGAAGAAGCCTACCGTTACCCGCCTCTTACAGGTGCAAAATCACTCGGTGAAGACTTTTTCTGGCTCGAGAGTAAAAATCTTACCTTCAGAGCTAAACGAAAAGATGTCAGAGCTGAGCTTGAAGCCCAGTACCGATATATAAGCGACGGCGGTGCTCCTATAGATCATGCTGACAGTCATTGCGGAACGGTTTACGGCATAAACGGCAGACGCTTTTATCTTGATGCTTTTGATTTCTGCAATGAGCATAACCTTCCCTTCCGCTTTCCGAAAACTGTCGGCTTTGTCGAAAGACAGCTCGGAATAAAGGTGCCCTCACCTGTTGTGAAGCTTCAGCAGATGATTGTAAATTCAGCTGAAAAACGAGGTGTAAAACTCCTTGATGATCTGGTGTCAAACCCCTGGTCAATGGACAGAATCAAGGACTACGATACTCTCAGAAAATATTATCTTAACGCTGTCGACAACTGCCTTGATGGTGTGACTGAGATATTTCTCCACCCTGCTTTCGGCAACGAAAAATACGATAAAGAATGGCAGAAAAGAGAGTTTGAATATCAGCTTCTCAAAAGCGGGGACCTCTTACAGAGAGCCCGTGACAAGGGCGTTGAGGTAGTAGGCTGGGAAGTATTCGGATAAAAAATTATACCCCTGACTTAGCGGAGTGTTCGTAAGGACACTCCGCAGTTTTATTCGCCTTACGGCGAGTTTTATTGCTTCACAGTTATATTCGGCTGACGCCGAGTGTTATTGTCCTTCGGACAGTTTTGTGCGAATAAAATAACACTGAAGCCGTAAGGCTTCAATAACACTTTTGATTTATCAAAAATATCACTGCAAATTTATATTTGCAATATCACTTAATACTCTCCGAAGAA
>JAZSGK010000168.1:0-26099 GCA_045532695.1 Acutalibacteraceae bacterium
GTCTTCTTGTCGAATTCGTATTTCATTTTACTACCCTTGCTGATTTCTATAACAGCGTCAAAGCTTTCGGTTGTGATTCTGTCTGCGCTTATATCGTGCCATATATTCATAGTAATTGCCTCCGTTTTTTTATCGGTTAAATGCTGTGAATAAATAATATCACAAAAGGGCAGAAATATCAATGGACTTTTTTTTAAATTTGTATTGACATAAGACTTAATTTATGGTAATATACTTTGGCAAAATCCAATTGCGCTGTTAGCTCAGCTGGATAGAGTGTCTGGCTACGGACCAGAAGGTCAGGGGTTCGAATCCCTTACAGCGCGCCAAAAGAAAATGAGGTTACACGAGAGTGTAACCCTTTTCTTTTTTATGAAGCTTTCAAAAAAGATAAAACTGACAAGGGATTCGAACAAGGAGGCATAGAAAACAGTCCGGTGGACTGTTTTGCCGACGCGGCAACGAGCGAAGCGAGGCGATAGACGCGGGAGCGTCGGACAAAATCCCTTACAGCGCGCCATAAGAAAACGAGGTTACACGAGAGTGTAACCCTTTTCTTTTTTATGAAGCTTTCAAAAAAGATGAAACCGACAAGGGATTCGAACAAGGAAGGAGCATACGAAGTATGCGGAAGAAAATGCTCCGGTGGAGCATTTTCGCTGACGTGGCAACGAGCGAAGCGAGGCGATAGACGCGGGAGCGTCGGACAAAATCCCTTACAGCGCGCCATAAGAAAACGAGGTCACACGAGAGTGTGACCCTTTTCTTTTTTATGTAGGTATTTGACTTAAACCTCTATCTCATAATCTTTCAGAATCTCCGTCAGCCTTTGCTTTGCCTTTTGTATTCTGTTTCTTACAGCAGAAGCTGAGATTCCTAATACGGAGCCCATCTCTTTGCTTGAGAGATACTGAGACATTGAAAGCAGTTGCCTGTCTTCTTCACTCAGCTTTTGAAAGGCTTTTTGTATGCTTATGCTTTCGTCGAGATTTTGTTCTGTAGGGATATCTGTTTCATGGAGATTACTATAATTAAAATGCATCGCATGAAGATTTATGTATCTAAGATGATCATTTTTGACGTTGCGTGCGACAGCAAACAACCAGGATTTATTCTGGCGTATTTCTGTATGCGGGTAACTGCTTATATACCGCCAGGCATTCATATAGGTTTGCTGACATAAATCCTCAGCTGTATGTTCGTCAAATTGCCGACGGAAATACCAATAAATTATGCGGTTATATCTGTGCCATAGCTCCTCAAATAATTCTGCAGTTTCAGAGCTCATTTTATTTCCACCTGAAAAATTTTCTTTTCTTAGTGTAGTCGTCAGTGGCTACAGAGGCTACATTGTTGCTGTTTGCCTGAATATAACCGTGAAGCTCTTCCCGGGCTATTATCTTGGCAACATCGTAAAAAACGATACCCCTTGATTGAAGCATTTCGTTGGTGACTTCATCATTTATAAATATTTTTCCGCAAGCGACTATGGCGGTTTTTTCGGTGAGATTGTCGATGAAATTCTTATCGATTCTGAGTTCGCTGACAGATTTTATGATTTTTGCCTCGTCATCAATAATGTGGCTTGTTCCGTTAATTTTTATAGGTTCTATAAAAGCAGAGGGAGATTTGAGTAAAGCACCGTTTACAATTAATCGGATATTCATTTCTTTGGGCACGTCTCTTATTATTGTGAGTCCGTTACACACAACAAGACTGCCTTCGGTGAGCTCGTTTTTTGTAAGCGTTGACAGACCGTTGAAAATGCAGGCGTTGCCCGACACGGCAGTTTCACTGACAACGTTGGTCTTTTTGATTTCTGCATAGGCCTCCGAAAATTCAGGAGTAGGATTTTCGGGAAGTAAAACGAGATGGACATTGGTAATCGATTTGATTTTTCTGAGAGCCTCGGGAGTGAAGTTTCTTAAATCCACGTAGGCCTGATTAGTAATATTTGGCATATCTTTTCCTTCTTTCTTTTTCAGTATAGTTTCGGCAATAAATATGGATAGCGGTATGTCTGAATAATAAAGCACAACTTCATCAAGGGACATAATACCGTTATTCAGAGCGCTTAAACCAGCATATAGCTTTGACATCTTTTTTTCTCTTTTCATTTATTAAAACCGGTTTCACTAAATAAGACGTTAAAAAATATGCAAATGTCCTCAGAAAATGAAAATTTTATAATTTGCGGTACTCAGCAAAGAAAAACAATGGTAAATCTTTGTTTTTTGTAATTCCGTCATAGGAATTTGGTTCTTCTGTATGCCGCAAAATAAAGCCTGCATCGGCGGCAACATTGAGATAGTATGATAAGGGCCGGTGAAAATGTTCTGTTTTGCCCCAGAAATCATTAGTAAAAGAATAAGGTTCAATATAGGAGCTTATTGCCTTTGCGTAATTGAAACCACGCTTTTTCAACCATTGACTGTCATAAAAGGCAGGGTGCACAATGGAGTAGTATAAAGTTCCGCCTGGTTTCAAAACCTGGAAGCATTCAGAAAAAACTTGTTCAATATTATCAACATCCATAAGGACTTGATTACAAAATATTAAATCAAAACTCTCAGCCTCAAAGGGGATTGACTCTGTTATATCGCACACAGCAAAGGAACAATCAGGATAACGGCTTTTGGCAAGTTCAATCATTTTTGAAGAACCGTCGACACCCAATACATCAGCACCAATACGCTGAAAGTAATCCGTATAGTATCCGTAGCCGCAACCTAAGTCTAAAATTTTTTGACCGGTCAAATCCTGAAAGCGTGTCTTTACTATCCGTTTATTGCTTTCAACAAATTCGGATTGTTCTTGGTCTTCAGTGTATTTGTTTGCAGCTTTATTCCATTGTTCAAGTGTTTTCTTCATAATCTCATCTCCATTCTGACCGTAGGATATTTTGTTTTACACACCGTATCCGCCGTCAACACTGATAACCTGACCTGTAATGAAACCTGCTTCATCACCCGACAGGAATACACCAAGCGGTGCAATGTCTTCCGGTGTGCCTTTTCTCTGTATAGGCGTTGCATCAACGATTTCCTTTACACTGTCTTCGTCAATGGCGCTGTTCATCTTCGTGTCAATATAGCCGGGCGCTATGCAGTTGACAGTGATGCCGCTTGGACCCACTTCTTTGGCAAGTGCCTTGGTAAAGCCGATAAGTGCAGACTTGCTTGTACTGTAATGGACCTCGCAGGAAGCACCTGCAATGCCCCACATAGAGGATATGTTTATAATTCTGCCCCACTGATTTTTTATCATTGATGGCAGAATTTCTTTTGTAAGAGTCATAGCACTCATAAGGTTGATGTCAAAAAGCTCTCTGACTTTATTATCATCGGCAAGCTGAAAAAGACTGAAGTAGGCTACACCTGCATTGTTGATAAGTACATCTATCTTGCCGAAAACATTGAGAGCAGTCTCGGCTAAGGCTTTTACAGCGTCGCTGTTTCTGAGATCCGCCTTTATGGGAACGGCTTTTATATTGTATCCTTCTTCGAGTTCGGTCTTTAATGCAAGAGCCTTGCTTTCCGATGAATTATAGTGAATGGCTACATCATAGCCTGCCTTTGCAAACTGACGGCACATCTCTTCGCCGATACCGCCTGCGGCACCTGTTATAAGAACACTTTTATTCATAATCCACCTCTTATTTGCCAACACAGAACTGGGAGAACACTTCGTCAACTACAGTTTCTTTTGCTTTTTTACCTGTGAGCTCCTGAAGCTTGTCTATAGCTGTGTCAACACATACATTTACTGCGTCCATTGTAATGCCGATATCGATTGCGTTGATTGCTTCGTCGATGCTTTCAAGGGCACCAAGGGTACTGATACGCTGACGCTCAGTTGTGAGCATAGCCTTTGATGTGTCTATTTTATCTGTACCGAGTACACGTTCGATAGCTTTTGTAAGCTCATCCTCACCGTCATGGGACATAGCGCTGATGAAAACAGTTTCGGCAAAGTTCTTTTGTATATATTCGATATCCATCTTTGAGGGCAGGTCGGTTTTATTTACGATCGCTATAACGTCTCTGCCTCTGCAAAGCTCGAAAATTTCTCTGTCGCTGTCGTCAAGGGGGGCCGAGCCGTCAAAAACTGCAAGGATAAGTCCGGCACGCTCAATTTTAGTCTTGGCAAGGTCGACACCTATACTCTCAACTACATCGGCACTTTCTCTTATGCCTGCCGTATCGGCAAGACGGAGAATGACACTGCCTACGCGTACGGTCTCTTCGACTATGTCTCTTGTAGTACCTGCGATGTTTGTTACAATTGAACGGCTGAAGCCCGAAAGCATATTCATAAGAGCGGACTTGCCTACATTGGGTTTACCGACAATTGCAGTGTCGACACCGCTTGTGAGAGCCTTGCCTGCATCAAACTTCGATAGCAGAGATGTGAGCTGAGATTTAACCTCGGTGAGAGTTTCTCTGAGAGTATCGCTGCTTATTTCAGGGATTTCTTCATCGGGATAGTCAACCCACGCTGCCATATGTGCGGAGGCTGAAATGAGCTTGCCGCAAAGCTCATCGGTTTTTCTGCTGAGGGCACCGTCAAGGGCTGTCATAGCAGCCTTCATTCCCTGCTGCCCCTGAGCACCGATAAGGGACATAACAGCTTCAGCTTCTGATAAATCCATTTTGCCGTTGAGGAATGCACGCTTTGTAAATTCACCTGCTTCGGCAGGACGTGCACCTGCTGAGAGTACGGCACGCAGCACCTGATTGGTTACATAAACACCGCCGTGGCAGGATATTTCAACTGTATCCTCGCCTGTATAGCTTTTAGGCTCGCGGAAAACGAGAGCCACAACTTCGTCTATATCCTCGCCGTCGAGATGCACACGTCCGTGGGCGGCAGAGTACCCCTTTAGAGAAGAAAGCTTTTTACCCGAAGTGGCATTGAAAGCTTTATCTGCAACAGCTATTGCGTCATCGCCGGAGATTCTTATTACGCCTATACCGCCGGCGGCTATGGGGGTGGATATAGCGGCTATTGTATCTGACATGGTTATCACCTCACAAAATCTAAGGGAATTATACAATATTATATTGTTTTTTGCAAGAGAAAGGAAATAAGCAAAGTT
This sequence comes from Acutalibacteraceae bacterium, assembly GCA_045532695.1. Lineage (GTDB taxonomy): Bacteria > Bacillota > Clostridia > Oscillospirales > Acutalibacteraceae > UBA6857. Next base: position 5,099 of record JAZSGK010000168.1, read on the forward strand.
TTGTCAAACTTTTACAAAAGTTTGTGGGGTGCGGGGCAAAGCCCTGCAAAACAAGAAAATTTGATGTGATTTAAATTTAATATTGTTACGGTGCGGGAAAGGGTTGACGTGAAAACAGCTCTTTTCCGCCGCTTTTTGTTTTTTGGAGATTATCCTGCCGTACCTGAAAAGGTGGCAGGCGTAGCCTGACGGAAGGGTCTCGACAAAACTTAAAGTCTATCCCTTATTATTCTTATTTGCATAAACATCAAGTCTTTCCCGCTCATGCTGCATCGTCACCGAAGCGCCGCCTGTGGAAGATTCCCCCACAGTGTGGGGGAAATGTCTGTCAGGACAAAGGGGGACGGGCTTGTTAAGCATGAAGCGAGGCGAGGATGGCGCAGCGGTCAAAATTCATAGGCGCTTCAAGCCGTAATGAATTTTGGGAACCGCAAGAGTAAGGGCACTTACTTTTGTCGATTGTGACAAAAGTAAGCAAAAACACGCTTTCTCCCGGGACAGCCGAAAGTAGTAAAAATTACCGTTTCAGTCCCCAGCTATATCTTAACTCTTTACCATTTCCTGCTCACCTTTACAGAAGAAACAGGTTTCTCCCTATCGGTAATTTTCACATTTCTGCTCTCTGCTTAATATCGGCTCTTTTCCGCACCGCTCTATTTAAAACAGCTTTTTATGTTGACTAACCGCTACTTTGGTGCTGTTTATGGAGCGAGGCTCTTTCTCTTTTTGTAGTGTCCGCTTCGGGCGCTCTCTACTTCGACAGTCGGGGTCGCTCTCTGATGTTTCTTAAAGTGATTCGATTGCAGTTTCTTTTGCCACCTTCGGTGGATGAGTACTGACGCTCACTGGTAGTCTGATGTAAAAAGAAGAAGGTGGCTCCGTGAAAGCACCCCGAGGTGCTTTCCGAGGGTGCCTTCAGGGCACCCTCGCGCCGTAAACGGCGACGGAGCCACCGAGCCGATTTTCACCGCTCACTCAATAAAAACGTCAGCAATTCCCAACTAAAAAAGCGGGCAGAAACTGCTTTTTGGCAATTCCTGTCCCGCAATTCATAATTTATAAAAAGTGGCGGGAAAAGAGTTGTTCCTTTGCGGTCAGTTCGACGCCACTCTGCGCTCTGCACTCTGCACTTTATTTCGCATACAGCATACCCACTACAAAATTCCTGAATGAGCAAGGGACGGTCTTGCACAGCACACTCAGAAGCTTATATGACAAACCGATAGCACAGACGGGCTTGACTTTCTTTCTCAGAGCCACCTTGGCTATGTATCTTCCTGCGACCTCGGGACTCATACCCTTTTCCTCGTCCTTTTCCATGCCGGCAACGCTTCTGCTGATTCTTCCGCCGTAGACGTCATCACCTGCAAAGGACTTCTGTCTTGCAGCTGTGAATTCTGTGCATATATCCCCGGGCTCCACTGCCGTCGCTCTGACACCGTAGATTTTTACCTCGTTGTCGAGACAGCTTGTGTAGGACTCGATAGCCGCCTTTGAAGCTGAATAGTATGTCTGGAAGGGTATGTGTGCCACTGCGGCAACGGAGCTGATGTTGACTATTCTGCCGCAGCCCTGCTCTCTCATATAGGGAAGAAAGGCTCTCGTTACTGTCACCGTACCGAAGAAATTCACCTCAAACTGGGATTTCGCTTCCTCTGTGGTTGTAAACTCAACTGCGCCCGAAATACCGAAGCCTGCACAGTTGACGAGGATATCTACCCTGCCCTCGGTGTCTGCTATTGTCTTTGCCGCCGAAAGGACATCACTTTCTGAGGTTACGTCGGTTTTGATGTGGGTCACATTTTCTATAGGGATATTTCTTCTGCTCAGGTCATATACCTTACAGCCCATATCCCGAAGTGCTATAGCCGTACACCTGCCGATGCCCGAGCTCGCACCTGTTACAACTGCAATTTTCTTTTCCATATTTATCACTCTCCATATAAGCATTTTATATTAAAATTACGCCTGTGTCAACTTCTCATTTATTGCTCTTCTTTATTGACACTTATTCCTTAAAGGTTTATAATGAATGTGCATATTTTTAACGGAGGTAATATGATGAAAACCTATGATGTAGTAGTTATCGGTGCAGGTAACGGCGGTCTTGCCGCTGCAGCAACCTGTGCCAGAGCAGGTCTTTCAACCTTACTTCTTGAAAGACACAACATTCCCGGCGGTTCAGCTTCTTCATTTGTAAGAGGCAGATTCGAATTCGAGCCGTCACTTCACGAGCTTGCAGGTGTCGGTGCACCCGACAAAAGCGGTCAGATTGAGGATATGTTCCTTCGCTTCGGCGGTGATGTTGACTGGTGTACCCACGATTCGACCTTCCGTCTGGTTGTACCTGCAAAAGAGGGCGACAAAGACGCTTTCGTAAATGAAAACGGTGTCCTTGTTACTGTGGACGCTCGTATGCCCGTAGGCTTCGAGGCCTTTGCAAAGAAGCTCGATGAGATTGTGCCCGGCTCATATGAAAGCTGTATGAAGGCCTTCGACCTTTCCACCCGTATGTACAAGGCACTCAACAGCCTTGACGACCTTAAAAAGCTTCCTGCAAGCTTAAAGGATATCCCCGACATTATGAGAATGGTGTCTCACACTATGAAAGAGACTCTCGATGCTCTGGGTATGCCAAAGAAGGCTCAGGATATTTTCAATACATACTGGTGCTATCTCGGCTCCCCTGCCTCAAAGCTTGACTTCCTTTATTATATGGCTATGCTTCACAGCTATGTTGAATACGGCACAGGTATACCGAAGCTGCGCTCACACGAAATGAGCCTTGCCCTTGATAAGGTTATACGTGAAAACGGCGGCGACATCTGGTATAACTCAGAGGTAACAAAGGTTATTATGACCGACGGTAAGCCCTCAGGCGTTGTTGTCAACAGCGAAAAGGAAGTTCCCGCTAAATATATTATTTCCAACTCCTACCCCTACGCTGTATTCAAGGATCTCTTCGAGGAAAAGGACATTCCCGAAAAGCAGCTCAAGATGCTCAGATCCCGAAAGACAGCCTGCAGTCTGACAACAGTATATCTCGGTATGAACAAGACTAAGGAAGAACTCGGCATCAAGGACTACTCAGTCTTTATCGCTCCCGATTCGGATTCCGACAAGCAGTATGAGGCTTCCCAGAATTTCGGCGGCGGCTTCTGCATTATCAACTGCCTTAACGAGATTATCCCCGACTGCACTCCCGAGGGTACAAGTCAGCTCTTCCTTACAACTATGACCTTCGGTGACGTTATGAAAGACGTAAAGCCTCAGGACTATAAGAAGTTCAAGACTGAGGTTGCAAGAGATATGATTGAGACCTGCGAAAAGGCTCTCGGCATTTCCATTATGCCCTATATCGAGGAAATCGAAATTGCGCTTCCTCCCACATTTGCCCGCTATCTCAATACACCCTTCGGCACACCCTACGGCTATCTCCTTGAAAAATGGGACAGCATGATCCCCCGCACCGTGCAGTATTTAGGCGATCAGCCATTTGACAATTTCTTCTTCTGCGGCGCTTCTCAGGAAAGAGGCGACGGCTACGGCTGTGCATATTATACAGGCGAAAAAGCAGGCGGCTTAGTTGTCAATGCAATAAAGAAGGAGGGCAAATAATATGGCAGACATCAAATCCTTAAAAGCGACAAAATTTTTATCAATGCTTTCACACCGTCAGGCAAAATTTGAAGTGGCTCAGGCAAAGTTCCCCGATTTTTCCGATAACGCTGCAGTTCTTGCCAAGGCTCTTCACCCTAAGCGTCAGTACCTCAGGGTTAAAAGCATAGTAGAAAGAGGCGAAGACTGCAAGAGCTTCACCCTCGTTCCCGATATATCAAAGGGCACTTCAGCTCTTGCCTACTTCGGTGCAGGCAAATATCTGACAGTTTTTGAAACAATTGAAGGTATGCCCGTTACAAGAGCCTACTCCATTTCCTCTTCACCCAAGGATTCCCTCAAGGGTCAGTATGTCCTTACAATCAAGCTCGTTGAGGGCGGTCTTATGTCAAGATACATTTTCGACAATTGGGAAGTAGGCACTAAGGTTGAGGTTTCCGCACCTGCAGGCAACTTCGAATATCAGCCTCTCAGAGACGCAAAGAATGTCATCTGTCTTGCAGGCGGTAGCGGTATCACACCCTTTATCTCTATGGCAAACGCTATTTGCGACGGCGACGAGGACTTCAATATGACTCTTCTTTACGGCAGCAGAAACAGCGACTGCATTCTCTTTAAAGATGAGCTTGAAGAACTTGAAAAGAAGTGCGACAAAATTAAGGTAGTCCATGTTCTCAGCGAAGCAAAGGGCAGAGTTAAAAAAGGAACCGAAAAGGGCTTCATCACCGCAGAGCTTATTAAAAAGTACGCTCCCGAAAACGAGGCTTATTCCGTTTTCCTTTGCGGCCCTCAGCAGATGTATGAGTTTGTTGACAAGGAGCTTGAAAAGTTAGAGCTTCCCAAGAAGTATATCCGTCACGAGATGTTCGGCGAATTCCATAATCCTCAGACTAAGGAGGACTACCCTGCAGGCATTCCCGAAAAGGTTAAAATTACCGTTACGATTCAGGATAAGACCTACACCGTAGAGGGCAACTCCTCAGACTCGGTTATGCAGATTCTCGAGAAAAACGGCCTTGCCGTTCCTGCACGCTGCCGAAGCGGTGAGTGCGGATTCTGCCATTCACATCTGATTTCAGGTAAGGTTTATGTACCAAAACACCTTGAATACCGCAGACTTGCAGACTATAAGTTCGGCTGTATCCATCCCTGCTGTTCATTCCCCCTTACGGATCTCGAGCTGAATGTACCCCCTGCAAAATAAATCGCAGCAAAAAATTAATGCACAGAGCCAGGTCGGTTCTGTGCATTTTCTGTTTATTAAAGCTTATTCCTTATTCTTCTTAAAGCTCAGTGCATCTGTTGTTGAAAGTATAAGTATCTGGCTTGGCAGATAGAATATCCAGGTAACAACCTCGGCATTTCTTATCATTTGCTCTGTCATAAAGCCCGGGCGAAGATTGGTGATGCCCACGCAAATGTCACAGCAAGCAAAGAGGAAAAGACCGATTGCGAATCTCAGGTGTCTGGGTGAGGGCTTAAGAATATGAAGCTCGAAGCCGTGAGCGAAGTTTACTGCAAAGCTGCAGGCGTAAGCTACGATGATACCCACCTTTATGTCGAGGAAGTATGTAGCCGCCGCACCGAAGATAAGTCCCGGAAGAAGTCTCTTGAGAAGCTCACCTACAAGGGGCTTACCGCTCATAAATGAGAATCTTATTGTATAGCAGGTCTGAACGCATATGAAAGCCGCAACACCTGCAACAAAATTGCCTATGAGGATAAGGAACATATCAGCCACCATTGTGAAAAGGAAGGCCGCAGTAACAACAACATTGTCTCTCTGCTTACCGGCTCTCAGTCCCATAATACCTATAAGGGATATTGCAATATATTTGATGATATTTTCAAGGTCGTGATTCATTATGTCCATTGCCACAAAGGTGCAGAAAAGCACCGCTTCCACAGCAAGGAACAACCAGCTTGTAATTCTTTTCAATTTGAATTCCTCCGTTTTTCTGTCAGAAGATTAACAGTTAATAAATAACACACTTAATTCTAACAAATCACTGACTTAATGTCAATGCTTATTTTCCAAGGCCCTTAAAAAAGATAATAAGCTTATCGAGAAGAGCCTTAAGGAAATTGAAGAGTCTCTCAAGAGGTGACGGCTTTTCTGCCTTCTGAGGCTGAGTTTCGTCATTTATGAAAGTCTCCGAATCTCTGTCAAAGACACTGAAGCGTGAAAGAGTGAAATTGTCACAGGTTGCTTCTTCGCCAAAGAAAAGAAGCTGTGTATGAAGGTCTCTTGTGTATCCCACTTCCTCGTGTAAAATATCCTTGAAAAACCATGTCTTTTCAGGGAAAAGGCAGGTTGAAGCATCAACGGTCTTATCGGGGGAAATATATTTCATATCCTTGCCTTTGAGGTATTCCTCGCTGAAGTAATCACCTAAGGGTGCAGTTTCAGCGCCGAGTGACGAGCTCTTTGTTTCGATAACCGCATCGCCTACAAGCTCCCATGAAGATGTTATGGGGAAGCAGGTATGGCCGTATCTTGATATAACTGCCACTCTTGCACTTTCATCGAGAGAAAGAAGAGTTTCCTTGCGCTTTTCTCTTACAAGGCTGTTGTAGGCCTCTATCTTTGACATCAGAACGGACAGGTCACCCTTGTTGTAGTTTTCCTTTACAAAGGCCATACATTCGTCAATTCTGTCTTCGGGTACCATTGCCCATATTGTAAGCCAGTAACCGAAAATCGGGAAAAGTGTCTCCTCAAAAAGTACGGGCGCCATCTTTTTCACAGCATCGTCAAGGAAGTCCACAACAAGATCCGATACTCCTGCCATTTCGAGAATGTCGAGACTGCTTGCAATAAGCTCCTCATACTCTGTTTTGCCGAGAGTACCCTTGAGGAAGGTCAGTACACCCTCACCTGTTATTTCGATTTCACCGCAGAGAAGGTCACCTACATATGATACGCCCTCAATGGCAGGGCTGTCCATAACATAGCCGTAGACCTTGTCATTTCCGTAAAGGGAAAGATATGCCAGCACAACAACAGCACCAAGTGAATGGCTCGTAAGGGCTACCTTGTCGAATTCACTGTTTTCGGTTATATAGTTGATATAGTCGTTGAGCTCACCCGCAATTGCAATGGGGTCGCCTCTCCAGTCATATCTGAAGCGGTGAAGGGAGCCCTCACATATTTCCCATTCTGCAGGATAGTTGTTGATTACGCCCGAGTTGCCCTTTGCAGTGCCGTCGGTATTGTTGAACCAATGTCTGAATGAATCATTGATAGCCGCAGAAACTGTATGGGAGAGCTTGTCAACATCTCTTGTTGCGGCATAGACAACCAGAGCAGGAAGAATTTCTTCCTTGATAAGCGCAATAAAGGCCTCCTTATCGGGTGTATCCACCTTTTCATCGGGATTATCCTTATCGAGATAAATGGTGCTCGAAGCAATACCGTGGACATAAACTATCGGACACTTTTCCGTATTTTCCGAAGCAAATGCAGGCACTGCGAGAGTAAATATCAAGGAAATGCATATTATTATACTGAGTATTTTTTTCATAGTATCTTCCCCTTTCTTTATCATCTTTATTCTATCAATACTCTCTTTGTTTGTCAATTTATTATTCCTAATATTTAAAGAGATTCTCAAATATATTTCTTCTCATTCTTGCCTGACCGGCGTTTCTCTGAGAAGAGTATTCACCGCAGACTATTACAGTATCGTCGCCTATTACCTCAATATCCTTCCAGCATATTCTTATATCCTCGTCTCTGCCTAAAAGTCCGAAGCATTTGCCCTTGCCCCATATTATTACAGCAACAAGACAGCCGCTGCAGGTATCTATTTCAACATCACTTATGCAACCGAGACGGCAGCCTGTTTTGGCACATATGACTTCCTTGTTTCTCAGATCCGTTATACAGCAGTTCATAATATCACCCCAAGTAAATAATATGAAAATCACCGCAATAAAATGCAAAACGGCAGTCTCTTCGGCAGAGTACACACAGAAAATTTTCATATAAATATTTACACCGAAAATGAAATATGCTAATATATATATATCACATTATGAAACGGAGTTGTTACCCATGGGTTTTTTAACAGGTAAAACAGCAATTATAACAGGTGCAGGCAGAGCAGTCCTCTCCGACGGCAGATGCGGCTCTATCGGCTACGGCATCGCTACAGCATACGCTAAGGAAGGCGCAAACCTCGTAATCACAGGCCGTAATGTACAGAAGCTTCAGGACGCTAAGGAAGAGCTCGAGAGACTCTACGGCATCAAGGTCCTCACCGTTGCCGCTGACGTTAACGAAAAGGCAGACAACGAGGCTGTTGTTGCTGACGTTGTGAAGCAGACAATCGACGCTTTCGGCAGAATCGACGTGCTTATCAATAACGCTCAGGCTTCTGCTTCAGGTGTTTCCATTGCCGACCACACAACAGAGCAGTTCAATCTCGCTATGTACTCGGGTCTTTATGCCGCTTTCTACTATATGAAAGCCTGCTATCCCTATCTTAAGGAAACCCAGGGTGCAGTTATTAACTTCGCTTCAGGCGCAGGTCTTTTCGGCAACTACGGCCAGTGCTCCTACGCTGCCGCTAAAGAGGGTATCAGAGGTCTCAGCCGTGTAGCCGCAACAGAATGGGCAAAGGACGGCATCAATGTAAACGTTATCTGTCCCCTCGCATGGACAGCACAGCTCGAAAACTTCGAAAAGGCTTATCCCGATGCATTCAAGGCAAACGTAAAAATGCCTCCCGCAGGTCACTTCGGTGATGCTGAACTTGAAATCGGCCGAGTATGCGTTCAGCTTGCAAACCCCGACTTCAAATATCTCAACGGTGAAACACTTACACTTGAAGGCGGTATGGGCTTAAGACCCTAAAGGGCAGTTTTATTCGCCTGACGGCGAGTTATATCGCTTCGCAGTGGTATTGTGCTTCGCACAGTGTTATTCGCTTCGCGAGTTTTATGAAATGTCAATACACGCAAAAACAGCACCCTTCATCGGGTGCTGTAATTTTTATTCTTCAGTTGTTTCTTTCAGCTTTTCGAGAGTCTCAAAGGGTATAACCACATCTTCTCTTAAGCCCTCGTCATTTACATAACAAAAAACATAGCCGTCCTTACAAAGAGTACCTGAGCTTGCGTATATTTTTTCGCCCGTTTTGTAGTAATCCTCCGGTATATCCGTAGCTGTTACGCTCTCATCAAAGAGGTCATCATAGGTATATCCGCCGTAGATTCTGTAAAGGACTTCTGAAATCTTTTCGTGGTCCTTGCCGATAAGAGCGTCTTTGGCTGCATAAACGCCTGTCTCTTTTTCGAAGGTGTAGCACTCAACTGTCTTTTTCGGCAGAGTAACTGCCGTGGGAGAAACGGGCAATGTAATCGTCTCGGCTTCTTTTTCCTCATATACGGGCAGAGACTCGATAATCTCGCTGATAAGGCAGAGATTGTCTTCATCTGAGTAGCTGAGCTCAGCAGTATAATGAATCTCGATGGGGAGACTTTCGGTTTTGCCGCCCTTTTTGATAAACTTCTTATAGTCCGACTGTACCTGCTCAGACTGCTGCTTATAGAAGGTGATAATGCTCTGATAGAAAGCGTTGGCCTGAATTTCGCCCTGACTTTCGCCGAAGAAATAGGGATATTTTATATTGTACTTTCTGAAGACAGTGCCGTCATCAGCCTTACTCTCTAAAACAAGAGAGCGTATCTCGTAATCGCCTGCAAGACTGTCCTCTGTCTTGATTTTTATGCCGAGACTGTCAAATACGGGCTCGGTGGACATAGAATGAATCTTCCAGCTGCCGTCATGCATACTTGCAATTACATAGGTTTCCTGAGAGCCGAATTTACAGGTGACATAGTATCTGCCGTCCTGTATTCTCTTGCTGTCTGCAACAGTAACCTTGCCGCTGCTTTTTGTGCCCACAGCTTCACCTGAAGCAAAATAGTAGTATGAATCGTAATAGTAACAGCTTTCACTGTTGAGGGCATGGTTTGTCTCAAAGCCGAAATGCGAGAGTATACTGTCGATTTCCGTGGCGCTGATTTTATAGTAGCAGTAGCTGCCGTTTTCGTCCTCAAATCTCATAGCGGGGTCTGCTTCGTGAGTCACTGCAGTTGCAGAATAGCCGAAGGAGGTATAAAGTCCGTCCTCGCAGTAGGGTCTTATGTGGCTGAAGATATCCTCAGCGGACATTTTTTCGGTGTCGAAGCCGGTCTTCACCAAAGGCCAGAGCTTCTGAAGATGCTTTTCAAGCTCCTCTTTATCGTCCTGAGGGAGAATAAGCACAGCAACCGCCTTTTCATCGTCACCCTTTGTGAAAATATCAGTAACACCGCCGAGAACTGCCACCGAAGCAGTCACAACAGCCATAAGACAAGAGAGAACTATAACCGCTATTCTCGCTTTCTTTTCACTTTTCATATTTATCTTCCTTCGCTTTTAAATTAAATCGAGAAGCTCTGTGATGTTTTCAATTTCAGCCTCAGTGTTCTGACCGAGACCCTTTCCCTTGAAGTCGCCGTAATTCATTCTTACAGCCTTCATACCGGCGCTGAGAGCACCCTGAATATCGTTTACGGGGTGGTCGCCGACAAAAAGAGCCTTGCTGTTATCTTCAATGCCTGCTCTTTTTATTGCCTCGTCAAAAATCCTTCTGTCGGGCTTATAGATACCGATATCGCCTGATACCACAACAACATCGAACATATTTCTGATGCCTGCTGTGTCAAGCTTGATATTCTGAAGCGAGGATACACCGTTGGTGATACAGCCTAAGATATAGCCTCTCTTTTTTATCTCCTTAAGAACGTCGATAGCACCGTCGAGCATAACAATGTGTTTGCCGAAGTCATAGTTGAAGGAGTCGAAAAGCTCCTGCATGGGAGGGTGGTTTTCCCACTGCCAGAGTTCAATCATCTCGGGGAAATAAACCTCTCTGTCCTTATAACCGCCGTCAACGTGCTCTTCCATTTCATCGAGCTTTCTGAGTCTTTCCTCTTGGCTTATGTCGGGGAAGTACTTATCTAAAAAGCTTTCGCAATAAAGTCTGTATGCACCCTTTCTGCTCTGAAGGGTATCGTCGAAATCAAAAAATATGCCTTTTACATCTAACTTAGCCATTTTGTTTCACCTCTTTATACACTTTCCTTGCTATTATTATATCCTTTTCTATAGCCTGCCTTAAGGCCTCTATATCGGGGAATCTGATTTCATCTCTTAAATATTTAACGAGCTGTACCTGCACCTTTTTGCCGTAAAGGTCACCGGAAAAATCAAGTATGCAGGTCTCGCTTCTCATTGTGTCCTTTGATACGGTGGGTCTTGTTCCCACATTGGTGACACTGGGATAAACCTTGCCGTCTACCTTTGTCATAGAGGCATAGACGCCGTACTTCGGCACAATGAAGTCCTGTGGGAAAAACTGATTTATTGTGGGTACGCCCATTGTCCTGCCTCTGCCGTCGCCTTTTTTTACAACAAAGTCATAGGAGAAATATTCGCCAAGCATTGCATTGGCTCTTTCAATTCTGCCCTCGCTGATAAGGCGTCTTATTTCAGTTGAGCTGACAACCTCTCTTCCGAGAGATACGGGCTCGGCTGAAAAGAATTCGATATCTCTTTTCCTGAGCTCCTCTCTCATAGTGTCGGAGTTGCCCTTACCGCCCTTGCCGTAATGGTAGTCAAAACCGCAGGATACCACCCTGGCATTCAGCTTTTCCACAATGATTTTTTCTATAAACTCATCAGGACTGTAGTCCATAGCCTCACGGAAGTTGAAATCCACTACCGTAAAGCCCATATCAATAAGAATTTCTCTTTTTCTCTCTTCACTCGTCAGCATAGGAGGCACCTTACCCGAAATCAGCTTTCTCGGATGAACATCGAAAAGCATAACTATGGGCACAAGATTTTTTTCCTTTGCCTTCTGCAGAGCCTTCGTCAGCACCATTTTGTGTCCGATATGAATACCGTCAAAATAGCCGAGGGCAACTGCAGTGCCTTTTTCTTTTATTTTTTCATCGAGACAAAACATTCTGCGCCCTCCTTATCTGACAAACACCCTTTTAACACTGAGCTGAGTTTTGTCTTTATCTATTTCGCCTATACCGAGAAATTCCTCTTCGGGCGAATACACCGAGTAAAGACCCGGCTCTTTTTTACCGCCGAAACGGTTGAGGTCAAGCTCACCGCCGTTTGAAAATCGCTTTGCCTGAGCCTCGGACACCTTAATTTTATCATATACAACCAAAGAGTCAACCGAATTCAACGCATTTTCAATATTTCCCTCGTTGCAGAGCTTTTCCAGCTCCTCAAAGGTATAGCACTTATCGATTGTAACACCGTTTGCCTTTATTCTGCGAAGAGATGTCATAGTTGCTCCGCAGCCTAAGCTTTCACCGATATCGGCTATGAGAGAGCGGATATATGTGCCTGCCGAGCATTCGCATTCGATCTCATATTCTTCAGTTTCCTCGCAGTATGAGAGAAGCTCTAACTTATAGATATTCACCTTTCGGCCTTCTCTTTCAATCTCGATGCCCTGCCTTGCCAGATCGTAAAGGCGTACACCGTCTTTTTTTATGGCAGAGTACATAGGAGGAATCTGCTCAATTTCACCACGGAAATCTGCCAGCACATTTTCAACATCTTCTTCAGTCGATGTTACATTCCGCTCCCCTGTCACCTTGCCTGTGATATCAAGGGTGTCGGTGGTTTTGCCTAAGATAAACTTAGCCCTGTATGCCTTATCGTGGCTTGGGATAAGCTCAATAAATCTTGTTGCGTGGCCTATGGCTATAGGTAAAACTCCCGTAGCCATAGGGTCGAGAGTGCCCGTGTGACCGGCTTTTTTTATGCCGAAAAGTCTTCTGACCTTAGCTGAGGCAACAAATGATGTTATGCCCTCGGGCTTGTCGAGATATATAAAACCTGTCACCACTTACTCTCCTTTCTGTTTTGCCGCAGGCAAAATCACATCTGCGAAGCAGATACTTCACTTCGTCTTTGACGAAGCTTCACTTGCCGTAGGCAAACTTCGCTTTTGCCAGGCAAATACTTCACTTTATATGTCCTCGCCGGACAGGCGTTGCTTTTGCCCGCGCCCAAAAGCAACCAAAACGCGCTGTTATTCCCTTATATAACTTCCTCAGTTACATACTTCTTCAGCATTGCCTTCGCTTCTTCTACTGTGCCCTTCACTTCGCAGCCTGCAGCTCTTACATGTCCGCCGCCGCCGAAATGTGCACAAATAGCCGCCGCATCAGCCTTTTCGCCTGTTCGGATAGAAATGCCAACCTTGCCGCTGTCCTCTTCCTTGACAGTGATGCCGATTTCAACACCCTCAATCTGCCTTGTTATGGGCTTGATTGCATCAAGTGCCGACTTATCAACACCGCACTGTGAAAGCATAGCCTTAGTAACACTTATCATAGCCGCCTTACCGCCTGCGAAAATCTCGAGAGTGTCAAGACACATCTTCTGAAGCATAAAGTCGCCCATACTCTTTGTGTCAAACATTCTCACGTTTATTCTGCTGTGGTCTGCACCCGATTCTATAAGCTCAGCGGCAATTCTGTGAGTACGGGGAGTCACATTGGAATATTTGAAACAGCCTGTGTCTGTGCTGCAGCCTGTGTAAATACAGTCTGCGATTTCCTTTGTTACCGGTGTACCCATCGCCTTTATAAGAAGATAGATTATCTCACAGCAGGAAGCGCTGTCACTCTCGCAGTAGGTCTTCTTTGCGAAAAATCTTGATGTTTCGTGGTGGTCAATGGCAAGGTCAACCCTGTCACCGTATTTTTCACCTAAGGAGTCGCCTAAAAGCTTTCTTTCGGCAACATCAACACTTACCACAAAATCCTCGGTGAAATCATCTTCGCCTATGCCCTCATAGAGATAAGCATACTTTCCGGGTATGGGGTCAGCATTAATGAGCCTTGCCCTTTTGCCCATATTTCTAAGAGCACGTAAAAGAGCAAAGCCGCTTCCGAGGGTATCGCCGTCGGGATTTCTGTGAGTGAGAATGAGGACATTGTCCATCTCCTTAAGAAGGGAGACAGCCTCGTTAAAATCAATCTTCATCTCCGTCACCTCTGCGCTGAGATTCCTCCAGGACTTTAAACATATTAAAGCCCTGCTCGATGGAATCGTCTGCAACAAATTTCAGCTCGGGAGTTTTTCTTAAGTGGAGTCTTCCGCCAACCTCACGTCTGATGTATCCTGTCGCGGCGGTGAGTCCCTTGACAGCCTCTTTAGCTGAGTCAATACCCTTGATATCGCTTACATAAACCTTAGCATATGAAGCGTCTGAGCTGACTTCAACTCTTACAACTGTCAGCATTTTACCCATCACACGGGGGTCTTTAAGCTCCCTGATGATGGCTGTAATTTCTCTTTTTATATCTTCCGATACACGGTTTATTCTGAAACCTGCCATAGGATTTTCCTTTCCCTATAGTTAAGTTATAGTCTGTATTAGTCTCTGTATTCTTCAATCATGAAGCATTCGAAGATATCGCCTTCCTTGATATCGTTGAACTTCTCAAGACCGATACCGCATTCGAAGCCTGTCTGAACTTCCTTGACGTCGTCCTTGAATCGGCGAAGTGATGAGATAGCGTCTTCTGTGATAACGATACCGTCACGTACTACACGGATAAGAGCATTTCTTGTAACCTTACCCTCGAGTACATATGAGCCTGCGATCTTACCTGCAGATGAAAGGTTCATAACTGTACGTACTTCTATTCTGCCAAGAGCAACCTCTCTTGTCTTGGGAGCGAGCATACCCTTCATAGCTGCTTCGATTTCTTCGATGCAGTCATAGATAACTCTGTACATTCTCATTTCAACGCCGTCACGCTCTGAAAGTGACTGAGCGTTTGTGTCGGGACGGACATTGAAGCCGACGATAATAGCGTTTGAAACTGATGCAAGCTGAACGTCGCTTTCGTTGATAGCACCAACACCGCCGTGGATAACACGTACACGTACTTCCTCGTTGGTGAGCTTTTCGAGATTCTGCTTGACTGCTTCAACTGAGCCCTGAACGTCAGCCTTGACGATGATTGAAAGCTCCTTCATCTGACCGTCCTGAAGTGATGAGAAGAGGTTATCGAGTGTAACCTTCTGCTGTGCACCCCATTCAGCCTGCTTGGCTTCGTGGATCTTTCTTTCAACGAGCTCACGTGCGAGCTTTTCGTCTGAAGCAACGTCAAATGTGTCGCCTGCACCGGGAGTAGTGCTAAGACCCGTAACCTCAACTGGTACTGAGGGACCTGCTTCCTTGATACGGGTACCTCTTTCAGTCTGCATTACTCTTACTCTACCTACACTCTGACCTGCAACAACGATATCACCAACGTGGAGAGTACCGTTCTGAACGAGAAGTGTAGCAATAGGACCGCGGCCCTTGTCAAGTCTTGCTTCGATAACAACACCCTTAGCTGCTCTGTTGGGGTTAGCCTTGAGCTCTGCCATTTCAGCAACAAGTAGAATTGATTCGTGAAGGTTGTCGCTACCCATATGAGTCTTGGCTGATACGGGCACACAGATAGCGTCACCGCCCCATTCTTCGGGTACAAGGCCGTATTCTGTAAGCTGCTGCTTGACTCTGTCGGGGTTAGCGCCTTCTTTATCCATTTTGTTGATAGCAACAATAATCTGAACGCCTGCTGCCTTAGCGTGGTTGATAGCTTCGATAGTCTGAGGCATGATACCGTCATCTGCAGCAACAACAAGTACTGCGATATCAGTAGCCATGGCACCTCTTGCTCTCATTGATGTGAAAGCGGCGTGACCGGGAGTATCAAGGAATGTGAGCATCTGACCGTCAAGGTCAACTCTGTAAGCACCGATGTGCTGAGTGATACCGCCTGCTTCTGTTGCGGCAACACCTGCGTTACGGATAGCGTCAAGAATTGAAGTCTTACCGTGGTCAACGTGACCCATTACAACTACAACGGGGTCTCTGGGAAGAAGGTCTTCTGCTGCGTCCTCGTGGTCGTCGATGATTCTCTCTTCGATTGAAACTTCAACTTCCTTTTCTACCTTTGCGCCAAGCTCTGTAGCAACAATTTCTGCTGTATCGAAGTCGATAGTCTGGTTAACTGTTGCCATTACGCCCAGCTTGAACATCTCTTTTATAACCTCGGCAGCTGTTCTTCTGAGAAGTGCTGCAAGGTCGCCGACTGTGATTTCGTCGGGGATTTTTACTGTGAGAGTCTTCTTTGCTCTTTCAGCGGCAATTCTCTTGAGTCTTTCAGCTTCGGTCTCTCTCTTGTTTGAGCGTGTACCCTGCTTTCTGTACTGCTGGGACTTCTGCTTGAGCTTCTGCTTGCTTGAAGACATTTCGCTTTCTTTTCTGCCGCCCTGTGAAGCGAGATCGTCATACTTTTCGTTATACTTTTCAAGGTCGACGTTACTGCTTCTTGTGTCAATATATCTCTTTTCGCCCTTTGTTCTTGCCTGAACGAGCTTCTCCTGCTTGGGAGCATCTTTCTTAGGCTGATTCTGCTGGGGCTTATTCTGATTTGCATTCTTCTGATTCTGCTGAGGCTGAGGTCTCTTGTCCTCTTTCTTGCCCTCGGGCTTCTTGTCAGCCTTTACATCTTTTTTGCCCTCTGCCTTTGCAGGCTTCTTGTCAGCCCTGGGAGCTTCGGGAGTCTGAGCCTTTGCTTCTGCCTTGGGCTCTTCCTTCTTTTCTTCCTTTACGGGAGCTGCCTTCTTTGCTTCCTCTTCAGCCTTCTGCTTTTCACCTGCAGCGAAATAAGCGTCGAAGGACTGGACAGCATTTTCCTGGGTTACTGTTTCAAAAATAATATCAAGCTCTCTGTCGTCAAGAGCTGCCATATGTGTTCTTTCGGCAGGCATCTTGCCGTCAAGGATAGCGAGTATCTTTTTACTGTTTAAACCGAAATCCTTAGCGACTTCGTGTACTCTGTATTTTTCTCTTGGCATAGTATCATCCTTTCTGTATCTGATGAATTCACTGTTCTGTGGTACCCTGCTCACCATATTTACTCTGCAAAGCCTTTGCAAAGCCCTCATCGTCAACACTGACAACTGCAGCCTTTGAGCCTACAGCCGATGAAAGAGTCAATGTATCATAAGAGGTAACTATAACAGGGATATTTTTATTTTCGTATGTGCAGGCGTGCTGTATCTCTCTCTGAAGTCTCTCTGAGGCCTCGCTCGACAGGATACAAAGCTTTGCCTTGTTTTTAATTATACTGCCTATTACTGCATCGTGGCCGAGACTTACTCTGCCGCTTCTTCTTGCCATACCTAAAAGACTGAGGAATTTATCATTCATGTGAGCTTATCTCCTGACTCATTTTCTCGAGTATCTCCTCGGGTATCTCGCAGGAAAGAGCTTTGTTGAAGCGTCTTGCCTTCCTCGCCAGAGTGTAGCAGCTTTCGTTTTTGCAGATATAGGCACCTCTGCCTGCTTTCTTGCCTGTAAGGTCGAGACTTATTTCAAAGCCGGTTTCGTTGCCGTCTTCATCCTTAAGCTTTGTCTTTACCACTCTTACAAGCTCCTTCTGCGGAAACATTTCTCCGCAGCCCAGGCATTTTCTCATAGGTTGCTTTTTAAGTGCCACCGTTATCCCTCTCAATCGTTAGCCTGACTTAAGGGCTTGATGTCGATTTTCCAGCCTGTGAGCTTGGCAGCAAGGCGTACGTTCTGACCTTTGTTACCGATAGCAAGTGAAAGCTGGCTGTCGGGCACGATAACTCTGCAGGACTTTGCACCGCTTTCGTCGGTGATTACGCTGAGTACCTCTGCAGGAGCAAGAGCTGCTGAGATATACTGTGCAGGGTCTTCGTTATAGCGTACGATGTCAATCTTTTCGCCGCAGAGAATGTCAACGATGTTGCTTACTCTCTGACCTCTGGGACCGATACATGCACCTACAGCGTCAACGTTTTCGTCGTGGCTGTTAACGGCAATCTTTGTTCTTGAGCCTGCTTCTCTTGATACGGAAATGATTTCAACTGTACCGTCATAGATTTCGGGAACTTCTGTTTCGAAAAGTCTCTTTACAAGACCGGGATGCTTTCTTGAAATGTGAGCGTAGCTTGTGCCGCTCTCTGATGTTGTTGAAGCAACATAAACCTTGATGAGCTGACCTGCAGCGAGCTTTTCGCCGGGGAGCTGCTCAGATTTCGGAAGAATTGCTGTAGCTCTGCCGATTTCAATCTGTGCATCGCCTGTGTCGGGATATACGATATTGATTTTAGCAGTAACAACTTCCTGATGTCTGTTCTGGAATTCCTGATTAGCGAGCTCTCTTTCAGCTTCTCTGATACCCTGACGGATAACGCTCTTGGCTGTCTGAGCAACGATTCTGCCGAACTTCTTGGGCTCGAGTGTGATTTCAATAAATGAGCCTACCTGAGCATTGGCGTCGTAGTTTCTTGCCTCTTCGAGTGTCATTTCAGCTGCGGGCTCTTCAACCTCTTCAACAACTGCGATTTTAACGTATACGTTCATTGTCTGCTTTTCGGGGTCGATGTCAACAACAACATTGTCTCTGTTGCCGTAGGTGTTTTTGGTTGCAGAAATAATGGCTGCCTGAATCTTCTCGAAAATATACTGGGAAGATATGCCTTTTTCGCTTTCGAGCATCTGCACTGCTTCAAAAAATTCTTTGTTCATTTTTTAATACTCAATCCTTTCACTTAATTATGTTTACTTTTGCTTTTTTATTACATATCAAAATCATCAAGCTTTACCCATGAGGCCTCTTTCTTTGTGAAAGTAAATCCGCCTTCATCTTCAAGACTGATGGTTATATTACCGTCGCTGTAGTCTGCGAGAATTCCGCTGAACTCTCTTTTGCCCTCTACGGGTCTTATCATTTTCACCTTGATCTTTTCGCCGATGTATCTTGCGAAATGCTCGTCTCTTACTAAGTCTCTTTCTACACCGGGTGAGCTTACCTCAAGGTAATAAGCCTGTTCAATGGGGTCTGCCTCGTCAAGAGGCTTGTTGATTGCATGGCTGAGATCAACACAGTCGTCAATGGAAACTCCGCCCTCTTTGTCGATGAAGATCCGAAGGTACCAGGAGCTGCCCTCTTTAAGGAAGCGCACGTCCCAGATTTCAAGACCTAATTCATCTGCGAAAGGCTCGACGATTTCCCAGACGGTTTTTACGGTATTACCGCCCTTTGCCATTAAAATCACTCCTTTTTTAAATATTCAATTGTAATGTGCCAAAGCAATAAGAAAGAGCGGACTCGCTTGAGCCCACTCGGATACCTTGGATTATCTGTATTCTATCATATTTATATATAATAATCAAGTGTTTTTGCAAAAATAATTGTAACTTGCAGTCTGCTTTCTGACGATTATTCTGAGTTTCTGCAGGGAGTACGGCGGCTCCGCAAAATCGCCGCAGGCGATTTTCAAGGAAAGCCGCAGGCTTTCCTTGAGGCGAAGCTACCGCTTCGCCGGCGGAGCCGCCTCCCCTCTTGCACACAACTCCATAAAAACCGCCCCTGAAAAGAGCAAAAATGCGGAGCACCAAGGCTGTTTCTTTCAGCCGAGTCCCCCGCAATTCATAATTATACTATCAGGTAATAATTGGAAATATCAAGATATTCCCCGAATTTCACGCCGACCTCTTTTATTTTTCCGCTGAAGGTGAAGCCGAATTTGTCGTGAAGCCTTTCACTTGCAGCATTGCCCGAGGTTATGACAGACACAACCGTATGTACCGTAGGATCAGCTTTCGCCATAGCGATAATCTCACTCATAAGCGCCGTACCCACGCCCTTGACTCTGTGCTGAGGGTGAATGTAAACAGACAGCTCCACCGTTGAAGCGTATGCCTCTTTGGCTCTGTAAGATGAAAGGGAAGCGTAGCCCGTAATCACACCGTTTTCCTCAGAGACAATAAGAGGGTGGTTTTTGATGTTGTGATTCTCAAACCACTGAGTCCACTGCTCGGTTGTTCTCGGGTTGATGTCAAGAGTAGCAACGCCGTTTACTACCTCGTAATTGTATATTTCTAAAAGCTCTGCTATGTCTTTTCTTTCTGCTTTTCTGATTATCATTTCAGTTTTCCTTTATTTGTGATACTTGGTGCCTGCCGAAATCTGCAGGCTGCGGTAAATCTGCTCAAGGAGCATAATTCTCGCTATCTGATGAGGGAATGTCATCTTGCTCATTGAAAGGCGGTAGTGGCTGAGCTTTTTCACCTCTTCGCTGAGGCCGAAGGAGCTGCCGATAATAAAAACTATATTGCTCACTCCCTCTAAGGCGATAGAATCAAGCTCACGGCTGAGTTCTTCGCTTGTGCGCTGTTTTCCCTCAATGCACATAGAATAGACCTTTGCACCCTTGGGGATTTTTTCCATTATCTTTTTACTTTCAGAAGCAAGGGCATTTTCGATTTCCTTCTGAGAGGGGTTGTCGCTGAGCTTTTCGGGAGTCAGCTCGACTATATTCAGCTTGCATGAAGCCGAAAGTCTCTTCTGGTACTCTGCCGAAGCTTCACGCAGATACTGCTCTTTGAGTTTGCCCAAGGCAATAATTGTAATGTTAAGCATATTCTCACCTCAGAATCTTATGATGCCCATATTGTTTTCTACCTTGTTTACCTCTAAAAGGAGGTCCTTACCGACTACTGCACCTGTCTTTTCGCTGATAGCTGAAAGATTTGTCTGATAGGCAAGGTCAGGAAAGTTGTTATCCTTACTCAGATGCCCGAGGAAAATACGGCTCGTTCCCTTGGCAACAAGCTCTGCAGTCATTTCACTGCAGGCGATGTTGGAAAGGTGCCCCACATCGGAGAGAATG
Source organism: Acutalibacteraceae bacterium (assembly GCA_045532695.1). Taxonomy (GTDB): domain Bacteria; phylum Bacillota; class Clostridia; order Oscillospirales; family Acutalibacteraceae; genus UBA6857. The sequence goes on from JAZSGK010000168.1 coordinate 25,515, forward strand.
CGCCTTTTGAGATAATAGGGATAGGGGCCGTTCTGGAGCATACCTATATCGTGGTTGGACTCGATCATAACAAGCTCACAGCCGAGAATGTTTTTCTTTATTTCATCGGTTATCTTGCCTATGTCCGTTGCTATTGCCGCCTTCTGTCCGTCGGCAAATTCTATGCGGTAGCCGCAGCTTTCTCTGCTGTCATGAGGAGTACGGAAGGGTTTTACTATAATGTCACCGATTTCCACACCCTCCCAGGGGATAATCTCAAAGGGGAACTTGCCGTTTACACTGCCGTTTTCCTCCATAAAAGACATGGTGCCCTCTGTGGCGTAAACGGGAATCTTATATGTAGAGGCAAGTATTCTTATACCGCTGATATGGTCACTATGCTCGTGGGTGACAAAGATACCGCCGAGAGTTGCAGGGTCGATTTCTCTGCCGAGGAGAGCCTCTTTGAGTCTTTTGGCGCTGACACCTGCGTCAATGAGCACACCTGTTTTAGATGAGGCGATATATGTGGAGTTACCTGAACTCGATGAAAAAAGTGAGCAGAATCTTGCCATTGTGTTATCTCCTAAAAAAAATAAAATAAGC
>JAZSGK010000102.1:0-3345 GCA_045532695.1 Acutalibacteraceae bacterium
CAACAGACTCAAGGAGCAGCAGAAGAAATATCCCGACCGCCGCTTTGCAGATATCCATTCCGGTCTGCCCGATGCGGCAACTGTCAAGTTCAGTATGAACGCTGAGGACAGCGCAAAGATAATGAAGCTCTGCGACGATAAGGGACTTTCAATTTTCTCTCTTATTTCAATGGGCGTCCGTACAGGTCTTTCCTGTTTCAACGATAATCAGGAAGACGTTTCCTTCAAGATGATTATCAACCGAAGAGGTACCATCGCCGAGAAAAAATCCGGCGGCATCCGTATCAACTTTCTGCCTATGAGAAGTATTGTAAAGCCTGAAGATACCTTCACTGAGGCTGTTCAGAACATTTCTGAGGTACAGAATGATATGTATCTTCACGCAAGTCTCGCTTTCCTTGAAACACTGAAGGAAAGACATAAGTCAATGTCCGAGGAAGCAAAGTTTGACTCAACATATGACAGCTTCGGACTTTCATATCAGCCTATGATGAAAATGGCTGCTATTGACGATGAGATGGCAAAGACAGCACGCAGTATCTGGTACAACAACGGTGCAACCATGATTCCTCTTTATGTAACCGTATGTCACAGACCTACAGATGGCGGTCTCGAATTCATATGCGAATACAGAGAAGAGCAGGACGCTGCATATGACCTTACAGTGCTTTACTCAAAAATCGAAAAAACACTTCTTCTCGGTGCTGAGAATCCTGATATTACAGTGGGCGAAATTCTCGAGAAGATTGCATTAACAGATGAAGAAAGGAAAGGTAAACCCCAATGTACACAATCACACAGCTTATTAACATCCTTGAAAACTACGTGGAAGTTGACGAAATCAAGAGTGAAGACAATTTTAAGTCTGATCTCGGCATGAGCTCCTTCGACACCATGTGTATGGTGAACGATATCAAAAACGAAACAGGCGTTGATCTTACAGCTGCTGACTTCATCAAGCATAAAACAGTCGGTGAGATGGCAGAGTACATCGCTTCGGTAAAAAAATAATCTGAGTTAAGAGGGCATCTTCGGATGCCTTCTTTTTTTGCCTGTTTGTTAATTTTCGGTGAATGAGTTGACACTTGCTCTGCAATAGTATAAAATGTAATCTGTATAAAAATATCTGTTAAAGGGAGAGTAAACTATGATTTATATGAATAAAGACAATGTCTTTCATCTGACAACCGATAAGACAAGTTATGTTTTTAAGGCTCTTAAAACAGGACAGCTTGAAGCTATGTATTACGGCAGAAAAATCCGTAACAGCGATAATATGGACTATCTTCTTGATAAGCACGCTGCAGGCTACAGCAATGCTACGCCTTACACGCAGGAGGATACCTCACTTTCACTTGACCATATAGCACTCGAATATTCATCTTACGGCAAGGGCGACTACAGATTACCTGCTATGCAGCTTATGTCTGCAGAGGGAGTTTTCACAACAGACTTCAAGTTTAAGTCGGCAGCTGTTACAAAGCTTAAGCCTCAGCTCAAGGGTCTTCCTTCGGCATACGGCGAAAGCGAAACTCTTACTGTTGTTCTTGAGGACAGCGCTCTTGGTGCAGAGCTTCATATGTTCTATACAGTTTATGAAAAGTCAAATGTTATCACAAGAAGCGTAAGACTTATAAATAACAGCAAGAAGGTAATCAAAATCAACTCTCTTATGAGTATGCAGCTCGATCTTCAGAGAGGTAAGTATGTAATGCTTACCTTTGACGGTGCATGGGCAAGAGAAAGATATAAGCATGAGCACAGACTCACATCAGGTGAGTGCTCAGTTGGCTCAATTTCAGGCACAAGCTCTAACAGACACAACCCCTTCTTCGCTATACGTGAAGAGGATACTACTGAGCATAGCGGTAACTGCTACGGCTTTAACCTTGTATATTCAGGCAACCACATTGCACGTACCGAAATCTCAACCCATGGTCTTCTGCGCATTCAGAATGGTATCAACCCCTTTGAATTCCAGTGGCACTTGGGCTGGGGCGAATCATTCGATACACCCGAAAGTGTTATGACATTCAGTGACGAGGGTCTCAACGGTATGAGCCAGAATATGCATGCTTTCGTTAAGGAGAATATAGTAAGAGGTTATTGGAAGGATAAGGACAGACCTATCCTTGTTAACAACTGGGAAGCAACTACCTTCAGCTTCACAGAAAAGAAGATTCTTGAAATTGCCGAAGCTACCAAGGAAATCGGCGCTGAAATGTTTGTTCTTGACGACGGCTGGTTCGGTAAGCGTAACAATGATAAGGCCGGTCTCGGTGACTGGTATGTAAATATGAAGAAGCTTCCCAGCGGCATCAAGGGACTTTCAGAGAAAGTCAACGCTATGGGACTCAAGTTCGGTCTTTGGGTAGAGCCTGAAATGGTTAACCCCGACTCTGATCTTTACAGAGCACATCCTGACTGGGCTATGACAACCGATGTTTACATACCCTCACAGGGCAGAAATCAGCTTGTACTTGACCTTACAAGACAGGAAGTACGCGACTACATAATCGACACAATGACAGATGTTTTCCGTTACGGTAACATCGAATACATCAAATGGGACAACAATCGTCACTTCTCTGATGTTTTCTCAAGACAGAAGGGCTATAAGAGCGGTGAATACTTCCACAGATATATCCTTGGTCTTTATGAAATCTGGGATGCTCTCACTTCACGCTTCCCCGAAATTCTCTTTGAGGCATGCTCAAGCGGCGGTAACAGATTTGACCTTGCTACCTTCTGCTATATGCCTCAGTGCTGGACAAGCGACAACACAGACCCCCTCGACAGAATACACATTCAGTCGGGCACATCATACGGCTATCCTCAGTCAGTTATGACTATGCACGTTGCTGCTGCAATCAGCTTCCCTGACTTCAGACCCAGCTCAATTGAACAGAGATTCAATGTATCAGCTTTCGGACTTTTAGGTTATGAGCTTGACGTAACAAACCTTTCCAAGTTTGACAGAGCTGCTGTTAAAAAGCAGATTGAATACTATAAGGCTCACAGACGTCTTCTCCAGTACGGCGAATTCTCACGTATAGGCGACATCGAGAAGGACGACAGATGTATGTGGCAGATTACCTCTGAAGATAAGACAGAGGCTATGTACGGCTACTTTGTAAACAGAATCACTCCTAACTGGGGTAATGATGTTATCAAGTTTGTTTCTCTCAACAGTGATTGGGACTATGAACTCAATATCCGTACTCAGCTCCTTTCAGTTAAAAACTTCGGTGATATGATTAATGTGCCTCTTCCCAAGAAGATGAATGTTGAAGACGGTAAGTTCTTCGATTTCATATGTGAAATGGTTAAGCTCAAGAGTGAAAA
>JAZSGK010000055.1:0-2341 GCA_045532695.1 Acutalibacteraceae bacterium
TCCAAGAGGGTAACTTAGGTCTTATCAAGGCTGTTGACAAGTTCGACCACTCCAAGGGCTTCAAGTTCTCAACCTACGCTACATGGTGGATCAGACAGTCAATCACAAGAGCTATCGCTGACCAGGGCAGAACAATCCGTATCCCTGTTCATATGGTAGAGACTATCAATAAGGTTAAAAAGGCAAGCAATATGCTCCTTCACCGTGACGGCAAAGAGCCCACTCCCGAGGACATTGCCAAGGAGCTCGGTCTCGGTGTTGACAAGGTAAGAGAAATCCTCAGAATTTCTCAGGAGCCTGTTTCACTTGAAACTCCCATCGGTGAAGAGGAGGACAGCCATCTCGGCGACTTCATTCCCGACGAAGATGCACTTTCACCTGCTGATGCGGCAGCTATGACATTCCTCAAGACAAAGGTAAATGAGGTTCTCGAAACTCTCACACCCAGAGAAGCTGAAGTTTTAAGACTTCGTTTCGGTCTCGGCGAGGGTACACCTCAGACCCTTGAAGAGGTTGGTAAGGCTTTCAATGTAACAAGAGAGCGTATCAGACAGATTGAAGCAAAGGCACTCAGAAAGCTCAGACACCCCAGCAGAAGCAAGCATCTTAAGGATTTATAATTTAATGCGGAATTCGGAATTCGGAATCGCGACAAACTCAGGCGGAGCAGGTTAATCCCTACCCGCCTTTTTAAGTTAGGAGTTAGGAGTTAGGAGTTAGGAGTTAGGAGTTACCAATGAAGCTTCGCTTCAATTCATGCCGTAAGGCAATTCATGACCGCAGGTCAATTCATGGCGAAGCCAATTCATTCAAGCCCTCTCTTTAAGGAAAAGGGGGACCACGAAGTGGTGGATGAGTCAATGAAGCGTAAGCTTCATCCTCGCACCTTCAAAAAATCTTACAATCTTACAAACTTACAAAGTTTTATATAATTATATAAATAGTAAATAAAAATAAATAAGTTTTCATTTTTTATGTAGTTTTGTAAGAAAAAGCTTCAGAACCCTTATAAACTCTGGGTTTTTCATCTTACTGACTTCTTACATTCGTCTTACAAACTTCTTGCTATGTTAGAATTTTTTGATTCGGCGATAAAACAGCTCCCGTCAAAACCAAACGGGAGCTTTCATTTATCTTTTTCGTATATTATTATGTCCTCGACTCTGCAGTCAAGTATTCTGCATAAGTCCCCGAGCTTCTGGGTAGTGATGCCCTGCTCTTTTCTTATGCGGTCTATGGTGGCACTGCTTATGCCGTGTTTGTTTATCAGGGTATATGTGCTTTCTCCTTTTTGTCTGAGGGTCTCCCAGAAAGGCGTATACTTAATCATAATCTATCACCAATTAAATGATACTGTGATAATTACTCCTTGACAATAGTCATAAATACGACTATAATTATAGCTGTAGTATTTATTGTTTGCCAAAGGAAAAGGATTATGAAGCTTAAATATAAAATGCTGATTCTCATAGGGGTTGTCATTCTTTCGGCGGTGCTCAGCTTTGCAATTATACAAAAGGAAAAGCCTGATATATCAGGAGTATGGGTGAATGAAGATGAGATTGCAATTGAATTTTTCACAAAGGTAGTGTGGCTTAGTGAAGAAGGCTTCGAGGGTCTTGGCGGTGAATGGAAAATACAGAAGGATAAAATCATAATGGAAGATCTGTATGGAAACATCTTTGAAGGATTTTTCAAGCAAGACGAAAAGGGTGAGTATATAATACTTGACGGCGAAGCATATTACAGAGAATCACTTCCAAATAATTACAATAATGTCAAATTTGTTGACAATAATACGAGTCCGTTATATAATTAAAATATCAACATAAAGGAGTGAAAAATTATGAAGAAACTCACTAAAATCTTAGCTGTACTGCTGGCTTGCATAACAGTTTTCAGCACTGTTTCTATGGCTGTCGACGGTACTGCTACTGAAGAAGTAACCACAGCGGTACAGGAAGAAACTACAACTGCCGTACAAGAGGAGACTACAACCTCGGTGCAGGAGGAAACCACAACTGCTGTGCAGGAGGAGACTACAACTGAAAAAGTTGAAGAAACCACTGCCGAAGCTCAGGAAGAAACAACGACCTCAGCTCAGGAGGAGACAACCACTGAAGCTGCAGAGGAAACAACTGCTCCCACCGATGAAACAACTACAACCACACCTGATGTCACCGAACCTGATGTGACAGATCCTACCGACCCCGAAAAGCCTGATGTTGTTTTGCCTCCGGCACCAACAAGAATTTCAGAGGGCAGATTTGTCAACGGTGGCAGAGAGATTAGCTGGCCTTATGTTGAGCAGGCTGACGGTTATGATGTCTATCTTAAGATT
>JAZSGK010000166.1:0-8792 GCA_045532695.1 Acutalibacteraceae bacterium
CATAACTCATTTTATAAAAACTCCTTTGCACCCTGCCATATCATTAAAGAAAACAGGTTCTAAAAATTTAAAGCTTGTTTAACACTTTAGCGTGTTACAACGTATTTTACACCCAAGGGCAGAAAATTGCAATATTTTGAAAAAATAAAATTCTATTTTGTAAGATGTATAAAAAAAAGATATAAATTGTGGAGAATTTTTCAAAAATTCATCAGTAAATTCTCTTTTAAAACAAAAAACCGCTGCACTTTAAGCACAGCAGTCCTTTATAACAATACTTATTTCAGAATAATAGGTAACACCGCAACAGCTACTCCTACAAGCACCAACAGAAGATCTGAAACATAAAGAATCCAAGCAAATCTTTCAGGTCTCGCCTTTTTTCTTTCCTCAGGAGTCATAGCCTCACATCTTTCGCAGAACTTTGTCGGTGAATCGTAGGCTATTTCCTTGCCGCACACTTTACATGTTCTCATATTGTTTCCCCCTAATGCAGATTACCCTATAATTGTATAATGTTTTTACTGTTTTGTCAAGATAAATGTTTCAGGTCCGATGCAAATTGAGTCCGGGGCTCCATAGCCGAAGCTTCGGCCCAGCGACTGCGTCGCTGCAAATCGCCCTTAAGGCGATTTGATGGAGCCCCTTGCTTCCCTCCTGTTCTCACCTGCTTTCACATCTGCTATACCCTCAGTAATTTATATCGGCCCGTGAAGCGTCCACCCCTTGACAAATGCATACTATATTTAGTAAAATAGATAACGGTTATTTATGTTTTTCAATATTAACGGAAGAAGGGATAAAATGAAGTATATTTGGGAAAACCCCGAAATAATCAAAGAAAACAAGGAAGACGGTCACGCTCTGGCTTTATGCTATGACACAGCAGACGCTGCGGCTAAAAGAACCGCTTCACCCTATAAGCTCTCCCTCAACGGTACATGGAAGTTTTTCTGGTATAAAGGTGTAGGCTCACTGCCCGAAAAATTCCATGCTGTAGATTTTGATGATAGTGCATGGGAAGACATCACAGTCCCCGGTGTATGGCAGTTCCAGAAAGACTATTCAAAGCCCTGGTACTATGCAAACTCCTTTCCCAACTGCATCAGCGTTGACAAGAAGAAGATACCCTCTATCGATATTTCAGGTCAGGAAGTTGCAATGCACAGAACCACCTTCACTCTTCCCGCTGATTGGGACGGCAGAGAAATCTTCCTTCACTTCGGCGCTTGTAAGGCAGGTATCTCCGTTTATGTCAACGGTGAATATGTAGGCTACTCACAGGGCTCATTCACTCCCCATGAATTCGATGTAACAAAGTTTGTTCACGAGGGTGTAAACACTGTTGCAGCTGAGGTTTATCGTTATACAGACGGCACATATCTCGAAGACCAGGATATGTGGTGGCTCTGCGGCATTTACCGTGAAGTTTATCTTTACAGCGAACCCAAAACCTGTATCAGAGACTTCTTCATCAGAACAGACCTTATCAACAACTATACAGATGCCGATCTTTCCGCTGACCTTCTTATCAATGATTACAGTGAAGGCGGCAAGAGAATCAAGGTTGAAGCTACTCTTCTCACTGTCGGCAAGCCCAATGTTATCGGTACAACCGAAGTCGTTACTGTAAGCGGTGAAAACAAGATAAGCTTTAAAAAGCGCATCGAAAAGCCTGTTCTCTGGTCAGCTGAGAATCCTATCCTCTACACCGTGCTCCTTAAGATAGAATGCGACGGTAAGGTTACATACAAGGCTGTACGCATCGGCTTCAAGCAGTATGAGATTCAGGGTGAAAAGATCCTCGTCAACGGTCAGCCTCTTCTCATAAGAGGTGTAAACCGTCACGACTTCGATCCCGATCACGGCTGGGCAGTACCTGACGAGAGATATATTCAGGACTTCGATATAATGAAGAGAAACAATATCAACTCTATCCGTACCAGCCACTACCCAAATGATCCCCGTTTCTATGACCTTTGCGATGAATACGGTTTCTATGTAATGGACGAATGTGATCTTGAAACCCACGGCGTAAGAAGAAAGAACGTACCCGGTGACAACCCCATGTGGACCAAGGCAGTTGTTGACCGTATGGAAAGAATGGTGCTTCGTGACAGAAATCACGCATGCGTATTTATGTGGAGTCTCGGTAACGAAGCAGGCGACGGAAGCAACTTCATGAGAATGAAGGAGGCTGCTCTCAAACTCGATAATACAAGACAGTTCCACTATGAAGGTGACTTCGACTTCACAAAGAGTGATGTTATCAGCCGTATGTATCCCACAGAGGATCAGGTTGAAAAGCTCGGTAAGAAAGAGCCTCTTACAATCGGTTGGTTTGACAATATTGCCAATGCTCTTGCGGCTGACAGTAAGCCTATTCCCAAGGAGCTTTATACAAAGCCCGTTGTTTTCTGCGAATATGCTCACGCTATGGAAAACTCACTGGGTAACTTCCAGCAGTATATGGACGCCTTCGAGAAGTACGACAACCTCTGCGGCGGTTATATCTGGGATTTCGTTGACCAGGCTATTCATAAGGTAAATGAAGACGGCGAAGATATGTGGCTTTACGGCACTGACTACAACGAGAAGAAAATCTGGATCGAGCCTCCCTATAATACCTGCGCTATTGTGGGCAGTAACACCTTCTTCAACGCTAACGGCATCATTGCCGCTGACAGAAAGGTACACCCTGCAATCCACGAGGTAAGAAAGGTTTACTGTGAAATTCAGGTTAAGGCTATTGACGCAGCAGAGGGCAAGTTCCTTCTTAAAAACAAGCAGCTCTTCTCAGATCTTACCAAGTTCGATATAGTTTATACTATTACAAATGACGGCGAAGAAATCTCAAAGGGTCAGCTTGACAGAGCTGTATTTGAAAAGCTCGCACCTCTGAGCGAAATGGAATTCAGCGTTGACTATAAGCTTTCGGAAATACCCAAGGGCGAAGTTATCATCACATTCTCATTCATAAGAAGAGAAGATTGCCGCTTCGCAAAGGCAGGCTATGAGCAGGGCTGGGATCAGTTCATTATCAAGACAGCTGACAAAAAGGCAGAAGCCGTATATGAAAACAAGGTTGATATCAAGGGTACCGATACAAACTTCACAGTAATCGGTGACAGCTTCAACTACACATTCTCAGACGGTCTTCTTGTTTCAATAGAAAAAGACGGCAAGGAATATCTCTCAGGTGCTCTTAAGCCCAACTACTACAGAGCTCTTACAGACAACGATATTGACTACCTCAACTTCGTTCCTCCTCTTATTCCTTTCCATCCTCTTTACCACTGGAGAAGAGCAACCAATATGCTCAAGACCAAGGCTACTCTTATCCACCGTTACAGCCATACTGCTTACATCGAAACAACTGTCAGCGTAATGGGTATGAAGGAAGTTATGATGACCTATACAGTATATCCCGACGGTAAGATTGATGTAACTCATAAGGGTACACCTCAGATGGATATGGTACGCTTCGGCTCAGTACTCACAATGGCAAGAGAATTCGATCAGATCAAGTGGTACGGCAGAGGCCCGCATGAAAACTACATTGACCGTCAGAGCGGTGCAAGAATTGCTATGCACGAAATGAGCGTAACAGATATGGAGCACCATTATATGAGACCCCAGGAAAACGGTCACAGAATTGATGTAAGAATGATGGAGGTCAAGAACGACAAAGGCGAGGGCTTGAGATTTACTCAGCTTGGCGATAAGCCCTTCGCTATCAACTGTCACCACTACACTGTCAACGAGCTTGACGATGCTACCCATATCCACAAGCTCAAGCACAAGGATTTCACTACCGTTTGCATTGACCTTATGCAGAGAGGCATCGGCGGTGACACACCTGGTAATGCTTGTCTTCGTGAGCCCAACATTATGCACAGGGGCACCAAGTATGATTACGGATTTACAATTGAAGTAATATAAGTAAAGTTTTGTCAAACTTTTGCAAAAGTTTGTGGGGTGTGGGGCAAAGCCCCGCCACATAAAAGAATTAAAGTCGTCTGATTAATTTCAGGCGACTTTTTATATTCGGCGTAAACATTGACAGAGTCTGTTAATAATGATAAGATTATTTAAAGGAGAATAAGCGATATGAAAAATTTATTCTATAAAGCATATAAGACTTTTCTAATATTGTCAGGTTTGTTTTTCGGCTTTGTCTATAACTTACTAATTATCACCTGTGTAAACAAGTATATTTTCAGTGACGAATCTATAGCTGCTTTTAAATTAACATTCAGTAACCTTATATTTATACCGATTTCTTTATTATTGGCGTATATCAGTGTGCTGATCATAATGTATATCGTTAATACAGTAAAGAATCATTTTTCAGGCAAACCCGATAAAATATTGGTGTTCAAACACATAGGTTTATTGGCTACTGTTTTAATTGCAACTTTTGTCGCAACACAATTTTATACCGTTTTATATACCGACGGACGTATAGAGTCCCATAACTTCATAGAAATACTTTCACCTGAATATACAGTTGAAGATTACAGTAAGATTAACTTTTACGGTGAAAATGTCAGTTCAGCCTCGCCAAAACATCCTTACAGAACTTCTTTTCAGTTTTACCTTGTTTTTCATATTGATGAAGATAAATATATTGAGTTTTATCCCGAAGAATTCCGTGACAATCAAACCATAAAAGTATTAGGAGAAACATTAGGCGAAAAGTTTTCCGTATTACCTGAAGAAGGGCTTCCGTCAAGTTCCATAGCCAATATGAGCGAAAATGAGTACGAGTTATATAAAATTATGTATTCAGGCAGAACAACTGCTGAAAAGCATTACGAAGAAGAAACCGAACAGGAACATTATGCCTTTGACGGCAACCATGATTTCTAAATTATTATCCAAAATAAAACAACACCCCGAAGGCTTAATCTTCGGGTCATATTTCATATTAACATAAACATTGACAGCAATGATTAATAATGATAAAATCAAAGTCAAGGAGAGTGATTAATATGAAAAAAGCAAAGAAAATCTTAACGGCAGTGGGCTGTGTGGCCTTAAGTGCAGTCATCGGTGCAGGTATATGGCAGATTTATGTCCGCCAGGCGTCAAAAGAATATAACCTCATAACCCTTGAAGAGCCGGACATCGCTCCCGTAGCAACGCCTGCCAAGGAATATGACATCGAGCTCAGCGATATGACTATGCACTATGCCGTTTACGGTGATGAGGGTTATCCACTCATTCTTGTGCACGGTAACGGCGGTGATAAGAACTCGCTCAAAGAAGCGGCAGGGTACTTAGCAAGTGACTATAAGGTATATGTAATTGAAAGCAGATGTCACGGTCAGAGCAGTGACCCGGGAGTTATTTCCTACGACCTTATGGCAAAGGATATAAAGGAATTTATCGAAGCAATGAAGCTCGAAAAGCCCTACCTTATGGGTCATAGCGACGGAGGCATCAACGCCCTCACTGTTGCTTATACATATCCCGATCTGCTCGGCGGTTTCATTTCCTGCGGTGCCAATACAACTCCCGACACCTTCAAGCCCTACTTCCCTCTGGGTGTAAGAATATTTAACCTTATGGAGCCGAATAAGCTCAACGATATGATGCTGACACTTCCGCAGATGAATGCCGGACTTCTTTCAAAAATCACCTGCCCTGCCTATATTGTAGCAGGTGAATATGATATTATGTGGCTCTCAGATACAGCACTCATTCACGAAAGTATCCCCCACAGCAAAGTTGCAATCATCAAAGGCGCTAACCACTCGTCATATATTTCTCAAAACGGCAAGCAGGCGTATACTCTCGCTAAAGACTTCTTTGATACATTATAAGATAAGTAATCGAATACATTGACAACACCCCGAAGAGCTGATCTTCGGGGTGTACTTTATATAATATAAATCAATCTTTCTTAAAAAGCTGATCAAATTCGCCTCTGAAGAGCTTTTGGAAGAAGTTGAGAATTGAAGTGAAGAAACGGATGAATATTGAGAAACGTTCTTCTCCACTACCCTCTTCAGGCTTGTCAGCGTCTGAATCAGTACCTTCAACAGGCACAAATATTCCTTCCTCCTGTCCTTCGACAGGTATACACTCAACATACTGCGGCCATTCTTCGTTTTCAAACACAGTAGTCTTACCCTGAGAGTCAACAAGAAGCTTAATAAGTCTGTTACCGTCATCAGGAAAATCATCATGAAGGCTGTTCTTCATAAACCATGTTGTATCAGGGAAAAGGCAGGTCGATGCGTCAACCTTCTTATCAGGTGAAACATACTTCTTATCTGCAAGTGAATCAATATAACTCTGTGAAAGCATCTTGCCGTGGTCTGCACAGGTAGCTCCATAAGAATTCTGCTTTGTGGAAGCCATAAAGTCGCCCAGCTGTCTTGAAGCTTCGCTGATGGGAATGTTGGGAATGTTATACTTGCTGATTACGCTGACCTTTATACCTTCTTTGTCAATTTGCTTAAGGAGATCATTAAAGCCTACCTGAACATCATAATGATAAGCATCTATTTTTTCAATTAAGCCTGCATATTCTTCTTCCTGACCGGCAAATACAAGTTCCTTTGCATCATCGAAATCTTCCTCGTTTACCATTGCCCAGTACGAGGGAAATGAAAGGAATGAAGCAAGACCTAACTTCGGAATAAGCTCACCCTGAAGTCTGTCAACAAGAAGCTGGAAAGCGTCCATACCGAGTCCGAGGACTTTGGCATATTCGAGCATTTCAATCAGAACAGAAATAAAATCAGCAAGAGTTTTATCTTCAATGAGGTTTTTATTCTCAATGAAATAGTCAACGAATTCATCAAGATTGTCTGCCTGGATTTCGAGCTTACCCGAGAAAAGCTTACTGATAAGGTCTACACCCTCTGTCGCAGGTACATACATAATGATATTTGATACATACTGACGGGCGTGGTCGGGATACTTGGTGAAATAAGCGGCCATAAGGTTTGTGCCGAGACAGCGTCCTAAAACGGCTACCTTTTTATTGCCGGCGGCTTTGTATGTATTCTCGATATAAGCTTTAAGCTCGTCTGCTGTATCAAGAAGTGAAAGTCTGAAGTCAAAGCCGAAGTTGTTGTCCCATACTCTGTATGAGTTCGGTCTGGAATCGATATAATCCTGAGGACCGTTACCTGAAGGGAATTTGACTTCACCGTTCTTATCGAGAACTACTTCCTCAAAAATAGGAGCGAATACATTATATACTGTGTCAACGTACTCTTTGTAATCGTCTGTAAGCATACCCTTTACAAGATCTTCTGTTATAGGTTTAAGAGCATCTACAATCGCATCGGTATCGATCTCAACAGGATAGATGGTGTGTTCTTCGCTTACAACGCCGTTTTCGTATCTGTAAAGATTCTTACCTGCACCTCTGATATAAACGAGAGGATTGTTAAGCTGAGGATTGCCTACATCCGATGCCACCGCAGGCATAACCATCGAGACAACCGTCAGAAGAGCAAGGATTAATGAAATTATTTTTTTCATAAAAAATCTCCTTTAATTTTAATTAATTTTATATATATAATAATATCACCTTGAAATCTTATTGTCAATAAATCATTCTTTATTTCAGCATATTAACGCGCCTTGATATTTGTTGACTAAATTCAGGTTATAGTGTATATTTAAGAAGTAAAAATAAGCAGAGGTAAACCCAATGGAAATAATTGCTCATATATATACGGATTTCAGAACTAAATTCGGTCTGCCAAGACAAAGCGGACTTGTAAAAGAAATCACGGGAAAAATAATCTTCGAAAAGCAGTACAGTATAGCCGAAGCCTTCAAAGAACTCGAAAAATTCAGCCATATATGGCTCATATGGCAGTTTTCAGAGGCAGTCAAAGAAAGTTGGCGACCGACTGTAAGGCCTCCTCTTCTTGGCGGAAATAAAAGAATCGGCGTGTTTGCTACCCGCTCGCCCTTCAGACCTAACTCTATAGGTCTCTCCTGCGTAAAGCTGGAAAAAATCGAATATGACAAAGACCTCGGCACTGTCCTTTATGTCAGCGGCTGCGACCTTATGAACGGTACACCCATATATGACATCAAGCCCTATCTCCCCTACTGCGACAGTATCCCTGACGCAACAGGCGGATTCACCGAAACTCTCGGTGAGCGAAAATTAGAGGTAAGCATCAGCGAGGATTTACTCATCATAGTACCCGAAGAAAAACAAGACGAGCTCATAGGCGTACTTGCAGGCGACCCGAGGCCCTCATATCAGAATGACCCCGAAAGAGAATACGGATTTATGTTCGCAGATTTCGAAGTGGGCTTCAAGGTCTCCGGCAAGATGCTGACAGTAACAAGAATTGATAAAATATAACTGAAAAAAGGCGATTTCAAAAAAATCGTCTTTTTTAATTTTTCTAATCGTTTTTTAATCTTTCGTGAGTATGATATAGGTGTAAGATAACTCAGAAGGTTATCAGAAAAAAATCAAAAACAAAAAATCCCGGCTAAGCCGGAAAACGAAAGGTGGAAACATTATGAAAAAATCACTCAAAAAATTATCCTCACTCGCACTTGTACTTGTACTTCCACTCTCACTCAGTTCAGTCGCTTTCGCAGCTGACATATCCGCAGACGACGCTTTACAGAAGGCATACGAAGCCTTCGGAGTAAAAGCAGAAAACGTTCAGGTTCTCGAACTCAGAAAAGATTACGATGACGGCAGAGCAGTTTACGAAGTAGAATTTGCAGAAGGCTACGATGTGAAATACTCCTGCGAAGTAGTTGCAGACTCAGGTAAAGTAGTAGACAGAGAAAAA
>JAZSGK010000054.1:0-18707 GCA_045532695.1 Acutalibacteraceae bacterium
AGTTTTCCGGGCGGATATCCTCCTCGCCGAAGTATTCAACGGCATCGGTTGTTCTGTCTAAGGTGTTGTCGTGAAGAATAATGAGCTCATCATCGGCCGTGATATGAAGGTCGAATTCAAAGATGTCAGTCCTGAAAGTGTCGGAGTTGATACAGCCCTCAAAAGCCATCATTGTGTTTTCGGGGAAGATACCTCCGCCTGAACGGTGAGCAGATACAAGTGTAGTGCCGTATTCGGTTATGTTGTGGTTGTCGGTTGCGTATTCCTGATATGTATCTGACCACTTGTGTGTGATGAGAAGGAGTAAAGAGCAGATTAAAATTACAAAAATGCTGCAAACTGCTGTGAGAATGTGTAAGTGAAGATGTCTTTTAGTTTTATTGTTTCCTGATGTCATAGTTTATTTCCTTTACAAAAAAATTTTCTCTAATTTACAATCCGAACCTAAAATCCATATGTAATAATTGTAAAATATCTGTTAATTTTCAAATTAGAATTTTTATTTTGGTTGGTATTTTTCTCGTTCCAAGCAAACTCCAAATATACGGACTTTGAATATGTATAATATAATCATAACATAAAAGAAAGGAGTGTCACTATGGAAAACACAGTTTTCATTACCATAACAGGCGTAAACAATTATTATGGCAAAAAACCTTTTAAAGTAGGCAGAACAATTAAACTGGAAAAAGAGCCCTACAATGAATACGACCCGACCGCCATTGTTGTAACGCTCCCCTATATCGAAAAAATAGGTTATGTTGCCAACAGTGTCCGTACTGTTTATGAAGGCACCTACAGTGCCGGCAGGCTGTATGATAAATTCGACTCCTGCGCCTATGCCCAGGTTGTCGTAGTTACTCACAGCAGTGTAATCGCAAGACTTCTCTCTGACAGCGAAGTAACTGACAAGTTTTGACAGTAACCCTCTATCTATATCTTTCTCACCAAAAGCAGGCGGTATCAGTAAAAGATATCGCCTGCTTACATAACAGATTATCGCACTTTCCGAAAAAATTTTTCACATAAAAGCCAAAGTCCAAATATCGGGATTTTGAATATGTATAATATAATCGTACCACAAAGGAAATCTCACCACTTCTCAACCTTTCTTTTTAACCATCCTTTCTTTCAAAACAACTCCTTTGATTACACTTCCTTTGTGACTCTGACATCCTTTCACCGAAAAAGAGGACTGCCTTTTGCAGTCCTCTTTTTCTTTATATTTATTAGTTTTTTATTACATCAGGAAGCCCTGTCCTGCATTGATCATCATAAACAGAGGAGCAAACACAAGTGCAACAACTGACATAAGCTTGATGAGAATGTTGATTGAGGGGCCTGCTGTATCCTTGAAGGGGTCACCCACTGTGTCACCTACAACAGATGCCTTGTGAGCGTCGCCGCCCTTGCCTCCGTGCACGCCGCTTTCGATGAACTTCTTCGCGTTATCCCATGCACCGCCTGAGTTGGACATAAAGATTGCAAGAAGAACACCTGTTACAAGTGAGCCTGCAAGAAGACCGGCGAGAGCTCTTACACCTAAAATGCATCCAACAAGTAAGGGTGAAAGCACTGCAAGTACACCGGGAATGATCATCTCTTTAAGAGCTGCTGTAGTTGAAATAGCTACGCATGAATTATAGTCGGGCTTAGCCTCGCCTTCGAGAATACCGGGAATAGTCTTGAACTGACGGCGAACCTCTTCGATCATTTCATAAGCTGCCTTACTTACTGATTCCATAGTAAATGCTGAGAATACGAAGGGAAGCACACCGCCGATAAGAAGACCGATAACTACCTGATAGTCAAGAAGGTCGATACCCATAGTCTCAAGACCGACTGCCTGTGAATATGAGAAGAACAGTGCGAGAGCTGTAAGTGCTGCTGAACCGATAGCGAAGCCCTTACCGATAGCCGCTGTTGTATTACCTACTGAGTCGAGCTTGTCTGTGATTTCTCTTACGCTTTCATCAAGGCCTGCCATTTCAGCAATACCGCCTGCATTGTCAGCGATGGGACCGTAAGCGTCAACTGCAACTGTGATACCTGTTGTTGAAAGCATACCTACTGCAGCAAGTGCAACACCGTAGATGCCTGTACCGGGAAGCTCACTCTTACAGCAGAAGTAAGAAACGAAAATAGCTACACAGATAAGAAGAATGGGAGCTGCTGTTGACTTAAGACCTACAGCGATACCGGAAATAATGTTTGTTGCTGTACCGGTTTCAGACTGCTCTGCAATTTTTCTTACTGCCTTATATGCATCTGAAGTGTACACCTCTGTGAGTGAACCGATGAGGATGCCTACAAGGATACCTGCAAGAACAGCAAAACCGTATTTCAGTGAGCCGAACATATACTTACTCAGAACAAGACCTGCAACAAGCACAACAATAGAGGAAGCATTTGTAGCAACCTTAAGCGACTTGTGAGGGTCTGACTTACCGCCGCGTACAAGGAAGGTAGCAAGAATTGATGCAATAACACCGATTGCTGCTATGTAAAGAGGGTAAAGAGGACCGATTGAGGGATTGCCTGCATTTGCGAATGCTGCAATACCAAGTGAGATAGCTGAGATAATTGCGCCTGCATAGCTTTCGAAAAGGTCAGCGCCCATACCTGCAACGTCACCTACGTTGTCACCTACGTTATCAGCAATAACAGCAGGGTTTCTGGGGTCATCTTCGGGGATGCCTGCTTCAACCTTACCTACAAGGTCGGCACCAACGTCAGCAGCCTTTGTATAAATACCGCCGCCAACACGGGCAAAAAGTGCAATTGATGAAGCACCGAGGCTGAACCCGAAAAGGATATCAGCGTCTTTTGTAAGAGCGTAGATTGAAGAAATACCGAGTATACCGAGACCTACAACGCTCATACCCATAACTGCGCCGCCGGAAAAAGCAATTGAAAGAGCTTTTTTCATACCGCCTGTTGCAGCCGCCTGTGATGTTCTTACATTAGCCTTTGTAGCAACTGTCATACCGAAGTAGCCTGCACCGATTGAGAAAAGTGCACCCACTAAGAAGCTTGCAGCTGTACCCCATGAAAGGCAGCAGCCGATTGCCACAAAAAGAGCAAGTATGAAGAATACAAGAATTCTGTATTCAGCAAAAAGGAAAGCCTTTGCACCGCCGTGAATAGCAGCTGAGATTTCCTGCATTCTCTCGTTACCGGGATCGTGCTTACCGATTTTCATTGCAAGGAACAGTGCAAAGAAAAGGCCCAATACACCTATAACAGGAATAACATAGATAATTTTTTCCATAAAGTAACTCCTTTACTTGTTAATTAAAACACCGAAGCAATTTTCAGCAGTTTTATTATAACTTATATAATATAACGGCAAGATAAAAATGTCAATATTTATCACCGTATTTTGTATCATATGCAACAAATCATCTGTATAAAACGACCATCAGAAAATGTCCTTTATTTCAGAAAGTTTGTCGGCAATTTCTATATGCTGAGGACATGCCTGCTCGCACTTTCTGCATTTTATACACATATGAGCTCTGCCTGTCTTATCGGTACTGCTTTCAAAATATTCCTTATAGTCATTTTCTCCTGCAATCTTTTTGTTGTATGCAGTAAAGTATTCGGGAATCGGAATATCCACGGGACAGCCCGCTGTACAGTATCTGCATGAGGTGCAGGGAATACTGTCTTTGTTGTTTATGATGCCTGCCGCAGTTTTGAGAAGGTTGAGCTCTCTTTCGGTAAGAGGCTCAAAGTCTTTCATATATGCAGTATTGTCTTTAAGCTGCTCCATATTCGACATACCGCTGAGCACGCAGATAACGCCGTCGAGACCTGCAGCAAATCTTACAGCCCATGATGCAGCAGACCATTCAGGGTGAACAGCACTGAAGATTTCTTTGACCTTTTCAGGCACATCGGCAAGCTTACCGCCCTTGACTGGCTCCATAACTATGATATCCTTACCGTGCTTTCTTGCAACCTCATAGCAAAGACGGGACTGTACCTTTTCGTCTTCCCAGTCAAGATAGTTTATCTGAAGCTGAACAAATTCCATTTCAGGGTGTCTTGTGAGTATTCTGTCGAGGACATCGGCAGTGTCATGGAAAGAAAAACCAAGTTTTTTGATTTTACCTTCCTTCTTTTTGTTGAGAAGATATTCGAATACACCGAGCTTCTCAGCCTTTTCAAGATATTTTGCATTGAGAGCGTGAAGCAGATAGTAATCGAAATACTCTACTCCGCATTTTTTCAGCTGATGACGGAATATTCTGCTTGTGTCTCCCTTAAGCACAAGCATGCCTACAGGCATTTTGTCCGCAAGCAGGAACTTTTCTCTGTCATATCTCTTGACAAGTGACTCCCTTACAAACTTTTCGCTTCTTCCGTCATGATACATATATGCTGTATCAAAATATGTAAAATCCTCATTCAGATAGTAGTCTACCATCTCTTTTGTTTTTTCAAGGTCAACACTTCCGCCTATTTTTGGGTTTCTCAGGGGAAGCCTCATACAGCCAAAGCCTAATTTTTTCATAGTTTACTCTCCTTTGCGTCTATAGGTTCTGTAATGAAATAATACAGTATAAATATATATATTTTGTTAATAAGAATAATTTTTATGCTTTGCTATACATATTTTTCACATTTATTACTCTTAAAATTAATATTTATTCATTTCTATAGTGATTTTTTTGTTAAGATTCTCCTTTGCCCCTTGACAATTACATTATAAATATATTACAATTATAGCAATAATTCTTTCAGACTATATGAAGGAAGCAAATTTTTAAACGGAGGTTTTACCCAATGAAAAAGATTCTCGCAGTTCTTCTTGCAGCTCTTATGCTCTTTACTCTTGCAGCATGCGGCGGCAACGGAGACGACACAACATCCACAGACCCCAGTAATGACGCTTCTGCAGGTACTGAAGTAATCGCTAACATCGTAACAGGTTCAGGCGGCAACCAGGGTACATACTACGCTTTCACAACAGCAGTAGGTCAGATCCTCGGCACAGACGACTACAAGTTCACCGTTCAGGCAACAGGCGGTTCACAGGCTAACATCGAAATGATCGAAGATGGCGAAGCTTATTTCGCAATCGTTCAGAACGACGTTATGAACTACGCTTACGAAGGCACAAACGGCTTTGCTGCTCCCATCACCTGCTTCTCAGCTGTTGGCTGTGTTTACGCTGAAGTTTGCCAGGTTATCGCAACAAAGGCTTCAGGCATCAAGACAATTGCCGATCTTAAGGATAAGAACGTAGCTGTTGGCGACGTAGGTTCAGGCGTTTACTACAACGCAACTCAGATTCTCGCTGCTGCAGGTCTCGACATCGATAAAGACATCAATAAGACAGCCGCTTCCTTCGGCGATGCTGCTACTCTTCTTAAAGACGGCGCTATCGATGCTGCTTTCATCACAGCAGGTACTCCCACTCCCGCAGTTTCAGACCTTGCTACATCAACAGAAATCGTTGCTGTTGACCTTGGCGAAGATGTAATCAACAAGCTTATGGCTGATTATCCCTTCTATGCTAAGTATGAATATTCAGCTGATGACTATGCTTTCGTTGCTGATACAGACGCTTCAACAGTTGCTATCATGGCTACATTCATCGCTTCAAACGATATGAGCGAAGACCAGGTTTACGAAATCACAAAGAACCTTTGGGAAAAGCAGGAAGAAATCGCTGTAGCACATGCTAAGGGTAAGGAAATGAGCAAGGATACAGCAGCTGCTGCAATCGGCAATGTACCTCTTCATCCCGGTGCTGAAAAATACTACAAGGAAATCGGCGTTATCGCATAATTCCTTTCGCAGTTAACTAAGTAAATATTTACTTCAAATAAATGCTGCAATAGTTTTTGCAGCATTTATTTAAGTTTTAATAATAAAGAAAAGGAGGTAAAATTGTGGACGAAAATAAAATTCCCCTTCAGACAGAAGACGATGCAGTCGACGCTGATGCCATTATGGCTGAATTTGACAGAGAGAGCAACACCCGAATTTTCACAGGCTGGAGAAAAACAGTTATCACAGCAATTATGTCTCTCTTCAGCGTATATATGATCTCAATGGCTCTCGTTTTCCAGAATGCCACAAAGTATACCAAGCTCACAACTTTCCTTGCTTTTATTGTATTCATAGGATTCCTCATTTTCCCTGCATACAAAAAGCAGACTAAGAAAATCAACTATGTACCCTTCTATGACATTATTCTTTCTGTTGTCGGCGCAGGCTCTTTCCTGTATTACGCAATTTTCCAGGAAGATATAATCTTTATGTCACGCCGTATCGGTACTCTTCAGATAGTAATTGCCCTCATAGCAATACTTATTCTCGTTGAACTCTGCCGAAGAGCTGTAGGCTGGCCTATTATCATAGTTGCAGGTTGCTTCGTTGCTTACGCTGCATTCAATGCAATAAGCAAAAATCCCGATACAGCTCTGAGAAGCCTTATGTACGGTCTTTTCTATGATGTATCCAACGGTCTTTTCTCAACCCCCGTTTATGTTTGCACAACCTTTATTGTACTGTTTATAATCCTCGGCGCTCTTCTTGAAAGAACAGGTATAGGCACATTCTTCGTTGACCTTGCCAACTCAATAGCAGGTTCATCAATCGGCGGTCCCGCTAAGGTTGCTGTTATTTCAAGTGCTCTTGAGGGTATGTACTCCGGCTCAAGTGTTGCCAACACTGTAGGCTCGGGTTCAATTACAATCCCAATGATGAAAAAGACAGGCTACAAACCCGAATTCGCTGCAGCAGTTGAAGCAGCAGCATCAACCGGCGGACAGATTATGCCCCCGATTATGGGCGCAGCAGCCTTCCTTATGTCAGAAATCACAGAAACCCCCTATTCTACTATTGCAGTTACTGCAATTCTTCCGGCTGTTCTTTACTTCACAGGTATCTTTATGATGATTCACTTTGAAGCAAAGAAATTAGGTCTCAAGGGTCTTCCCAAGGATGCTATCCCCAACTTCTTCAGACTTATGATAAAGAACGGATATCTCCTTCTCCCCATTGTTGTTCTTGTTATTGCAATGAACTACTTCAGCGCAGGTCTCTCAGCTTGCTTTGCAATCCTCGGATCACTGATAGTTTCACTTGTTCCTAAAAAGCTCAACAAACAGAATATCTGGAAGTTAGTTCTTCCTCTTATTCCTCTTGCAGTGCTTCTTGGACTCTGGCTCCCCTTCGGTGCTTCCAATATGAGCACAGCTATTCTCGTATCAATGATCAGCTGCGTTGCACTCTCCTTCCTGACAAAAGACTCAGCAACCCTTACACCAAAGGTAGTCGTTGAATCTCTTGAAAACGGCGCAAAGAATACCGTGGGCGTTGCAGTTGCCTGTGGTATGGCCGGCCTCATCTCCGGTGTTGTTACAATGACTGCTCTCGGTCAGCTTCTCATCAATACACTCGTACCCGTAGCAGAAAACAGTATGTTCCTTGCTCTGTTCCTGACAATGATTTGCTGTATCGTACTCGGTATGGGCGTACCAACAACTGCCAACTACGTTATCATGGCTACAATCACTGCTCCTATCCTTATCAAGATGGGACTTCCCGTACTTGCAGCTCACATGTTTGTTTTCTATTTCGGTATCGTTGCAGACATCACACCGCCTGTTGCCCTCGCAGCTTATGCAGGCTCGGCTATTGCAAAGTCCAATCCTATGAAGACGGGTGTCACAGCTACGAGACTTGCTATTACAGCATTTATCGTACCCTATATCTTCGCATACAGCCCCGAGATGCTCCTTATCGACGCCAACTGGTATGATGTTGTGCTTATCGTAATAACAGCTCTTATCGGTATTTTCGCAGTTTCTGCAGGTATGGAAGGCTATATGTTTGCAAAATGTCCATGGTGGCAGAGACTTATGCTCCTTGGCGGCGGTCTTCTCTGCATCATCCCCGGCATCGCAACTGACCTTGCAGGTGTAGCTCTTCTTGCAATTGTTATTGTTCTTCAGAAGCTCACTGAAAAGAAGAATCTCACTCCCCCGGCTAATGCTGATAAGGCTCAGGCGGCATAAAAGTAAATATTCAAGCGACCCCGAAAAGGGTCGCTTTTTTAGTTAGGAGTGAGGAGTTAGGAGTTTAGCCAATAAGCAAAGTTTTGTTCAAACTTTTACAAAAGTTTGTGGGGTGTGGGACAGAGTCCCGCAAAAAAACATAAATGAAGATGTGCAAATCATATTGCACAAGATAATCACCGTAACAAAGAAACTTTTCGGACTTTTCACTTTTTGTTGACAAAACCTTCCGCTTGGTATAGCATAAGAATATAAATCATAAGGAGAACGTATATGAAAATAATACTAAAATCAATCATCACCCTGTTAATGCTCATAAGTGCAGTTTTGCCCGATACTTTCAGTCTTGGCAAGGTACCAAAAGGAAAAACCATAGACCTTAACAATTTTGAACTCGTATGGAATGACGAATTTGAGGGAGACACTCTTGACAAAAGCAAATGGACCTATGAATGGTGGGTAACCGAAAGAAAAGGCGGATACTGGCACGAGGATATGGTAAGTGTTTCTGACGGCAATCTCATAATCAAGGCTCAGCATTCCGACGAGGCCCTCGAAAACAGATACTACGAAAAATGGCACGATAAAATCAACTTCAAGGAATATAAACCCGGCTGGTACACAGGTGCAATCAGCACAATAAATCTCTATGAACAGAAATTCGGATACTTTGAGGTAAGATGTAAGCTTCCTGCCGCCTACGGCTTGTGGAGTGCCTTCTGGATGATGAATGACCAGGTTGAAAATATTGACGGCTCAGGTAAAGACGGCACAGAGGTGGATATTTTTGAGTCTTTCTACTATAAAGACCATTGGTGGGGTAATGACTGCGTTGTATCGGGAATACATTATGACGGATACGGCGAAGGTCATAAGGGCGACAGCATAGGTAAAACTTTTATTGAAAACAACCCCTATAAGGAATACAATACCTATGGCCTGGAGTGGAATGAAAATGAATACATTTTCTATCTTAACGGTGTGGAAACAGGCAGGCTTTCCACGGGCGGCGTTTCTCAGAATCCCGAATACCTGCTTCTGACAGTTGAATTCAGCGGCGAAAACGGCGTAGCATACGGAGACAGACACGGTGCAGGTGATATAAATAAAACACCCGATGAAAACTGGCCTGCAGAATTTATTGTAGACTATGTAAGATGTTATCAGTATAAATAAGAATATTACTTTTACCATCTTTGAACATGTTACTAAAAAAACAAACAAAATCTCCCTGCCGCTTTGTTTGTAATTGACTTTTATTCAGATTAGTGCTAAAATCTTACTGTAAATATTCTTTATGAAGGAGAAGATATACAATGAAAAAATCAGAACTTACTTTTGCAGCATTGCTTGCAGCAGTTTTCTGCATGCTCGCAATTACTCTCGGTCTTGTGTTACCTACTGAAATTAACGTTGAAGGCAGTATGGATGCCGATCTTCCGGCTGTAAACGTCGCTGCTCCCGTAACTCCCGTTACTACTCTTCCGGCTGTAACAACACCCTCTACAACACAGCCTTCAGACAACAGCGGTGACACCACCACTACAACAGCACCTGTAACAGACAACACAAGCGATAACGCTTTACCCCAGGGCAACGAAGCAATTCTTGCTAAATACACCGAGCTTGTCAATAAAGCTAAAATAGATTCTCCCGGCTTTTCTAAAGTTGAGTATCAGGAAATTCCTGCCGATAAAGCTCAGTTCGAAGGCTCTCTTTTCAACAAGATCCTTCCCATCGCTTCAAACTTCTTCAAAACTGAAGAGGATGCAAGAGCTAATCCCGAATCAAAGCTCAAAGGTGAATCAATGGAATGGTTCCCCGTTTATCAGAATTCAAAGGGCTGCTTACTTACAGATGCAAGTGCAATTGAAAGTGCTTCCTGCACAGAGCTCCCCGACGGCAATGTTAAAATTACCATTGAATTAAAGGATGAAGTTAACTGTGAGCCCGCAGGCGATTCTGCTACATGGGACAGCCCCATCGGATCAATGTTCACACCTATTAAGATGGCCGATGTACGTAATACTCTTGAGACAGACCCCACTGTTAAGTTTATCATTAAAAATGTAGACTTCGAGCTTAAGTATCATGACTGTACTCTTGATCTTATTTATAATCCTGCAAACGGTCAGCTCGTTTCGCTTGATCAGTATATGCACATACTCATTACTATCAAGGACGGCACACTCTTAGGTATGTCCGCTAAGGGTTCAGCTATTCTTAACAACTATATGTTCATAAGCGATTTCCAGTATTAATAAGCTATCACGGCACCTCTCACGAGGTGCCGGTATTTTTTTAGTCGCTGCAAGGATATAGCTACGGTGGCTCCGTCGCCGTTTACGGCGTGCTGGTGCCCCTCGGGGCACTAGCGGAAAGCACCCTGCGGGTGCTTTCGCGGAGCCACCTCCCAATTTTTACATCAAACTTACAACTTAACATCAATTTTTTCTAAAAAACACCTTGACAAAAGTAAAATATTGGAGTAATATATATTTCAGTTAGACAAGACTAACCAACGTTATCTTGCAATATAATCACTATAGAAAAGAGGCAAATACATGAGAACTCTCAAAGATGTAAAAATCGGCGAAACTGTCCGAGTCACAAAAGTCGGCGGCGAAGGTGCCATTAAGAGAAGAATCATGGATATGGGCATTACCAAAGGCGTTACCATTAAGGTTATAAAAGTTGCACCCTTGGGCGATCCCGTAGAAATAACCGTAAGAGGCTATGAACTGACCCTTCGAAAAGCTGACTGTCAGAATATAGAAGTTGAGTAACAGGGTGTTGCTCAAATTTTTCAGGTGTTCAGTTAGCTGAAACTAACAAACAGATTTTCAAGTGAAAGGAAATATTTTATGGCCATTAAAATTGCACTTGCCGGTAACCCCAACTCCGGTAAAACTACTCTCTTCAATGCCCTCACCGGTTCTAATCAGTATGTAGGCAACTGGCCCGGTGTTACGGTTGAAAAGAAAGAGGGTAAACTCAAAAAGAATCCCGATGTTACGGTAGTTGACCTTCCGGGCATCTACTCACTTTCTCCCTACACTCTCGAAGAGGTAGTTGCAAGAAACTATCTTGTTAACGAAAGACCCGACGTTATTCTGAATATTGTTGACGGTACCAACATAGAAAGAAACCTTTATCTTACAACTCAGCTTTCAGAGCTCGGTATCCCTGTAGTCATCGCTATCAATATGATGGATATCGTCAACAAAAACGGCGATAAAATCGACCTTGAGATACTCTCAAAAAAATTCGGCTGCAAGGCTCTTGAAATCTCAGCCTTAAAGGGTACGGGTATCGCAGAAGCTGCCGATGCCGCAGTTGAAGCCGCTGATTCAGGCAGAACAATTCCTCAGCACAGATTTTCAGGCGAGGTTGAACATGCTATAGCACATATCGAAGAGGCTACGGTTCATTCTCTCCCCGATGAGCAGCAGAGATGGTATGCTATCAAAATTTTCGAAAGAGATGAAAAGGTTATCAAAAAGCTCGCCATCAACAAGGAGATTATCAGTCATATCGAAAAAGATATTCAGCACGTTGAAGAAGAGCTTGATGACGATGCAGAAAGTATTATTACCAACGAAAGATACGAATACATAGAGCGAGTTCTCAGAACCTGCTACACCAAAAAGAACCGCGGAGGTCTTACTGTATCAGATAAGATTGACCGTGTTCTTACAAACCGTTTCCTGGCTCTTCCGATTTTTGCTCTCGTTATGTTCCTGGTTTACTACATTTCAGTTACAACCGTAGGCACATGGGCAACAGACTGGGCAAATGACGGCGTATTCGGTGAAGGCTGGAATCTCTTCGGAGCTTTCATACCCGGCATTCCCGTATTAGTCGAAAACCTTCTTGTGAGCATCAACTGTGCCCCCTGGCTTCAAAGTCTTATTATCGACGGTATTGTAGGCGGTGTCGGTGCTGTTCTCGGCTTCGTGCCGCAGATTCTCGTGCTTTTCGTATTCCTCTCATTCCTTGAAGGTTGCGGATATATGTCAAGAATCGCCTTTGTAATGGACAGAATTTTCCGTAAGTTCGGTCTTTCCGGTAAGAGCTTCATCCCTATGCTTGTCGGTACAGGCTGCGGTGTTCCGGGCATAATGGCTTCACGTACAATCGAAAACGAGCGTGACCGCCGTATGACTATCATAACAACGACATTCATTCCCTGCAGTGCTAAGCTTCCTATTATCGCAATGATCGCAGGCGCACTTTTCGGTAGTGCTGCATGGGTTGCTCCCTCAGCATATTTTATGGGTATTGCTGCAATTGTACTTTCAGGTCTGATTCTTAAGAAAACAAAGCTCTTTGCAGGTGACGTTGCCCCCTTTGTTATGGAGCTTCCCGCTTACCATATGCCGACATTAGGTAATATTCTTCGCACCACATGGGAAAGAGGCTGGTCTTTCATCAAAAAAGCCGGCACAATCATTCTTCTTTCCTCAGTTGTGCTCTGGTTCCTTCAGAGTTTCGGCACAGAAAACGGCAGTTTCGGTATGGTAGAGGATCTCAACAACTCCATCCTCGCGGTTATCGGCAATGCTTTTGCATGGATATTCTCACCCCTTGGCTTCGGCAACTGGCAGAGTGCTGTTGCAACAGTAACAGGTCTCATCGCTAAAGAAAACGTAGTTGCAACCTTCGGCGTACTTTTAGGCAATCCTGAGGTTACAGTTGAAACAGGCGAAGAAATCTGGGAAATTCTCAGAAGCACAATATTCACTCCCGTATCAGCATATGCATTCCTTGCATTCAACCTTCTTTGTGCTCCCTGCTTTGCAGCTATGGGTGCAATCAAAAGAGAAATGAATAACTGGAAATGGACATTGTTTGCAATCGGTTATCAGTGTGCTTTTGCTTACGCTGTTGCACTGATTATCAATCAGTTTGGTATGCTTATTACAGGAAGTGCAAATATTATCGGTCTTATTGCAGCAGGCGCTGTAGCTGTCCTTATGGCAGTTATGGTATTTAAGCCCGAGAAAAAATTAGGCAAATAAGGTGATATAAATGGACTTTATTACTCAGAACATCGGCACAATTGCCGTTCTCCTGGTCCTTGCATTTATAATTGCTATGATAGTAAGAAAGATGCGCAAAGACAAGAAAGAAGGCAAAACGGCCTGCGGTTGTGGCTGTGAAAGCTGTGCAATGAAAGGCAGCTGTCACCCCTCCGACTCAAAATAAATTCAACCCCTTTTAAAGATATTTTGTTTCCTCAAAAAAAGAGCGATGGTGCCAATCCGGTACCGTCGCTCTTTTTGCATATATTGACTAAGCTTCATAATAATGGTATCATATTAAAAGCAGAATATGCGAGGTGTGTAATATGATAATCAACTTTCTTTTTAAGGCTCTTGCTGCAATTATGTGTCTCATCGGCTCATTTTCAGGTCTCAGAGATGCAGGTGAACCGGTTGCCAGGCAGTACGCAATAAACGGCAGCGGTACCACAGAAATCGGCAACGGCAGAGTCAGCATACACGATCCGTCAGTAATAAAAGACGGTGACAGCTACTATATTTTCGGCTCTCATCTCTGTGCGGCAAAAAGCAGTGATCTTCTGAACTGGTCTGATATTTCCTGTGGTGTAAGTGACACAAATCAACTGCTCGTAAAACCGGAGTCAACTATCCGTGACACTCTTTCAGAGCCTCTTGAATGGACAGATGCATATCAGAGCCTTTATGCCTATGACGAAAACGTCTGGCAGACAAATATCTGGGCACCCGAGGTAATATATAACAAAACAATGGGCAAATACTGCTACTACTCCTGCTCCTCAGTCTGGGGTACAACAGCATCGGTTATCTGGCTCGCTACTTCGGACGATATTGAAGGCACCTATAAATATCAGTCTCCTGTAGTTTATTCCGGCTTCAACAATCAGACTCTTGACGGCAAATACATAAGAAGCAACTCTATGCACTTTTCATTTACAAATATCGGCAGACTTCTTGATAAAGGTACCCTGAAAATCAAGGATGTTCAGAACGCTCCCTGGTTCCGTGCTGACGGTACTTATAATTCGGAAATCTACCCCAACTGCATTGACCCTAATGTCTTCTATGACAAGAACGGCAACCTCTGGATGAGCTACGGCTCATTTTTCGGAGGAATATACATTATGCCTTTGGTTGAAAAAACAGGCCTGCCCGATTACAAATATATGAAAAAGACCGAAGGATACGATATGTATTTCGGCAAGAAAATAATCGCAACCGCTTTTGCAAATGACCTTTCAGGTGAAGGTGCATACATCCGCTATGACCCTCAGACTGACTATTATTATCTCTTCATATCCTACGGAGGTCTCAACTCCTTAGGCGGTTATAATATGAGAGAATACCGCAGCAAATCACCCGACGGCCCCTTCATTGATGCCAAAGGCAATCCCGCAACCGATAACTCTAACACAGGTCTCAAGCTTATGGGCAGCTACAAACTGTCTTCACTTGATACCGCTTATCTGGCCGCAGGTCACAGCTCTGCTTTATATGACGAAGACGGCAAGCTTCTGAATGTTTATCACCAGCGTTTCAACAACGGTTTCGAAAATTATGAAACAAGAGTACATCAGCTTGTGAGAAACAAAAACGGTTGGGCGGTTATGTTGCCCTTTGAATATCGCGGAGAAGCTGTAAGTAATTGCGGCTATGATTTATCCGCAGTATCAGGCGAATACGAATTTGTCGCTCACGGAAATATCACCAACAAAGCAGACACCTGGGAAAACGCAGAAAATATAATTACACCTACTCAGAATATAACCCTTAATCCCGACGGCACAATAAGCCGTTTGAAGGTTTATGAAAGTGTGAAAGAAAACACTGCCGTTTCATCTGCTGATGCCGTGGGCACCTGGTCTATAGAAGAAGGAACCCCTTACATCACTCTTACAATTAACGATGTGAAATACGAGGGTGTTTTGTGCATACAAAAAGACGAAAGCAAGGATAATAAAAATGTGCTTGTTTTCTCTGCCGCAGGAGAAAATAACGAATGTATATGGGGCGTACACAAATAAGCTTTATCTGTATAAAAAGGAACCTCCTTTTGCGGGAGGTTCCTTCTGTTTATTCATATCAGTCAGCTAATCTTATTTCGTTTCCCATATCTTCCATAAGCCTGAAGACAGGACGCTCATAGTCTGTCTGATTGGGAGTATGATAAGTCAGATATAGCTTACCGTCTTTTCTGAATATCATACCGTGACCGCCGTCACTTGTTACGATAGGCTCAAGATGAACGAAGTCCTCACCTATTTCACCGTCTGTAAACTTAACTGCACATTCTGCATAGTTGCCCTTAATAAAGG
The DNA here is from genome assembly GCA_045532695.1 of Acutalibacteraceae bacterium. Lineage (GTDB taxonomy): Bacteria > Bacillota > Clostridia > Oscillospirales > Acutalibacteraceae > UBA6857. The sequence continues at coordinate 15,376 of JAZSGK010000054.1, forward strand.
TTGACCATATCATAAGAAGCTCATCGTCTTTTGTCCTGAACATAAAGGGGCCGTCAGTTATGTAGTGCTCACCCGCAGGCTTTTTGTCTGCCCAATGAGGCGAAGATGCACTGAAAAGAGTCACAGGCTCACCTTTATATGTGCTTAAGTCTTCTTCAAGCTCAATATAACACATTGTGCCGTCAATCATCTGAGTGTGCTCGTGACAGAAAACCAGATAAGGCTTACCGTCTTTGCTTATATAAAGAGTACCATCAAGACACTCCCATTCTTCGGGGGTGAGAGCCTTTTTACTGTGTGGTGCAAATGGGCCTAAAGGAGAATCAGCCTTAAGTGCAAAAGTGCCTCTGAGGCCATTTTCTCTTGTAAAGGTAGCAAACATATAGTATGCACCCTTATACTTATGAACTTCGGGTGCCCAGTTGACCATACGGTTCATACCGTACTCTATAGAATTGAAGCACTCTATAGGCTCACTCCAGTTTTCAAGATCTTCCGACACATATACATCGAAGCCGCCTGTATCTTTGCCGAAATTTGCGGCTCTTGTGCCGTAAAGATAGCATTTACCGTCTTCACATACCACAAAGGGATCTCTGATGTTAATTTCACTGTTTTTCATGTTGTTTCTCCCTGAATTTATTTTTTCGCCACCAGCATGGTGGTATTTTCTTTTCTGAATACCTGCTTCACCGATGAGAACCCTGCCGACTTTAAAAGCATTATCTGATTATCTACAGTGCAGGGTGTATCGTAGTGATAAAATTCATCCTCACCTATGCCCTGCTCTTTTCTGAGTCTTTCATTTTCCCTGAACCAATGGTCTTCTTCGGTCTGAGTCAGCACCATATAGTCGCACTCGATATATACTCCCTCACTGCTGAGAGACTCATATATTTTTCTGTAAAGCCCCAGCTTCTTTTCGTGAGAGAAGTGATGCATAGTCTGGAAGGATACGGTACAGTCAAACTCACACTCGCCAAAAGGCTCTGTAAAATAGTCACCGCAGATAAGAGTAATATCCTTGTCACTGTGTTTTTCCCTGAGCTTTAGGAGCATTGTTTCTGTAAGATCAATTCCCGTAACCTTTATGCGGGGGAAGAGTCTGAATATTTCGTCAAGCTCTAAACCCGTACCGCAGCCGAGATCTAAAAGCCTTTCACAGGCAGAAGGTACGAGTGACGCCATTTTTATATATCCCTCTTTGCAGCCCTCAACCTCCGTCAGCATATGCTCATCGTATCCTTCGGTACGTGCAGTAAAGAAGTCGCTCATAGATTCAATCATAAGCTATGCCCTCATTTAATGCCCATAGGCATAGGTCTTTTCTTGGCAGTGAACTCTGTGCATGTGATTCTGATAACACTGACAATGCTTACCATTCTCTCATCAAAAGTGAAGTGCTTGCCTGTCTGAGTTTTCATAAGCTTGGCCATACCGTCTTTTTTCTCTTCCACGTCTTCAAGAATTTCAGCCTTGCCAAGACCCATTACACTGGCATAGGTTGTGCCGTACTGGCAGGCTACCTTGCCCTCAAAAGGTACAATATCACATTCCATTTCAAAGAACACCTTTGGATTCTTTTTTATAATATCAATCTTTCGGCCCACTGTTGCACCGTGAAGATAAATGGAGAGTACTCCGTCTTCGAGAGTGTAGCCGTAGTTCATAGGTACTACATAAGGCTCGTCACCGTCTACCATACCGATATGGGCAATCATGGATTTATCTAAGATTTCTTTTATTTCATTTATGTCGGTTACTTCACGTTCACGCTTAGTTATACCTTTTTTCATTGTTTTTACCTCTCATCTGTTTATAATACATTTACCTGTTGATTTTCTCCCTCTCTTCAGGTCATAATTACTCTTTGATATCATACTTTCTTGAAAGCCTGCCCATAGCCTCTTCTCTTGTGATTTTGCCTGTATTGCAGTCGATCATAACCTGAACATCCTTATCTCTGAGATCGTAGAAGGACCAGACGATAAATGCAAGCAGACCGCCTATTGCCGGTATAAGCATAAAGATAAGCCAGAGCATGTTAAGAGCGTGGGGTGTCTGAGTTACACCGCTTTGCTCAAGTTCCTGGAATGAGCCTACCTCAACAACCTTCCAGCCTACGGATTCGAGACCGAGAATAAACAGACCGAGTGCGCTTGAAATAGATCCGGTAAGCTTTGCCATAAAGGTCTGAACAGCGAAGGTTATACCCTTTGCCTCTGTACCGCTCTTGAATCTACCGTATTCTGCACAGTCCGGGGTAAACATAAACATTTCAAGAGCAACAACAGCAAGAGGAACTGAACGTATAGTAAAGAGAATAATATATACTACAATGTTGCCGTATCCCACAAGCCATGTTATTACACTAAGTATTACATAGAGAAACAAGCATACCTGATTGACCTTCATCTTATCGAACTTTCGGATAATCTTAGGAAGAAGCAGCGCAACAACAAGCTGAGGTACTGTTCCGATTGCGCCTACAACCAATGAAAACAGAGAACTCTTGAAAAGATAGTACGAAACATAAAGAGTGAATGCGTTACCGATATTAAGTGCTGAATAGAAGAAAATACCGAGATAATATATCAGCAGATATTTATTCTTGAAAAGATATGAGAACATTCTTCTTATGGTAAAGGTTTCTTCAGCCTCCGCATGGAAACGCTCTTTAAGCTTAAATGAAGCCGGTGACATAAGGCCGAATGCCAATACACAGATTATAGCAGAAATAGTACCGTAATTCATACCTACCTTTTCACTGACAAGCACAGTTGCAAGAGTCGATGTAAGACCAACACCTGCATAGGTTGCAATGCTCTTAAGAGACTGAATTGTATTTCTCTCATCTACACTCTGACTCATGGAGGTAAGTATACCGAATATAGGCACATCGCAAAGGGTGTAAGCCGTATCCCAGAGAATATATGCAACAGCAAACCAGCCGAGCTTCACAGTCTGTGAGGAATCAGAGGGAATAATAAAAGTAAGCACCGTCGCAATGGGAATAAGCACAGTTGAAATTCTTATCCATGGCAGATATTTTTTTCCGCTTTTAAACTTTATAGAGTCAAAGATCACGCCGAAAAGTGTATCGTTTACAGCGTCCCATACTTTTACTATAAGCATTACTGCCGCTGATTTAATAGGGTCTATACCCAAAAATAAAAGATAAGTTGTAAGACACACATTAAAAAGTGTGTAAATCATATTCTGACCGGCAAAGTATGAATAATAGCTGATTCTTTCTGTGGGTTCAGTTGACCAGCCCTCTTTGCCTGCAAAAACTCCTTTAACCTTTGAAATAATTTCCATTTTTCTCCTCC